>JBAQYM010000256.1:0-32077 GCA_049300095.1 Syntrophobacteraceae bacterium
GCTTGCAGCCGCGATGTCCCCGCTTCGGTTCACCGGAGGTTGACCGGCACTTGCCCGTTCATCGCGGCTGCAAGCCGCTCCCACCGCGGGCGAAGGCCTCTTTGATCCATCCCCGGTTTACTTGAGCGCCTGGGGAGCTAGCCCTCCACCACGTCGGTCATCCGATTCACGATTCGAGAATCACGATTTTCCCCCTCCCGCCCTCTGCGTTCGGTCCTCTATCCTCTGTCCTCCGTTACGCCAGCCACGGGACGACGACCAGCTCCGCGCTGTTGAACCAGGGGTTGCCGGCCCCGGCGGCGTCGTTGGGGACCTTGAGGATCGACCTGCCGGCGCTTTCGAGGGAGGGCGGGACCACCAGGTGAGTGGGGTTGATCCCCAGGGGCGCGCCTTCCTCGCTCTTGAACCCCATCATGGCCGCGCGGGCGGCAGCGTAGTTCGCCGCGCCGAGGGTGCTCTTGCTCGCGTAGGCAAGCTGCCAGAGCCCGAACCCCACGTTTTTGCGGTCGTCCACCCCGTAGAGATATTTTTTGCGCATGAAGACGTTCTCATCGTCGGGGCGGTCCATCGACACGAATTCGGGGCGCTTTCGGATCTGGAGGATGATGGGTTTTACCGGCCGCGAGAGGTCGAGCAGGAACCATGAATCGCCCGTGCCGCCTCCCGAGTTCGAGACGCCCGCGCCGCCGACCGGGTGGTCGGTATCGAAGAAGTTTTGGCCGTCGTAGCAGGCGGTCGCAAAACCGGCCTTGAGCAGGGCGAAGACGAGCAGGTCCGGGTGCTGCTTCGCGGCCCAGGCCAGCCCCTGGATCATCGGGGTGTAGACGCCTATCTGGTCGTCTTCGATGTCGTTTCTGTCCACCTCGATGGTGGATTCGTAGTCCTTGTTCACGATTTCGTACTGGAACGCGGAGAGGTCCCGGATCGCGCGGTCTCCCACCCATTCGCGAAGCATGGGAAAGTCGCCCAGCCACTTGTAGTCCACCGACCGTCCCTCGGAGGGCACCTGCATGGTGACGAGCGGCCACTGGGAGGGCGCTCCGTCGAACGCCTCGTTGAATACGGTCTTGAACGATTTATAGATCCCTGAAAGGTTTGCCTGGTTGATTATCATTCGAGTCTCCTTTCCGAAGATATTTCACCGCGGAGGCGCGGAGAACGCGGAGCAAAGCCGGGAGCAAGGAAGCCTGTTCGAAGTTCTTACTTTGCGCCCTCTGTGCCCTCCGCTGTGAATCGTTTGTCTATCTCATGTCGAGGTCCACGCCGACCATGGTTGCGCTGATGAACTCGGCGATCGTGCCGCAGGCGACCGAGTTCGTAGTGCTCTTTGCAACCGTCTGGTCGTCGGAGACTTTCACGGCCGCGCCGATGTCGGTTATGGCCATGCCGGAGGCCGCGAAGCGGAAAACGCCCTTGCGCCTGACCCGCACGGTGATGTCGCCGTTTTCACCCGACGAGTTGTCCGCATGCTCGACGGCAACACCGATGAACCTGAAGCTCGCGGTGTCGGCGCCGGGCGCCGCGTAACCCGCCGTATTGAGGCACACCAGCGATCCGGCATATATCTTTGCGCCGGCCGCCACCTTGTATTCGATTTCGATCCCCTCGCGGTAAACCGTCTTTCTGTCCGAAGTTAGGGCCGCCATTTATTCTTCTCCTTTGGTTGGATAGTGCCTTGTGTGTTACGGATTGCGGGTTGAGGGTTGCGGACATCAATTTTTCCGCCTTCTGCCTTCCGTCATCCGTCATCCGTCATCCGCCTAATTGTATTTTCTCCAGGTTTCCTCGGAGATTCCGACGAGCTTGTTGATGTGGAGCTGGTTGTCGCCGGGGTGCGCATTGACTCGCGTCCCCCGAGGTTGCGGGTCGATTGCGCCGAAGGGAATCACCCGCGGGGCCTTGGCGACGAAGAGGCGAAAGCCCTCGGGGTCGCCCAGGGCGTAATTCTCGGCCCACTCGCGCTGCGCCGGGGTGATTTTGCCGTCCCTGAGGGCGTCCGACACCAGGTCGTCGCGCTCGCGCCCGGCGAGTTTTTCCTTGAGGGCCGCGACTTCCAGGGTGAGGTCGGGGTTTTGCCGAAGGGCGTGGATGGTTGCCACCACCTCGCTTTTTCCCGTCCCGGCGGCGAGGCCGAGCGCGTCGAGCACATCCTTGCAGGCAACCGCCCCTTCCGTTTCACGGAGCTTTCCGATGGCCGCCGACACCTCTTGCGCCGTCGCCGTTTCGGGGAGTCCGACCTGTTTTGCGAACATCTCGAGAAATTCCATCCTTTCCCTCCCGGTTGGGTTTTCATTGGTGTGAATCGAAGATTTTGCCGCGATCGGTTTTATCCAGTTGAGGCGCGGGGCGTTTGTCAGCGCCACCCGCAGCAGTTCGGCAAGCCGGCGGCCGTCGCGGGACACGAGAAACACGGGCGAAAAATAGCGGTACTCCTTTTTCGCCAGGTACTCGCGCGCCCGGTCCGTCCACTCGGCGACCGCCCAAAGCCCCTCTTTTCCCCGGTTTTCGAGCCGCTTTATCCACCCGGCGGCCGGGGCGCGGCTCCCTCCCTCGGTCTGGTGTTCGTAGTCGATCACCATATCGAGGCCCCTTGCCAGGAAGCGCTCGACGACCCGCTCCATCGCCGCGTGGTCCACCACGAAAGGCTCGGCCCCCTCGATCTCGACCGCCCCCGAGGGAAAGACCTGGAATTCCGAGGGGACCGGAGCGCCGTCCGGCAGGGTTGCAACAAAGCCCAGTCTCAGGTTTTCGCTGTTTTGCACCGCTGACTCCATTTTGAGAGTGTTCTGTTCGCTCTACGCCGCGCCGCTTTTAACCGGCAGCTTGAACCGGCCCGCCAGGTCCTCGCGGCTGAATTCGAAACCGATTTCCGATAGGATTTTGTAGACTTCGGCAACGGATTTCATGTCCTCGGGCGGCTCGCACAGGAACTGGAACCGGGGCACGGGAGCGTCCCATCCGAAGTTGAACCCGACAAGGGGCCTCAGGACCTGCCGCGTGATCGTCCTGGAAAGCGCCTTCGAGTCGGCCTCGACGATGTCCTGGCGAACCTCCGAGTGCACGCGCCCCAGGGCGTACGATCCCGTCCCTTTGCCGCCCCCCGGCTCCGAGCTGAGGGTCTGGCCGACGATGGCCTTGGACATCTGAGCGTCGCAAAAGGATGCGAGGCTTTCGTAGACGTTTAGCGACGATCCCTTCTGCACTTCGATGAATTCGATCTCGGTGGATTTGGAAATGATTCCGGCCGCATCCGACCCCAGCGAGCGGACGGCCTGGATCAGCGCATCGCGGTCCGCCCTGGTCGCGCCCGGCTCGTATTTACCCACCCGCAGGGGCATCCCGTACACCTCCGCGAACCCGATCCAGTCTTTTACCGCGTAGTTTTTGAAGAGGTACATCCAGGCGCACACCCGCATTATTCCCGCGCGCGTGTCGTAGCCCGAACGGGCGCGGCATCGGTGGTAGACGAACTTGAAGGGCGGGGGATCGAGCCCGTGTATCGGCTCTTCCTCGGTGAGGATTTTCGGCGTGAGGGAATCCCAGAAGGTGATCCTTTTCGGGTGCACCCAGCGAAGCCCACGGACGGCGACCTCGCCCCCGGACGCCTCCCAGAGGATTTCCATCATGGAATATCCCTTGCCCAGGGCGTCGAGCAGGTCCAGGACGTTTTCGTCAAAGTCGGCGAGGTTTTCGAGAAATGAGCGGCAGAAGCGGGAGGTCTCGATGGCGCGCCCGGACTGCTCGGCCGGGGAGATTTCCCAATCGAGGCCCTGGACGGCAAGTTTTCGGACCTGGAACTGGCTGGCCAGGTGCGCGTCCTTTTCTTCCATTTCCTCGAAGAGTTCGGCCTGGCTCAGGACATCGCCGCTGTCCGCCTGCCGGAAAATCCGGGCGAGCCGCTCCGGGGTGAGGCCGCTCGATGGATAGCCGCTCCACCTGTCGCGGAGGGTCGCGACCGCGATTTCGCGCATGTCCGGCCGCGCCGCCCGCGCGAGCGGTATGGGACGGGAGAACTGGTCGTATAGGATGGTCATGTCCTTGGTCCTCGATTTCGTTGATCGTGTAATCCGGTCTCTCTTATCCGACGCCCGTCTTTCGGCATCGGCGTTCCGGCGCCCGCCTTCCGTCTTCCATCTTCCGTTTTTGGACATCCGACTTCTGTTTTCCGTCGTCGAAATCTCCGGAAGCCGCGGGCTGCAGAGGTCTATATCAGGCGGTTTTTTCAAGTAGGGATAAAGTCGAGGAAAGGTCTTTCGATGCAGTTCTTGTAAGTGATACCAATTCGCTATCAGACATTAAGCAATGTCATTTCGAGCGGAACGAGAAATCTTGTCCGGGCAATCACAAGATTCCTCGCTGGCGTTCGGAATGACACTCGTATGACGGCAAACTGGTATGAGATGGAAGCGGACCCGGGCGAAGGTTGGGGGCTTCCGGGGAAGGTCCGGCCGCCGGGGGTCGCGCCTCTGGCGGGCGGGGGGGGGGCGAAACTCAACCCGGCGTATCTTCCGGCGATGGTGGGAATATCAGGAGAATTATTGGTGCAGGCTGTGGGTCAGGAAGACAGGTCGTGTGCAAAACCTGGTGAGGAAAGCGAACCCGCGCGGCCGTAGCGGGCGATGCGTTCCTTTTCTTCGGCCTTTTCCGTAGCACCGCTTCAGCAAATGGGAAATACGCATGGGTAAGGGGGGCCAAGCCAATTCACACCGTTAGAGGGTTGTTGCCCAAAGAAATATTCAAGCTGTGCGACTATTGAGCCGGACGTGAGTCCCCATCCCCGCGATGGGAGAGGTTAGGGGGGGAGGGTGTTGAATTTTCAAGTAGTTACAACCCCCTCCCCCAGCCCCTCCCGCCAAGGGAGGGGAGACCTCCGTCCTGTTATTGAGCCGGACGTGAGTCCCCCTCCCCGCGATGGGAGGGGTTAGGGGGCGGTGTTGAATTTTCAAGTACTTACGACCCCCTCCCCCAGCCCCTCCCGCCAAGGGAGGGGAGACCTCTGTCCTGTTTTGGCCACACCTGTCGCAACTTCTGCATTTGGGCAACAGCCCGTTTGGGGTTGGCTTCAGACCAATTCCTCACGGGCCGCCCATCTCTCTCACGGGCCGCCCATCTTTCTAACGGGCCGCCCATCTCTCTCACGGGCCGCCCATCTTTCTAACGGGCCGCCCATCTTTCTAACGGTTCGCCCTCTCTCTAACGGTTCGCCCTCTCTCCGGCAAAATTCAACGGAGGAGAAGGGCCGGCCGGCTGTTTCGGGGATGCGGCGACCTGCCCGTCCAGAACGCTTCTGATGGTCTCCGCAAATTGGCGCCTGGTGAATGGTTTCATTACGACTTCCCGAATTCCGAGCTCTTTCGCTTTTTCCTCCGAAACACTGTCAATAAATCCCGTGCAGAGAAGGATCGGAACATCGGGCCGAATGCCAAGCACCTCTCTGGCGAAATCCATGCCGGTCATCTGGGGCATGGTCTGATCCGTGATGATGATGTTGAATCGACCGGGTTGACTATAAAAGCATCCAAGGGCTTCCATGCCCGAACGACACGTGACGACGTTATATCCGAGGCCCGTCAATATGTCTTTCCACGCGGCGACTATCGCGTCTTCATCATCGACAAACAGGATGCACTCGCTTCCTCCCGCGATACCCGGCCCGATCTCATCCGCATTCGCGAACCGGTGTTCATCTTCAATCGTGGGCAGGAGCACCGTGAAAGTGCTGCCCTTTCCCGGATCGCTCTGGACCGAGATGTCCCCCTTGTGACGTTTTATGATGCCGTGCACGACGGAAAGGCCGAGACCGGTCCCCTCGCCGCGTTTTTTTGTGGTGAAAAAAGGGTCGAATATGCGTTCGAGCGTCGATTGATCCATACCGTGGCCGGTGTCGCTCACCACCAGCTCCAGGTAAGGCCCGGGGGCAAGTGACTGATACAGGGCCGAGTCATGCTCATTCAACACGACACCGGCAAGCTTGACTTCGAGAATGCCGCCGCTATCGAGCATTGCATGCCGCGCATTGGTGCAAAGGTTCATCAACACCTGGTGGATTTGAGTCGGGTCCGCCAGAATAACGTCCTCTTCACGACACACTTTCTGCCGGATTTCGATTGTCGCGGGCAGGGATGCCCGAAGGAACCTCAATGATTCCGTTACGATGGGAGAGAGCTTGACCGGTACGAATTTCTGTTCGGTCCTCCGGCTGAATGACAGGATCTGTTTTACGAGATTACCCGCGCGACAGCCTGCGTTCAGCACCGCTTCAAGGTTTGTCTTCAGCGGACCTTCGGTCACGCGGCACATGGCAAGTTCGGTGTAGCCCATGATGGCTGTAAGGATGTTATTGAAATCATGGGCTATACCACTGGCCAGCGTGCCGATGGCCTCCATCTTTTGAAGCTGGCGCACCTGTTTTTCGAGCTGCGATTTGGCGGTCACATCCCGCATTACACTCACGAAGTTCGTTATCTTCCCATACATGTCCCTGACGGGAGAAATCGTCCCCTCGAGCTCGTAGAGCGCGCCGTCCTTTTTCCTGTTGCTGAGATGCCCGGTCCAGGTTTCTCCCGAAAGAATGGTCTCCCACATCGTCCGGTAGAATTCCGGGGAGTGTTTGCCGCTTTTGAGGATACGCGCGTTCCGGCCTACTATTTCTTCGCGGCTGTACCCGCTGAGGGCTTCCAAGGAGGGATTGGCGTACTGGATGCCCCCCTCGGTGTCCGTAATGATCACGCTCTCGGCCGCCTGTTCGATGGCCGTGGCAAGTTGCAGACGCTCTTTATCGGCCTGTTTGCGCTCCGTGAGGTCTTTGAAGACAATTACCGTTCCGACTTCTTCCCCCTCCTCCTCGATGGGGGTTTTGACCGCTTCGATGGGAAACGAGGAACCGTCTTTTCTCCAGAAGACCTCGTCCATATCGAAAAAGGTTATGTTTTTCTGATTGCATACGAAGCAGTCTTCCTCCATGCAGGGCGCGCCGTCGGACTTCGAGTGGTGGACCAGCTCGTGCATGCTCTGTGCGAGCAGTTCATGGCTTTGCCGTCCCAGCATTTTCAGTGCCGACGAATTCGCAAAGGTGATTCTGCCGAACCTGTCCAGCCCCAAAATTCCGTCGGCCATCGAGTTCAGGATCAGGTCGTTATGTCGTGTGACCCGCTCCAGCTCATCCCGAGTATTGCTTCGGGCAAGGGTATCGAGTTCGATGCCCTGAAGCACACCCGGTCCCAGATCGTTTCTCGACGCGAGCATGGCCTCGCCTCCATATACATCCACACGTATCCCGGTCGATGTTGCGTCCGAATGACCATTCTCGGAAATTGCGAGCTTGGAGCGAGTATCAGACGCCGTTACCACCGGTTGCAAATTCTGATTACCTCACCGGCTATCCCTTCGAGCGGGAGAATTTTATCGATGCACCCCCGCTTAATCGCCTCCTGCGGCATTCCGAATACGACACAGGATTCCTCATCCTGGGCTATCGTCGTCGCCCCCGCCTCCTTCATTTCGTGAATGCCCCTGGCCCCGTCGTCTCCCATGCCCGTCATGATGACGCCAACGGAGTTTTTCCCGGCATACCGGGCGGCCGACCGGAAGAGAACGTCCACGGAAGGCCGGTGACGGCACACCAGGGGACCGTCTTTCAGTTCGGCGTAATACCTGGCCCCGCTTCGCCTGAGCAGCAGGTGGCGATTGCCCGGAGCGATCAGGGCGCGGCCTCGCATGACGGTATCGTTATCTTCCGCCTCTTTTACCGAGATTCGGCAAATCGAGTCGAGCCGTTGAGCAAAAGAAGCGGTAAAGTGCTCAGGCATGTGCTGAACGATCACCATTGGCGGCGCATCCGGCGGCAGGTTCTCGAGCAAGACCCTGAGCGCCTCGGTCCCTCCCGTCGAAGCCCCGACAACCACCACCTTCTCGGTTGTCTGAACCATGGCCATGGTCTTCGGCTTCATGATCACGGCGTCCGCCGTGAGTTTGGGCTCGACTTTGCGCGGTGCGCGTATGGGCCTCACCTTGGCCAGCGATGCCGCTTTGACGATATCGCAGATCTGTATCCGCGACTCCAGGAAGAACTGTTTCGTGCCCAATCGGGGCTTTTCGATGATTTCCACCGCGCCGTAATCGATCGCCTTCAGCGCCGTCTCCGAATTCTTTCCCACGAGGCTCGAGCATATGACCACGGGGATGGGATGCTGGCTCATGAGCTTCTGCAAAAACGTGATCCCGTCCATGCGCGGCATCTCGACATCCAGGGTGATTACATCCGGGATGCTTTCCCGTATCACGTCGGCCGCCTCGAAGGGATTCTGGGCGGTGCCCCTCACTTCGAGTCGGGGGTCTGATGCAATTATCTCGCTCAATGTCTGACGGACCACCGCGGAATCATCGACTATCAGCACACCGATCTTTTTCATTGTGATCCCCATTACGGTAAAAAATGTCGTCCTCAAGTCCTCGATGAAACATTTCCCGCCTCGGAGAAGCCCGATCTCGAGACCCCGGCCCCCTTTCCGGCGGCCGCACGCTCATGCCGCTTCCTGTACACCGTGGAAGCGACCTGGTCCAAAGGAAGGTCCATGCTGTGGAGCGTTTCGGAATGGCCGGTGAAAAGGTATCCTCCATCCGTAAGGCGCCCGCAGAGTTTTCTCAGGACCATCTCCTGCGTGGGCCGGTCAAAATAGATGAGCACGTTTCGGCAGAAGATGACGCCCATCCGCTGGGCCCCGTGAAACGAGTCCTCCAGGAAATTGAGCCTCATGAAACTCACCCGCGACCTCAGTTCGGGCGCTATCCGCACCAGGTTCCCGCCCCTGTCCTTGCTCCTGAGAAGGTACCTTTTCCTCAGCGGCATCGGAATGGCTTCGGCCCTGTCGGACTCGTAGATGCCTTTTACGGCTTTTTCGAGCACCTTCATCGAGATATCGGTGGCCAGGACCGAGAACTTGAAATTCGGCACGGCAAGAGCATACTCACTCAAAACCATGGCCAGGGTATAAGGTTCTTCTCCCGTGGAACATCCCGCGCTCCACACGTTGAGCCTGGTCCTCACGCCCAGATCGAACCTTTCCCCCAGGTCGGGCAACACCGACTGGGTGAGGAGATCGAAATGGGACTTTTCCCGGAAAAAATCGGTTTTATTGGTGGTCACCTCATCTATCAGGTGGACATACTCGGAGGTCCTCGCTCCTTCAGGGCCGAACAGGTACGAGAGGTACCTTTCAAACGAGTCGATTCCCAGGGCGCGCAGCCGTTTGCGAAGCCGTCCCTCGAGCATCTGCTTCTTGCTCGGCGGTATCTTTATGCCGCACTGCGCGCGAATGAACCCGGCCAGCTCGGAAAAGTCCTTATTGGACAGGACCGCTGAAAATACATTCACGTCCACAATGGCCTTCTTGTGCATGGCAAGCAGCCCTTACATCGCGGAAGCCTGCCTGGCGGCAGGCGTATCGGCCCCGATATCCTGCGCGATCGCAAGCTCCTCGGCCGAAAAGACCTTATCTATCTCCAGAATTATGATGAACTGGCCGTCCCGGTGGCCCATGCCCCTGATGAACTGGGTCTTGAGGCGGGTGCCGATCCGCGGCGGCGGCTCGATCTGGTCCGGATCGAGTTCGAGCACCTCCTGGACCGAATCGGCCAGGGCGCCGAGCACCGTGATCTCGCCGTCAATTTCTATCTCGACGATGATGATGCAGGTATTGACGGTGGCCTCGGTCCTGGTCATCCTGAATTTGAGGCGCATGTCGACGACGGGCACCACGCTGCCCCGAAGATTGATCACGCCCAGCATGAAATCCGGTGTCTGGGGCACCTTGGTGATCGAGGTAAAATCCAGGACCTCGCGAACCTTTGATATGTCCAGAGCGAAAGTCTCGCTATCCAGCCTGAATGTAAGGTATTGTCCCGTTTCCGTGATGGATGCAACGCTCATAAGACTTCCTCCTTCCTATAGCTTTGATCGGATTATCCGGCCCCGCCCGACCGGCACGCCGGCAAATCTCCCTCTCGCATGATCCGGGAGGCCGGGATGTGTCGGCGGAAAGACCTCTCGCAATCGGGCCGACCGGGCGGGCCTAAAGCCCGCCCGGACCCGTCCCCGAGGGCTTCTCCCGCCGGGGCGGGCGGGGAGGGTTGTCGGCTTCGGCTAATACCTTTCAAAGTCGTGATCTTCACTGTCCGGCTTGCCTTCTCCCAGTTCGAGAGAAAATCCGCCGGCTTTTCCATTTCCACCCAGGTCGGCATGGTCCGCCGACGACTTGGTTTTTTGAATCATCTGGCGCTGCGGTGTATGCGGCTTTTTCCGCCCCAACAGCGCCAGGCCCGATCTGGCCTCGGGACGGGGCGAGACATTTTCCCGCGTATGCTGGAAGGCCCTGTCTCCATCACCGGTCCTGAAGAAGGCGATGATGCCCTGGAGCTGTTCGGCCTGGCTCAAGAGTTCCTCGGAGGTCGAAGCCATCTCCTCGGATGCCGACGCATTCTGCTGAATTACCTGGTCGAGTTGCTGGAGGGCCTTATTGATCTGGTCCGCTCCGCTGTTTTGTTCATTGCACGCGGAGCTGATTTCCTGCACCAGGTCGGCCGTTTTCTGGATGTCGGGAACGATCCTGAGCAGCATCTCGCCCGCTTTCTCCGCGACATCGACGCTCGTTGTCGACAGCTTGCTGATCTCGGCCGCCGCCGTCTGGCTCCGCTCGGCCAGCTTTCTCACCTCCGAGGCAACCACGGCGAACCCTTTCCCGTGTTCCCCGGCCCGCGCGGCTTCGATGGCGGCGTTGAGGGCCAGCAGGTTGGTCTGGCGGGCGATTTCCTCGATTATCGAAATCTTTCCCGCGATCTCCTTCATGGCCGATACGGTCTCGCCCACCGCTTCACCACCCTTGCGGGCGTCTTCAGCGCACTTGATGGCGATCTTTTCGGTCTGGAGCGCGTTGTCCGCATTTTGCTTTATATTCGAGCCCATCTCCTCCATCGACGAGGAGACTTCCTCGGCCGACGCGGCCTGCTCGGTCGATCCCTGCGACAGCTCTTCCGCCGTGCTGCTGAGTTCCTGGCTCCCCGCGGTGACGTTATCCCCCGCCCTTTTGACCTCGCCGACGATTTCCCGGAGCTTGTCAACCATGTGCCTCATGGCATTGAGCAACTGTCCCGTTTCATCCTTGCTCTCGGACTCGATCCTGAGGGTGAGGTCGCCCTCGCTCAGCCGGTTGGAGACTTCCAGGGCCTTGAGCAGAGGATTCACAATCGAGCGGGTCACATAAATGGCTATGAATGCGCCGAGGATTACGGCAAGAAGGAGGCCGACAATATTGATTATCGCGGATATCGAGAGCTTGGAAACCGTCGCGGTGGCTACGGACTTGGTGTCCTGCATGCTGGCTTCCGCGGAGGCCCTGGCCGCATCCATTATTTCGTAGGCCAGCACTCCCCGTTTGGTCCCGATTTCATCCGCCGCGATCGTGACGGCGGCGAATTCACTCAAGAGCGCCTTGTAGGAATCGACGGCGGAGCGGATAGTATCGATTGTCTTGACCTGGTTTTCTCTGGTCGTGATCGCTTTGAGAGAATCCAACTTTTTGCCCAGGGCATCGATATTTTTGACAATCTCCTGGGTTTGCCTGATGTCCCGTTCGGCCTGGGCCTTCCAGAACGCCATGCGCACTCCGTACAACGCATGGTCCACGTCATTGATAAGAGCGATCCTTGCCAGGCCTTCAAGCAACCGGGCGGGCTCGCGGCCGGAGCTAATGTCGCTTTTTATGGCCGCGTTCTGTTCGAGCGTGAACTCCGAGATGCCGTTCACCAGCGTGACGCCCACGTCGTATGCCTGCTTGCGCAGATTTGTGAGCGTGTCGTACTTCGCCGCCGTCTCGGCGGTCATGCGCTCATACTCGGCCGTCTTCGCGATTGTCGTATCGATTTGCTCACGGAATTTGGCCATGTCGGCGGACTTGCTCGCAACTTCCTTGGCCTCCTGGAGGTCTTTTTTGATCTGCTCGATGAATTTCGAGCCCTTCTCGAGAAATCTCTTGTCGAATGTGAAGGCATACCCCCGAATTTCCAGCGCCGCCTTGAGGTAATTGCGTTCGATGCTGGTCGAATAGCCCGCCTGGGGAACGTACTGTGCGTCCAGTTTCTCCGCAAGCCCCGATACGCTCCGCATGTTCCAGATCGTTACCATACCCAGCACCATTGCGATGGCTATCACGACGGCGAAACCCAATCCAATCTTCTTTCCCAGCTTCATGTTTTTCATACGTACTCCCCCATTTTTATTAGATATGGATCAGTGCGTGACTACTTCGGTCCCGATTTCCACGTTTCGTACGATTTTCGGCACATCCAGGATCAGCGCCACTTTCCCATCTCCGAGAATGGTCGCTCCCGAAATGCCCTCCACATAACCGAACATCTTGCCAAGGTTTTTGATCACGGTCTGGCGCTCACCGATGACCTGATCGACAACAAACCCGAATTTCCCTTCATTTGCTTCCGTGATAATGATTTGCTCGATCTCCGGGGATGAACCCGCCACCAGGAACTGCTCGCGCAGGCGGATGTACGGGACGAGTTCGCCTCTGACATAGGCCAGATCGCGCCCGTTCGACCGTGCGCGGTCCTGTGGAGTGAGTTCGACGCATTCCTGAACGATCGACAGAGGCAGCACGAACTGCCCCGCGCCGACCTTCACGAGCAGCCCGTCGATGATCGCGAGGGTCAGGGGCAATTTCAGGGTAATGGTCGTCCCCGCCCCCTTTCTGCTCTCGATGTCGATGGAACCCCGAAGCGCTTCTATGTTGCGCTTCACCACGTCCATCCCGACGCCCCGGCCGGAAATGCTGGTCACCGACTGGGCCGTGGAAAAACCCGGGCTGAAGATAAGCGCATAGGCATCTTTTTCCGTCAGTTCGGCGTCGGCCGGGAGAAGGCCCTTGGCCACCGCCTTGGCCTGAATCGCTTCCCTGTCCAGCCCCGCCCCGTCGTCGGAAATCGCGATCAGCACATTGGCGCCGGAATGCGAGGCAACTATGCGAACGGTCCCCTGAGGGGGTTTGCCGGCGGCCTTCCGGATTTCAGGCAACTCGATCCCGTGATCGATACTGTTGCGGATAAGGTGGATCAAGGGGTCGTTCAGCCGCTCGATGACCGTCTTGTCCAGTTCCGTTTCCGCCCCCTCGGTCTCCATCACCAGCTCTTTTCCCAGTTCGGAGGCCAAATCGCGGACCAGGCGCTTAAACTTGGTGAAGGTCGTCCCGATGGGCACCATTCGGATGTTCATCGTGTTCTCGCGCAGTTCCTCGGTGAGGCGTTCGACTTCCTCAGCCACCGCGATCATCTCGGAATTGCTCTGCAGCTCGGCCATCTGGCTGAGGCGCGCCCGTACGGTTACCAGCTCTCCGACAAGGTTGACCAGGACGTCGAGTTTATCGGCGGGGACTCGTATGGTGGCGGTATTCTCCCTGGCCGCTTTGTTGCGCCGGATTTCCTTTACGTGCTCCTGCTCCGCAAAGGCCGATTCCACCAGGCTCGGGTTCACGGCGCCGGCTTCGACCAGCATCCGGCCGATCGGCTTTTGCGCCCCGAGGACCTCCTCGACGACCTGGGGGGCCAAGTCGCCTTTCTCCACCAGTATTTCTCCGAGCTTCTTATGATTTATGGGGTACGCGCCTTCCGTTTCCTCATCATCCGGGCATTCGCCCTCGTCGATGATGTCGATCGAGATGGAGCATCCGTCCTCGACGAAAATGAAAACGTCCCGGATTGCATTTATTCCGCGCGCGGTCGTCAGAATGATGTCCCAGTAGGTGTGGCACTTCTCGGGATCGATTTCGTCGAGCGGCGGGATCGCATCCGTCTGGGCCAGTATCCTGCACGGACCGAGGTCCCGAAGTTCATTGAGGAGCAAAATCGGGTTTGAACCGGTGGTCAGAAGGTCGCTCTCCGGGCGGAACCTGATGCGGTAAGTGACATCTGGGCCTCTTTCTTCCCGCTCCTCATGGGCGGGTTCGGCCGCCGGGGGCTCGGCGGACGGCGCGAGCGGACGGCCCGCGCCGAGTTCCTTGAAAGTGGCGATAATGCGGCCGCCATTTGCCCTGTCGGGCTCCTGGTCGTTTTCCAGGGCCTCGAACAGGGAGCGGATGTGGTCGCAGGACGAGAGGGTCAGGCCGATCAAGTCCCCGGTAACCTGTAAAGAGCCGTCGCGAATAAGATCGAATGTGGTTTCGACCTCATGCGTGAACGCGGAAATCTCGTCAAAACCAAACATCGCGCCGGAGCCCTTGATGGTGTGAAGGGCGCGGAACACCCGGCCGATAATTTCCCTGTCGTCGGGGGTCTCTTCCAGTTCGAGCAGGGAAACCTCGAGTTCGGCAAGAAGCTCTCTGGCCTCTTCCTTGAATGCCGCACGATGATCTATCATCCCAGCACCTTCTTAACTACGGCCAGCAACTGCTCCGGTTTGAAGGGTTTGACAATCCAGCCGGTCGCGCCCGCCGCCTTGCCTTCCATCTTCTTGTCAGCCTGAGATTCCGTGGTGAGCATGATGATCGGGACGAATTTGCAGCTTGCGCCGCCCCTGACGTTGCGAATCAGTTCGATCCCGTCCATGTTGGGCATATTGAGATCGGTCACCAGCATGTGAATGGATGCGGCCTTGAGCTTGGAAAGAGCGTCCACCCCGTCCACGGCCTCCACCACCTCGTACCCCGCGTTCCGCAGCGTGAAACTCACCATTTGTCGAACGCTGGCCGAGTCGTCCACCGCCATTATGGTTTTACTCATCTCTTTGTGACCTCCATGAACAGGCACTTCCGGGCTTCTTTGCGGCACCCGGAACCGCGTACGAAGCCCGCATCCATCGCCGTTTGAAGAAACTCCCCGGAGGGCTTGCCGCCGAATGCGATTTCCTTTGCCGAGTTCAATGCCGCCCGATGCATCGAGCAGATAAGTTGGAGAAAAGAGAGGTCGACGGCGGAGACCTTCCGCAGGTCCAGCGTCAGATGGTTCCCCCTGTTCAACGCATCCAGCAAAGTGGATCGTATTTCGACCGCCCGTTCCAGTGTGCACTCTCCGTCCAGGGCAACAACTTCGGATTCCCTCTGTTCCACGCTGCAATCCATTCCATGCCTCCATCTCGGAAGGGCCGGCTAAAAAAGCTCCACGTTGTCACCAAACTCATCCGCGTCTTCCTCTGCTTCTTTTTCGCGCTGCAAAGGCTGTTCGCTGGGAGCCGGAAAAACCATATCGATCATCGGCGGGGCGAGTTCACTTGAGGCAGGCGCTTCGCCGGGACCGCCTGCGGGTGTGGGGCCGGCGTCCCGGAGCGGCGCCGCGTTCGCCCCCGCGAGCGTATTATGTATTTGCCGTTCGGAATCCATGGTGTACGCCGAAGCGAGAGCTTGCAGGGTCTCCGCCCCGCCGCTCTCCCCCGAGGCCGCGCCCAGCTTTTCCAGGTGAGAGATTATGCCGTCCAGCTCCGATATGACGCCGTCGATCACTCTCTCGACTTCCTTGTGGGCGGCAACCCGGTCCACGGCCTCCTCGATCTCCCTGGAAAGGCCTTGCCCGCCGCTCTTCACGCAGCTTTGCAGCGAAGCGACGCCGGAGTCTATTTCCCGAAGGGTCGCGACGATCGTGGTCAACTCCCCGGCGAAGGCATCCACTTTGCCGGCCGGGCCTTCCCGGTCCGAGACCCTCCGGTTTTCCAGGGCCGCGCTCTCGCCTGCCACCGATCTGAGCATTTCGGACAGGGTATCGGTTTGCTTGCATGTTTCGGAGGAAAGCCACTGTATTCCTTCGGCTAGAACGGCGAGCGAGGCCCCGCCCTCGCCTATCTGGGCCGATTTTATGATGGCGTTGAGCGCGAGGAGCTTGATTTTCAGGCCTATCGATTCGATGTCGGCGGCGAATGCCGTCATCTGGTCGAGCGTTTGTCCCACCGACCCCATCGCCTCTTCAATCTCGCGTCCGGCCCTGCCGTGCCCGGCCAGAGCTTCCGAAAGGGAGGAAAAACCTGTCTCGAGCTGTTCGAGAAAAGATTTCTCATCGGCGTTGCCCACTATCGTCTGGGTCTCCCGGGCGATTTGCGCGACGTTGGCGGCAACGGCCAGGAGGTTTTCCATTATGCGCTCGACGGCCCCCGTCAACTCGTCCCTGGCATGGCGGAGTTGGGCGCGTTGCAGTTTCAGGATGTCCGCGGCCGGGCCTGATTTTTTCAAAAACTCGCCGCGCGAGATTCGTTTGTCTTTTCCGGTTTCACAATCCAGGGCAAGGCGTTCGAAGGTTTCCTTGACGTGCTCGAGTTGCTGGCGGGTAATATCATGGAACTGGAGCGAGATAATGATCTCGCCGATGCTGCCCGAAACGGCATCGTAGCGGTTCGCGAGCCGCCCCGCTCCGGCGGTGGACAGTTCGTAGCGTTCCCTGAGCGATTCGAGGTTCCGCATCATCTGGTCGATAATGGTGCCGAGTTGGCGCCGGAGGGTTTCCTCGAGCCCCAGGACGCGGTCGAGGGCGCCACGGATGAGGCTTGCAAGCCGGGACGACCATTCCCTCAGGTTGTCGCACCTTTCGTCTATTTCCCGGGCCAGCTTTCCAACGTCGTCGGCGAGCGTGTCGAAACCCAGGTTATGGTCCCCCAGCCGGGCGTTTTCGATTTTGATCGAAACACAGAGGATCTGAAGTTGCCGGATGATTCTTCTGAACCCTTCCAACCGATTCGAGCTATGCGCGATGGCCTCGGCAATCCCCTTGAGGGTGGAGGTCCCTTTCGAGGAATCATCCTCCATCAGGCGGATGCTGTCGTGCATGACACAAATGCGATCCAGGATTTCGGCTATCCGCCCGCCCGAGAGTTGCCCGGCAATCGAGGATGACCGGCTGGTCGTCTCCCTGGCGCTGAGATAGAAATCCTGGAGCTTCTGGCCGACGGACAAAAACTCGGCCTCCGTTGAACGGTTGAGTTCCTGGAGCATTCCGCCGAGGTCCCGCATGCGTTCCGGGAACGCTCCACCCCACCCCCCGTGCGGCAATGTTCGATGCCACAGGGCTCTTGCCGGCCTGGTCAGCCGTTGCGGCAAGTTCATTCTTTCACTTTCTTATTTTCCAGCATGCGCCGGTTCAGATCAAAACCGCCATGGGCCTATTTCCAATTTGCACATCTTTCAAAGCTATTCGGCAGATGAAATCCAATCCTCAAGTTTTTCTTCAAGGGCAACCAGCCGATCATGGTCTGCAAACCCGCATGAGGCCTTGATTTCTCTTTTTTGACGGAAAAAATATAGTACCGCCCCGCTCGCTTTTTTTAAGTAGGGATAAAATCGAGGGAAAGTTATTCAGCGCTTTTTTGCGAAGTGAGGATGAAGGGCGCCCTGAGTGAAGATCAGCGGGCTTTGGAGGAAGGTTGGGGCAGCAGGCCCATCGGACCCAGATCACGCGCCATCTGAAGCCTTGTTGCGTGCAGTGGTTCGGTAAGACGTATCCATTTGCAGTTGTATGTCTCCCGAGTTATTGTATCCATGCTCTTCCGATCGGTTGCGTCCCGGGACAAAAGCTTCTGTGACACGGCTGCTTGTGGGATTTCGACTGTTATCTTTAAGGCTGAGTTCGACCGACTATGCGATGCATAGGGGGACCGGATTTGAAAACCACCGGGTATTTCGAGCACATGCGAAAAAGGCCCGACAGGGCAGTAGTACGGGACGAGTGGATAATCCGGGTAATCCATTTCCCGGCAAAGACCGAAGTCCAATCCGATGGCAGAATACGAAGGTGGGCATGGGTCCCCGAGGAAAGCAAGTTTCTTCGGGTCATTCTTCTGGAGGACGGGGAAACCGTGCACAATGCTTTTTTCGACAGGTCCTTTAAGGAGCGTCGGCAATGAGGGTAAAGTACTTTTCAGATACCGATACCGCGCTGGTTGAATTTACAGATCACGAGGTAGTAGAAACGAGAGAGATCAGCGAAAATATCTATGTCGACCTCGACAAGCAGGGAAACCTGGTGAGCATGACAATCGAGCACGCACGCACCAATGCTCGGCTCAATGAGTTCTCATACCAGGAAATGGGCCTCTCGCCGGAAGATCGCCAATCAATGCCGTGAACAACGCCGGACTCGTCGTATTTTGCCACCCCCGGCCGCTGTCTTTTCGAGTTGGACGGGGGCCGATGCCGAACGCGATGTTGGATGTCCGGCTCTCGTGGGCCACGCTATAAAAGCTGAGCCGCCTGAGGGTAAGAAACAAGGAGAAGGAAAGATAAGGTGACTCGTAGAGATGTAGGGTGGGCACAGTTTTACCGTGCCCACCAAAGGGTTCAGTGAACAAGGAACGGTGGGCACGAAAGAACTGTGCCCACCCTTGCAAGGTTACAAGGCTGTTGGGTTTCAGACCTCGACCCGCTCTGTCCGCCAGCACTGGCTGAATTCTTAGTTAGGGGAGTTGCAGTCTCGGATCACGTCTTCTGGAGGAGAGCTGGATCAGGGCGATATTGCAAATTTTCGATGATTTTTCTGCTCAGGGATCTGGAAATCTTTTGCGGAATAACGGCATGCGCTGGGTTATCTGGGAGCGGGGCCTCCTCAACCGTCAAAGTTATCGGTTGGACATGATTCCGGCCTAGCTCTTTCAGTAGGCCCACTCTGATCTCTCCGGCACCTACAACTTTATTGGGTGGATTCGAATTAGGTCTATCTAGATCTCTGCGAAATATCCTGAACAATTCGCGAAGGCCGGAAATCGCGAGGCGGCTCACTGATATATCGGCCCCACGAAATAAACTCGAATTGAGTCTCCTCCCATCATAATCAGCGGACCGGATGGCACGAACAATATCTTCGCGGTCAGAACATTCAGGACGTGGTGCCATCAGGAGATTATTTTTATAAGCTGTTGAAATGCTTCGGTTGGATTTTCCGGATCGATATTGATGGCACCTTCCTCCTCAGTCCTGCCCACGTAATATTCGAGCCTGTCAGGGAAAAACTCCACCTCGACAGGCTGTCCGTCTTCATCTTCCCAGCTCAACTGAAGGTTGCCTTCTCTGGTCAGGAACAAACTCGGAACTCTGTTTCTAAGCTCTGAATATTTATTTGCAAAAGTATCAACAAAGGCAATCGAAATCTGAGAAAGCGGTTCCCCTTTACCTGAGTCCCATCCATGGTCGTAATTCTTGAACTCTTCCAGCCTGTCCGTCGCGTTAGAACCCAGAATCAAAACAGCGTGCGGCCCGAAACTATCCATTCTTTTTAAAATGTGTTCCTGCCGGTAAGTCCAATCTTGGTTAAGATATTCCTGTACCCATCCTCTCGGCGATCTTGCAAGAATGGATTCAAGACCAACGGTCACCTGCTCGGATTGTGGTATGCAGTGGATCCGCGCTGAGGTTTCCAAATCCAGAACAGCAGGCCATGGGGACGAAGCCACATTGATCTGAGATGCACTTCCGCTAAAGCCCTCTGTTGATATTCCATAACAGGCCAAACTCATTGGAAAGTCCTCGCGAAAACAGGGCTGATGAGGGTTTTAAAGGCGTGCCTGTGAATCTCATGAGCACTTTCAAGCCAAGCAGAAACTGCCCCGATATTCCAGTCAGGACAATTCTCCTGTGAGGACCGCACCACCATATCCATTATAAACCCAGGTTGGCCGTTTATTTCTCCCTGACTTAGCTCGGTAATCAAAAATCCTTTGGGGCTGGAAGTGCTGAGAGTAAAGCTGAGCCGCATCCCCGAAAAATCTTTGCCAATAGGCTCAAAGCCAAAAAAGTCTGGGAGTAGAGTGAATCCAATCTTCATATTGTTTGTCAGGAATTCTGGGGCCGTTTGTCCTTCGCTGAAAGGAAATCCGTCGCGGTATCGCAATTCAATCCCGAATCGATCAAGCTGACTCAATCCTGATGGATGTCCTTCGTCTAAGAGCCGCAGCCCATCAATGACACCACGCTTGAACTCTTCCCATTCATAACCTTCATTGATCTGGTTTACGGTGAACAAACCAAGCCCCGTCTGAAGGCAAGGCCAAACCCCGGGCCCCTTCCGAAACCTGAATTTCACGATGTGTGGAATGATATTTGGGACAGTAGGATTAATCTCCTCGACAGTCGTGAAGCCGTTCTGAATTGCGACCTTTCTGAACTGACCTGAGAAAAAATCGGTATCCTGCATCCCAAAGGCGAATTCGGTCAATTGTCCGGGGGGGCGTTTTTGGGATTTGCCCCATCGAAGTTCGACCCAAGCTTCTATAAGTGGAGCATTGGCCAATGTTGCCATTCAATCTCCAACGGGGAAGGTGTCATTTTCTTTTAATTACTCTTAGCAGAATTGACAATTACTGTCCATGGCGGAATCCCCAATTCTTAAAATCGGAATAGTCATAAGGAACTTGAGGGAACTTACGACTCAAAGTCCGGCCGCCTGTGTCAACTGCGACATCGCGGCTGCAAGCCGCTCCCACACACGGTTGTCAGTGTCCCGCATCACGTTCTTCTCAGGGGCGTCAATACCCCCGCAACCCGGAGCGTCGTCGCTCGCCGGCGCTTTCGTATTCCACCGGGCCTCCCGCGTTCAGGCCGGCGGCGTGCCAGGCCAGGGCGATGGCGATGGCGGCGTCGCCGTGGCGCTTGCCGCCGTCGCGGCCTTTTCCACGGTAGTTTTCCGGCAGGCGCGCTATGCCTTTCTCCATCCTCACGGCGCGGAGGTCGTCGAGGATGTCCGCATCCTTGGGGATCGTTATGCTCCTGTCCTCGAAGGCCGCGCGGCACGCGGGCATGTTCTCGAGGTACCACCTGTCGGAGAGCATCACCTGCCTGATCCGCCCGCTTCCGTAGCGCTGCATGGCGACCTCGGCCAGGTAGTGGCCGTTTCCGCGAGCGTCCAGGGCGCCGCCCGAGAAGCGGGGGAGTTTGTCCGCGATGTGAAAAAGGACCTGCTCCTGCTGGCGGAAGGGGACGTTTCGCAGCTCGACGACGAACGGCGCGCGGTACCTGAGGTTTCCGCTCTCCTGGAGCGGCACGATTACCGTGAGGTCGCCGCTTCGCCCGAAGTCCTCGCCGAAAAAGGACGGCCGCTCCGGGGGGAGATCATTCATAAGCGGGTCGATATTTTCCCTGAGCCATTCGTGCGCCTCGGCCCAGCGCCGGTTTTCGGGAAGCTCGGCAAATTCGGTCTTGCACGCCCACCGGATGACCGGGATGCGCTCGTCCATGCAGGACTCGATCAGCGTCCGGGGCAGCCACGCGCCCGATCCGCGGCTCGGCGCGCAGAAAAGCTCCTCGTCGGCGAACTCGCCGTAGAAATCGACCAGGTCCCGCCGCCACGCCGCTTCGGCCTCGGCCGACCATATCCTCCCCGTTTTGAGGCAGATACGCCGGAAAAGCCCCTCATCGAGGGCGTCGTCCAGGGTGATCCTGTGGAGCGAGTAAGGCTTTTTGCCCGAGCGCACGTCGTTTACGAGTTCATTAAACGGGTTTTCGTCGCCGTTGTGGGTGCTGATGACCGCCAGCCGGCCTCCCCACATGAGAAGGGCGACGGCGGCCTTGAGGAGCTGGGGCAGGTCGTTGTGGAAGGCGGCTTCATCGATCACCACCTTGCCCTGCTTCCCCCGGAGGTTGCTCGGGCGGCTCGATAGGGCCGTCACCCTGAAATCCGAGGCAAAGCGGATGCGGTAGGCGAGGATGTCTTTTTCCTCGTCCCGGATGAGCGCCTCTTCCATCTCGTTTGCCGCAACCCCGAGGCCCCTTGCCCAAAACGCGGTATCGTTGATGAATTCGAGGGCCATTTCCCGGTTGTACCCAAGGTACCAGACGTTCATGCCGGCAGACGACCCGGCCGTCAGCGCCGCATCGGCGGCTTCACACCAGGAAAGGCCCACGCGGCGGGATTTTTCGCAGACCTTTACGGGGGAGCGGTCGGAAATCCATTTGCGCTGGTAGGGCAACAGGACGGGGGGGGCGCTCATTCCGAAATCCCCAGGATCTTGCGCCGGATCTCCTCGGCGGCCCTATCCGAGAGGCCGCCGCGCGTGGCGCTCTGCTTGACCTCGTCGGCCGTCTTCTCGACGCGTTTTTTGAACTCGCGGCGCAGCCTTTCGCGCTGGACGTTTGACGACTGGAGCCTCGCAAAATCCGACAAAAGCTTGGGCAGGAGCTTGAGGTCGATTTCCCCCGCGAGCTGGGCTTCGAGTATCATCAGGGCGAAAAGGCGCGAGGCCGCCTCTTCCAGCACCAGGCCGCTTTCCTCGTCGGATGCCAGGGCGCGCGATTTTTCCTCGATGATTCGAAGCCGCCGGTAGGACTGGAGGAAGTCATTCCCGTAGCGGCCGATCGCCGTTTTTGCGATGTCGTAGCCCTGCGCCGAAAGGAACGTCCCGATTTCCTCGCAGCTCGATCCCTCGACCAGCAGCCGGTCCACCTGTTCGAGGACGTGGGGTGGAAGTCCTTCCGTCGTCCCCTTTCGCTTTCGCGCCGCCCCGGCCATCAGTCAAGCTCCCGCTCGATTTCCTCGATCTCGGCGCAAAGGGGCAGGTAGAGCCCGCGCAGCCTGTGGAGTTCGGCTATCAGCTCGAACGCCTCGTCGGTGCGCAGGTCCTTCAGCGGTACGACGGATGCGGGCTGGACGATCTGCTTTATCGCCGTAATCAGCCCCTGGGCGCGCGCGGCGAGGCGCATGCGCTCCAGCTTCTTGTCCTGGAGCGCCCCTTTCAAGATCAACCGCTCGCTCATTACTCTTCCCTCCCGCTGGCCTGTTTTTTGAGCCGCACCATCGGACAGAACTGGTTAAGGCCGATCTGGTCGCTCAGTTTCGCAAATCCCTGCGCGTTCATGATGAGCACGTCCTTCTGGTCCGAGGCGAGGTTTGCATAGACCTTCACCAGCTCCACGTTGTCCTCGTACATGCGCCGGACCTCGGCAAGCCCCTCCTGGAAAATCTTCTGCTGCCTCAGCGTGTCCTCGCGATACGACTGGAGCGTCCGGTCGTGGCTCCGCTCGCTGAAGTACCAGACGACGAAGATGATCCCCGGAATGCCGAACGAGGACGCGAGCTTGACGGCAAGGTTGAATGCAATCTGGTCCATGCCGGCCCCCCTAGTTCTTCCAGGCTTTGACGCTTTTTTCCACCGAGCGCCCGACGATGTAGCCGCCCACGCCGAGCTTGAGCAGCTCCCACATGTCCGGCGGGACATCGAGGCGGGTAAGGGAGAAGATGGGGGCGATGATGTAGTTGTGCGCGACCACATAGGTGAAGGTGAGCATCAGGATGGGACGCCAGTTGCGCTGGAGCCAGCTTTGGCCCCCGGCCTCGGCGGTGATGATTTGCGCCTGCGATTCGATTTCCTTTTGAACGAAGGAAAAATCCTGGGTGAGCATCTGGACTTCGAGATCGTGCTTAAGTTTGTTGGCCAGATCCTTGTCCTCGACCATCTTGTCGATTACTTCCACGACCCGGCCGATGACCTTTCCGATAACGGGCAATGCGCTGAGAAACATGGGACCTCCTGAGTGGGAGTTGTTATGCCGGTCTGCCGTCGGCTTTGTGGGGTTTTGTTTCACGACCGTCGGTTGACGGCTGATCGCTGTGTGTCGCCGCGAACCTAACAGTGGATGTTTTCAGGTAGGGATAATGAAGAACAACAAAAAGCGGGGGCCGAAAGCCCCCGCTGGGAGAGTACGTTGTCAGTTTGTCAGTATGAGGCGACTTCTCATCGGATTTGATCTCGAGCCTTTTTTTACGAAACTCTCAGTCTTCGGGATGGAAACGCTCGGAATAACCACCCTCGTCGAGGGCCGCGATCCCATCTTCTTTCACGTCGGCAGGGAGGGCCAAGGAACGACCAAGAGAACCACCCGGCCTCTCCAGCCAATAGAGAAACCCGTTTTCTCCCCCGTGCTCGTCCTTCCGCTCACCTCTGATCGCGAGAAGGTTTCCCGAAAAGCCGATATCCAGGCCCTTTGACTCACTTCCGGGAACATCAGCTCTCACCATGATATGCTCGCCGGTTTCAAAAAGGCATAAACGCTAACGGCTCACCCCGAGGGGACGTTGTCCCGCCTGCCAGCCTCAGGGGCAGGTCTTTTCCTGGAACTTCCCCATCCGTTCCCGAGGCGCGGACACCGCCGCCGAACTTCTCCATCCGTGGCGGCATGACCAAACCGGCCATTACGAAGCACACATCCTTCCCTCGATGAAACCGCTCCCATATCACATCCTAAAGATAATGAGCGAGGAAGCTGTGTCAAGTATTTTAAAAGACATTTCAAGCTGTTATAAAATATAGGATAATATACTTCCGATGCATCGGAGCAGAGACGACGGTGGGAAATAATTCCATGGGTGGGAAATTCGCATAGCTGTATTGCCGTCATTCCGGAGGAAAGTGGAATCCAGACCTTTTTACGGTCCATGGGTTACGGCAGCTCCCAGCATGCCCGGATTTTCGTTCCGGCCCCCGGCGCGGATGTGATTTCGAGCGTCCCGCCGGAGAGCTCGGCGCGCTCCTTCATCGACGTGAGTCCAAGTCCCCGCGAAGAGTCAGGCCGGGACACCGCGGCGCCCGGGTCGAAGCCCGTGCCGTTGTCCTCGATGCATAGCTCGATGCAGTCGCCGGTCCTGGCAAGCGAGAGCAATATCCTGTCGGCCCCGCTGTACTTGGCGGCATTGTTCATGGCCTCCTGGATGATCCGGAAGATAATGATCTTGAGGTGTTCGGGTATTTCGGATTCCTCGATGCGGACCAGTTCCTCGATGCAAACGCCGGAGTAGAGCAACTGGTGACGGCGGCAAAACCAGCCGATGGTGACGATTATGCCCAGGTCGTCGAGGATCGAGGGCCTCAGGTCGGTCATGATCCGCCTGGATTCCTCGATGGAGTGCTCGACCACCGAGGAAAGCTGGGTGAGCAGTTCGGGGCCGGCCAAACCGAGTTTGATCTGCTGGGCGGCATTTTCCAGGCAAAATTTGACCGCGCTGAGCGACGAGCCGATGCTGTCGTGCATTTCCCTGGCAATCCTTTTGCGCTCGTCTTCCTGTGCCCGAAGGAGTTGGGCCGCCAACGTCTTCGACTGCGCCTCGGATTCCTTGAGGGACTCCATCATGTCGGCCAGTTCGAGGGTGCGCTGATAGACCCGGACTTCGAGATCGTCGCGCGCCTCCTGGAGCTCGCTCTGGATCCGCTTGATATCGCTCACGTCCCGCCATGCGGCGACCGCGCCGGTTATGTGTCCGTAATGGTCGCGAATCGGGCCCGCGCTCACCAGGATGGGGATGTTGCCTCCCCGCGGATCTTTCAGGAGCCACTCCTCGTTGGATATGGTCTGCCCGTCGAGAGCGGCGCGCGCAATGGGCAATTCCCGGATCGACCCCGGTTCCGCTCCGTCCGGGCGAAAGAAGGTCCATTGGTGCTCGGGAAGGCAACGCCCCTCGATGTCCCCGCGGGAGAGGCCCTCCTTTTCGAGGGCGTACCTGCTGAGGGCCTGGATCTTGAGGCCGGGCGAATCCACGATGGTTATTCCCTCGGGAAGGTGCTCGAGAAGGGCTTCAAGCATTGCCCGGCGCTGCTCGGCCACCATCGCCCGCCCTTCCGCGTCGGCCCGCGCCTCGGCGTGCTGGATCGTGCGCTCCCTCACGAGGACTTCCAGGTGCTGGCGGTGCCGTTTGAGTTCCGCCTCCGTGTTCTTGCGCTCGATCGAGTACCGGATCACCCGCTCGAGAAGCGGGGCGCCGAATTCGCCTTTCACGAGGTAGTCCGCGGCCCCGCTCTTCATTGCCCGGAGGTCGGTGTCATAGTTGCCGTAAGCCGTGAAAAAGATGATGGGCGCTTTGCAGCCTCCCGCGATGGCCTTTTCGAGAAGATCGAGGCCGTTCCGGGCGCCCAGGAGATAGTCAACCAGGTAGACATCGTGCTCTTCGCGGCCAATCGCTGCAAGCCCTTCTTCGTAGGTGCTCGCCCAGTCGACGTTGTAGCGGGGACTGCCGGCCTCGGCGAGCATATCGGAGATGATTAGAAAGTCCTCTTCGTCATCATCGATCAGAAGCACCTTGAGTCGATCCGGCATTAAACTACCTTTCCATGTCCTTGAAATTTCGGAAAAACATCACTCCGCGTCTCCCGTTTCGGGCTGAACCGCCCGGTCACGCCACTCTTCGGGCTGGCGGCGCGGGAGGGACACCATGAACTCGGCCCCCTTCCCGGGTTGGCTCCTTGCCGTTATCAGCCCGTTGTGCCGCTCGACCACCTTTCTGCAGATGGCGAGCCCCATGCCGGACCCTTCATAGGCGCTCCGGCCGTGGAGTCTTTCGAAAAGACCGAAAATCCTTTCGAGGTACTCTTCCTCGATCCCGATCCCGTTGTCCTCGACAACTATCTCATACCAGGGCCGGCCCATGTCTTTGTCCGGCGGCGGGGGCGTTTCCCGGGCCGATATCCTGATCAGAGGCTCCTTGTCCCCGCTGAATTTGAGCGAATTGCCGACGAGATTCTGGAACAGGTGGCGCATCTGGTCCGGGTCGGCTTCGATCACGGGCAGGTCCCCGATCTCCACGCGGGCATTCTTTTGCTCGATCACGGCTTCCAGGTCGCGCACGACCTGCTTCAGGATTTTTCGAAGGTCGATATCCGCCATGGGGCGCACGGCGGTGCTGAGCCTGTAGAAGTTGAGGAGCGAGCGGATCATGGTCTGCATCCTCCCGGACGCGGCCTGCATTCTTCTTATGTAATCGAGCCCCTCCTCGTCGAGCTTCCCGCGATACTTCTTCTCGAGCCGGTCCCCGAAGGCCTGGACTTTGCGCATGGGCTCCTGGAGATCGTGGGACGCGATGGCGGCAAACGCCTCGAGGTCCCTGTTGCTCTGTTCGAGCCTTGCCGTGTAAAGCCTGCGCTTCTCGCGGGCCAGGATACGTTCGGTAACGTCGCGGCAGATCGCCAGGACCGATTCGACCGCTTTCGTCCTGGATAACTCAGGAGCAAGACGCGCCTCGAACCAGGCCCTCCCGGCCTTTCCCGGAAGCTCGAATTCAAACGAGCACTCTTCTCCCGTGCGGAAGACCCGCTCGAGGTTTTCTTCCCAGGCACGGGCGATATCGTCCCCTACCCCGAGTTCCACCGCCCTTTTGCCGACCGGGGGCTTTGCCTGGCCGCCGAGCACGCGCCAAAGCGCGGGGTTGGCGTAGCTCAGGCGAAGCTCGCGGTCAAAGCGCAGGACTATGTCCGGGGCGTTTTCCGCCAGGGCCTGAAACTCCTGGCGGCGCTTGTTGAGGGCTTCCTCGAGGGTCTTCCTGTCGTCGATGTCGACGGCCGTTCCCAGCCATTTCGAGACCTTGCCTTCTCTGTAGCCAAGAGGAATATTCCGGACGACAAACCAGCGATATCCGCCCGTCGCCCCTTCCTTGAGCCGGAGTTCAAACCGAAAGGGCCTGCCCGATGCGGCATAGCGGGCGATGATCTTGCCCGCCGGCCTGAGATCGTCCGGATGGACCACCCGCATCCAACGGTCGCCAAACGCGGCTTCCGCCGGCAACCCGGTATATTCCGTCCAGAACCGGTTGCAATAATCGATGTTCCCATCCGGCGCCATGGTAAAGATAAATTGCCGCACATTATCGGTAAGGAGCCGGTAGAGTTCCTCGCTCAGGCGCAGTTGTTCCTCGGCCCGCTTGCGCTCGTCGATCTCGCGAACAAGCTGCACGTTCATTTCAGCCAGTTCCACCGTTCGCTCCCTGACCCGCAGTTCGAGCACGTCATGGGCCTGCTTGAGTTGCTCGCGCCCCTTCTCGGCCCTGTCGCGGGCCTGCACATGCTGGATTCCGAGCGACGCTATGGCCGCCAGTTGGGTGAGGATCGCCTCGTCGCCCTGCTCGAACTCGCCGGCCTTTTTGTCCGTGACCATGACCAGGCCGGACGGGCTTCCGTCCAAATCCCGCAGCGGCGCCCCGAGAATTCCCCGAAGGGGGCCGTGGCCCTCGGGCGGGCCGTTCCACAGGGGATGTTCGCGCATTTCGGCGTCACTGTGGCGAATCGGCAGTCCCGTGTCCATTATTTCGGAATAAACTCCCCCTCGATGGACCCGGAACATTTCGATGGGGGGACACGCCCGGATGCCTTCGGCCCTCGACACCGCCCCGATGCCGATGGCATCGTCCTCCTTGAGGCCCGCCACGGCAAGATTGGCGTGAGTCACCGCGCGCGATGCGTCGACGATTTTTTGCAGCAGCCCTTCCACGGTGGTCTCGCTGAGGATTTCAACCGACACTTCGAGCAGGAGCCGCATCCGGGCCAGATGCTCGAACCGCTCGGTCTCGCGCGCATGGATTTCTTCCGCCATCTGGTTGAACGTTTCGGTAAGGTCCATGATTTCCGGCGGCCCCTCGATTATGAGCGGCTGGTTCTTTCTTCCGTCGGCAAGGGATGCGATGCGGGTCCGGAGTTCCTGAATGGGGGTTGCGATGGCGCGGGAAACCCCAAAGGCGAAGAAAAGGATCGCGACGGCAAAGAGGAGCAGTATTCCCATATCCAAATAAAAATCCCGCAGGATGGGGCCCCTGATTTCCTCCTCCGCGCGGGCCGATACCGCCACCCAACCAATCGAGCGGATGGGGGAGAGGGCCATGACCCGCTTCATCCCGTCGGGTCCGAAATCGATCTCGGTCACCAACTCGTTTCCGGCGAGCGCTCCCAGGACCACGGGGTTTTCAGCCAGGAACTTCTGGCCGCGGTATGCCCACCCGGCCCGCGGATAGCAAACCACGATCTGCCCCTTGCCGTCCAGGACCATCACCACGGCGCTGCCGGCACGCTTGATGGTCAGGATTTGACTCAGCCTCTCAGGCAAAACCGCGGCGTGCACGATCCCCATCAGTTCACCCTGATCGCTGCGCATGCCCCGCGCAACGCTGATCATGGGCTCGCCGGTTATCATGGAAGCGCGAATATCACTCATATAAACCGTCTTGCCGGAGGAAATTTCGAGGAAGTAATCCCTGTTGCTGACGTCCGCGGAAACGGCCGCGTTCATGGTCGAGGCCAATATCAGCCCATCGGGACTCACCCACGAGAAGGCCCGCACGGCGGGGAATTCGTCAAGGTTCTTTCTCAGGATGGCTTGAGCGTCTTCAGGACTTATCCCGGTGTGGGCAAGGACAAGCCCGATGGAATAGTCCGCGCGAAAAAGGTCGTTGACCAGCGAGGTGAAGGCGGCGTTGACGGAACGCGCTATTTCGAGATCGGCCTGGAGTGCGGCTTTCCGTTGCTTCTGGAAATGACTGTAGTGGGCCCAGGCCTGCAGGACCGCCACGGGCAGGATAGTGACCAGGAGGAGCACAAATATCCGCGAGCGAATACTGAGCCGAAATCCGCGTTGCGGTTTGTCCATTTCCCTTTCCTGTTTTTCACTTCTTCACGGCTGAAATCACCAGAGCGGAAAACGTACTTCAAAAAGGCCTGAACCACCGCAAAATGAGTTTTCGTGCGCGAATTCCCTGAACTTTCCGGGAATGGAGCGGTAAGCGCCATGCACGTTCATGGGTCGAAGTTGATTGTACCTCATAGGCTACCAGTAATACTAAATAAATTCAACCCTGTCTTTCGGAGCGGACATTGGGCCCCGCCCCGGCGGACGCGGGCAAACCACCGCGGGGCATCCATTATTTCCGGACGCCCGTTTGCTGAAACATTCCGGCATCCCGGCGTTTCCGGCAACAAACGATTTTCACAAATACCGTCCGGCGACATCTAAAATAGGGTCTTTACCTGATTTCGCCCGGTTGGAAACGTACTGTATGGTAGCCACTCCGGGGCACCCGATCAACCGGTGCCGTTCCTTTCTTTTATGCCTGTCGCGCGGGCTGCCGATTCTTGTAATACGAGCGGGGGAAGTTTCGAGAAGGAGAAGGGCAATGACCGACTTTGACATGGCAAAAGAGTTGAGCGAGCTCGTAGAACTGGATATCGAAGCCGCCCACGCTTACGGGCAGGCAATCACGATAGTCACGGAACCAGGCATTCGGGACCGGCTGGCACGCTTTCAGAAAGACCATGAGAGGCATATCGAACAACTCTCGGCGGTGATTCGCGCACTCGACGCCGAGCCTCCCGCATACGCGTGGGACCTCAAAAGCACTCAGCCGGAAGAGGTTGCCCCCATCGCGGGCATGATGGGGACCGAAGGCACGATCTCGACGATGAAAACCAAAGAAGTATTCGCGAACAAGACCTACCGTGAAGCCCAACACCTGAGTTTCACGCCAAACATCGGCGAACTGGTGAGGCGCAACTACCAGGACGAACAGGTCCACCTGAATTACCTCGAAGAAGTCCTGGCCGCCCGGTCCTGGGAAAGATAGGACCTTCACACAGCGTCGTCCAGCCATTCCGGCGGAAGTCCATGGCCGTCAACTTAGAACTTGTCCGTAAATAACCTGTTTAACTGTGAGCACAGCTGTTTGGACCGGGGAGATGGGTAACAAGTGTCCGAGGACATAGGTAACACTCTTTGATCTAAAAACGATGAAAAATCGACCAAAATTGTTTCTTTCCATTGCTCTTTGAAAATTGTTACAGTTTGCTTGCCTGCCCGGAGGATAGGGTCACGCTGGAGAGCAACCCGAGCGCCGAGGCAGGGGGATGACGGAGGGGCAGGTGCTTGCGCCTGCTCCTTTTACCCCTGCCCCTCTTGATTCCCCTGAAGCGGTAAACTCCGGGGGTTTGGGGGCGGAGCCCCCAAGTTAATCGACTCGATGCTTTTCCCGATCTCCTTTCAGGTTGATCTTGCTCACCTTTTGATCACAGAAATACACATCCAGTATCCCGTCAACTGTCGTGGGCCGAATCGCTACCCTCTCACCCTGGAAAGCCTTTCCGACTCGAAACTCTCGGCCAAGGTAGCTGACAAAACCTCCGTCCTGGACCGATCTTACATGATCGCCGGGGGAGTACTCCACCGGCGGCAAAGTCTCGGGGAATGCACGAGGGCTCACCCAATACCTGCTTGCCGGAACAGCCATATCCAGCGCTTCATGAGGTCTCTGCGTATTGTACAAAATCCTCCACTGGTCAAAGCGGCTCTGGCATTCATCAAGATCAAGGCCGTGGCAATATTGTACAACATCAGCCTTGAGGGTCCGATGAAATCGCTCGACCTTTCCACGAGTTTGCGGGTGAAAAGAACGGGCGTAGGGTATCCCAATTCCCATCCTGATAAGCCACGCCGTAAGGCGGGTGTAACGGCTGTCGGGATCTCCCCAGGGCGGCCCGTTATCGCAAAGAATAGCTTTGGGTAGCCCAAAGGTCCTAAAGACCTCTGTAAGGGCGCTTTGCACCGTGGCGCGAGTCTCGTTCTCGCCGGCCTTGATGCAGATCGAATACCTTGAGTGATCATCAAGCACCGTCAACGGATGACACCTTTTCCGGGCAGCTTCAAAGTGTCCTTTGAAGTCCATCTGCCACAAATCGTTGGGAGCCGGCGCTTCAAAGGACTGCCACTTCTTGTGCTTGGCTGACTCCCTGGGGTCGATGTGGCCTTTTCGTTTTAGAATGGAGTTAACCGTACTTTTGGCCGGAACGGGATCAAAATCAAAGCTGGCAAGCACGTGACGGATTTTCCGGCCTCCCCAGGTGGGCAGATTTTTCCTTATTTCAATGATCGCCTCCTGGCACGCAAGAGGTGTTTCGTTTGGACTGCTATGAGGCCTTTTAGGCTTGTCGGCAAGACCGGGTTCACCTTCGGCCCCGTAGCGGCCGATCCATTTGTATGCGGTCTTGCGGCTGATCCCAAACCGCCGGCAAAGCTCGGAAATATTGTTTTGACCGGAGCTTGCCAGTACAATGAATTCTTTTTTGGGGGACATGGGTGTTTGCACCTTCCAAGGCATATCGATCTCCTTCTCTGATCCGATATGCCATTATAAAGTGTTACCCATGTCCTCGGACGAGTGTTACCTATGTCCCCGGTCTATACAACAGCCTTACGGGGGTGCTGCCCAATCACATGCGACAGATTACCCCTATAACTGAAGTTCGGCTCGGGTCGTCAAAACCGTCATTCCCGCAGTGCTTTTGGGCGGGAATCCAGGGTCTTTTCGGTCTGTTGTGCAG
>JBAQYM010000257.1:0-2421 GCA_049300095.1 Syntrophobacteraceae bacterium
GCTTGCAGCCGCGATCTCCCCGGCTCGGCTCACCGGAGGTCGATTGGCATTGCCCGGCAATCGCGGCTGCAAGCCGCTCCCACAGCGGGCGAGGGCCGCTTTGACCCTATCCCGGCATGGTTGAGCGCATATGGGTGTATCCCTGCCCGCACCCGCCCGCTCGATATACCTTTTGAGCGAACCCGCCCGCTTGCCCCACATCCCGCATGGGACCGCGTCACATGCCGAATGGGGCCGTCCCACATCCCTGATGGGGCCGTTCTACATCCCTGACGGGGCTGCGGGAGAATCGGCGCCGCCCGCCTTGCGCTTTCTCTCTTCCTGGAACTTTACCAGGTTTTCGGGCAGGCCCCGCTTCTTGGCGGCGCGGCTCCTCGCCCTCGAAAGCGATTTGGCCGATAGCGACTGCCTCATCGGAAATCCCCATTTCTTCTTATAATCACGCGGAGTCAATCCGTGGGCGCCAAGGTGTTTCCTGGTCAACTGCTTCATCTCGATCCCGCATTCGAGGCATATTATCTTGTTCTCGCGGATCGAGTCTTTCGGGGCGGATGTTTCGGGCTGCTTTCCAAGAGAGACCTCCACCGGGGTCGTTCCGGGCCAGTCGAGTAAAACGCCCCGCTGCTCCGCGGTCTGCATCTGCTGCAAGACGAGGAAAGTGTTCATCAGGGTTTTTTCGATTTCTTCAGGAGAAATTTTACCGACGGATGCCTGGGCCTTGACGATGGCGGCGGCAATTTCAAGCAGTTTTCTCGCCATTTCCTTCGCTCCTTCAGGTGTGATTTTTAATAATGCTGCAATAGGAACGCGTCTAAAAATACCGGGATATGCCATATCTGGTGTGGGGGATGTTCTGTCCGTAAAATTCGTTTGAAGATTTACAGAATTTTACGTCTGACATGGCAGGTACGGAATATAAATATAAAATCCTCCTTCGCGCAAGGAAAAAGCAAATTTACTGCCGAATTTTTCCAATTGGTCTACAAATGCCGGCTACCGGATTGCTCTCTTTCCGCCGAGCAAGGGCTGCAAGTCCGACTCGCGGGACACTTTCTAGGGAGGCCGGGAGCATATTTCCCTTTTTTTAAGTCCGCAGGGATGCTAATTATATTGCCTCCCGGAAGGCCTCGATCCGAAGAAATCTCAGGAAAGAACGATGTTCGAATTCGCCGCCATTTTTATAACCTCTTTTACTGTGGCCCTGTCGGGTGCGCTTATGCCGGGACCGCTTTTTACAATCACCATCTCGGAATCCGCCAGGCGGGGATGTAGGGCCGGCCCGCTGCTCATCGCCGGGCACGCCCTGCTCGAACTCGTCCTGGTGATTGCGGTCTGCCGGGGCCTCGGCGTCTATCTCAAGATGGACCCCGTGATGGCCGCGACCGCCTTTCTTGGCGGGTTCATCCTTCTCTGGTTCGGGATCGACATGGTGCGGACCGCCGGGAAGCTCTCGCTCGCGCGGGACATCGAAGGCCCATCGGGCGCCGGGGGCGGAAACCTCGTGCTGACGGGCGCCGTCGCAAGCCTTGCCAATCCGTACTGGACCCTCTGGTGGACCACCTTCGGCCTCGGATACCTGATGAAAATTTCGGACACCGGCGCGGCCGGGGTGGCCGTCTTTTTCACCGGCCATATCGCGGCGGATTTCGTCTGGTACAGCTTTATCTCGTTCGGGGTCGGCAGGGGGAGGAGTCTCATGCGCGACGGCGCGTACCGGGGCCTTATCAGGGCGTGCGGGGTGTTTCTGGTGTTTTTCGGGGGGTGGTTCCTCGTATCGGCAAGAGATTATCTCATGAAATCCATATCATAGGGGTGAAGTACAAGAGTATGGACGACAACGTAAAGCAGGCGTTTCACTCCCGCGTCGAGCGGGAGCCCTTCGCGCAAAAATTCGGGCTCAAGCTGGTGGAAATCGGCGCGGGATATTCGAAGGTCGAGATGAAATTTTCCCCGGACATGGAAAACATGTTCGGGATGGCTCACGGGGGGGCGCTGTTCGCCCTGATCGACGAGGCCTTCGAGACCGCCGCAAACTCCCACGGGACCCTCGCGGTCGCCCTCAACATGAACGTCACCTTCGTCGCCCCCGCATCGCCGGGCGGCGTGCTTACGGCCGAGGCCGTCGAGATAAGCCTGACGAGGAAAACGGCCACCTACGAAATCAAGGTCCGCGACGAGCGCGGCGCATTGATCGCCGCATGCCAGGCGCTGGTGTACCGCAAGGGAAATCCGCTGCCGTTTTTGGCGGTGAAGAGTGAAGAGTGAGGGGGCTGTTGCCCAAAAAGATTGCGAACCATCACGGAAAAAGTGCAAATAGCCCAACCCCGGTGGGAGCGGCTTGCAGCCGCGATGGACGTGCCATGGCGGCGGATGCGCGTTGCAGCGGCAACGCCCCGGACTCTAACCGCGATCTCGTCGTTT
>JBAQYM010000258.1:0-3524 GCA_049300095.1 Syntrophobacteraceae bacterium
ACCCCCTCCCCCAGCCCCTCCCGCCAAGGGAGGGGAGACCTCCGCCCTGTTTTGGCCATACCTGTCGTAACTTTTGCATTTGAGCAACAGCCCGTCAACCCCGCCCGGACCGCCGGAAGCAGAAATCTTTTTCACCGCTCGCTGCTCACTGTTCACTACTCGCTGCTCACCCTTCACTGCTCACCCTTCACTGCTCGCTGCTCGCTGATCACCGCCCTATCCCGCGCGCAAAGAGCAGGTCCCTCATCCGCGCCGCCTGCCCGGAAGCGGGGTCGGCGAGGGGGCGGCCCTCTATTTGCGCCGCCGGCATTACTCCGATCAGGGAATTGAGCACCCAGACCGTTTCGGCCGATTCGATATCTTCCGGCCGGGCGGGACGATGTTCGACCTCGGTCCCGGCTTCGCGCAGGATCGCGCGCACTTCGCGGATGGTTATTCCCGGAAGCATGTGCGCGCTTTCCGGGGTCCACCACCTGCCGCCGGTTCGCGCGAGAAGAGAGCCCGCGGATGTTTCAGTGACCAGGCCGTCGCGGTCCAGGAGTATCGCCTCGCGGCCGCCCGCGTCGAGGGCCGACTGCCGCGCCGCCAGGTAATAGAGGTAATTCAGCGACTTGTGCGCGGCCAGCGGAGGCGAATGTCCCTCTTTGAAGATATGGAGGTCCCACCCCTTCTCGTAGTCCTCGCGCGGCGGTGGGGCGTATTCCCGCGCAAAAACACATACCGTGGGCCGTTCCGGGACGGGAAGTCCGAGAGGAGATGCAATTCCCCGCGTCACCAGTATCTTTACCGAAGCGGCGCGGCGGTCGAGCCCGTTTTGACGTAGAAGGGCGCTCACCGTCGCATCCCAGTCGGGGACGGGGCCAAGGGCTATCCGGAACGCCCCAAGAGACGCGTAGAGGCGCTCCAGGTGCGCTCGCAGATAAAGCGCCCCGCCCGCTTCCGCCCGAATGGTTTCAAAAAATCCGTCGCCGTAGAGAAACCCGCGGTCGAGCGGCGAAATGCGCGCCTCATCGAGCGGGATAAAGCCGCCGTTCAGCCAGATCGTCTTGCCCGGTGCAACCGTTGCGCTCATGCCGCTCCCCCGAGTTTTTCCATCAGTTCGAAAAGGGTGCGCCCCTTGTGCAGGGTCTCCTGGTATTCATCCTCTTCGACGGAATCGTGCACGATGCCCCCACCGACCGAAAAGTAGCAGGTTTTTCCCTTCACGATCGCCGTCCTGATGGCCACGTTGAGGTCGAGATTGTCGTGCCAGCCCAGGTAGCCGATGGCCCCCGTATAGACGTGGCGCACGTTTGGTTCGAGTTCGTCGATTATTTCCATGGACCGTATCTTTGGGCAGCCCGTGACGGAGCCGCCCGGGAAAGTCGCCCGCACTATCCCGGCCGGCGTTATGCCGGGGTCGAGTTCGCCCGTCACGATCGAAACGAGGTGGTGCACGTTCTGGTACGTTTCGAGCCTCTTGTGCTCGGTAACGCGGATGGTCCTCGGCAGGCAGATCCTTCCGAGGTCGTTTCGCAGCAGGTCCACTATCATGGAAAGCTCGGCGTCGTCCTTGGGGCTTTGCAGGAGTTCGGCGGCAAGGGCGGCGTCTTCCACAGGCGTCTTCCCGCGCTTCCGGGTGCCTTTTATGGGACGGGTTTCGATAAACGCGCCTTGCCGAAACAGGAAGCGCTCCATCGAAGTCGAGAGTATCCGGTGATCTCCCGCGTTGATATAAGCATAAAAGGGGGCCGGATTCATCTCGAAGAGGGCCCTCCAGAGCCGAAAAGGGTCGCCTTCGAGCGCAAAGTGGAACCGCTGGGACAAATTTACCTGGTAGACATCTCCCCGGCGGATATACGTCCTGATTTTGCTTATCGCCGCCAGGTAATCCCCGTGGGTGAAATTGCTCCGGAGCGGCCCTGTCCGGAGCGGCCCCGAGTGGGAGCGGCTTTCAGCCGCGAGAGGGGCGCGCGGCGGGCGAGCGGGCGGCGAATGCGGTTCTCCCCTGAATTTTAGCCCAAGCTCATAGAGACGCCTCTCCTTCCGGTCGTGGACCAGAATGTTCCGCGGCCAGAAAAGAAAAATATCCGGCAGGCCGAGATCGTCCCGGGCGGTCGCGGGCAGCCGTTCGATCATGTTTTTGAGATCGTAGGCCAAATACCCGAGCGCGCCTCCCGAAAACGGCGGGACATCGAGCCCGAACGAGGGGGCAAGACCCGCGCAGAGCCGGTCTAGTACCTCCAGGGGGTCCGCCTCGATAGTGACACTCGAAACCTCACTCGAAAACCCGCTCGAAACCCCTCCGGCAGCGTCGAGAGTGACGCTCGAAACCACGCTCGAAAACCCTCCGGCCGCCTCGACGCGGCATCGCCCCCCCTTGCATCTCAACACGGCGAGCGGTTCCCACGCGGCTATCGAATACCGGTTTTCCCCGTGGGGTCTCAGCTCCCCCCCGCTCAGCAGCACCGCCGAGGGCGCCCGCACGGCGCACCCCTCCGCGCGGCTGAGAAAATCGGGGTCTTCAATGCTTTGAATGCACTCGAGATAGTCGATCTCGACGGGACTGAATTCAGGCAGGGACGGTTCCATCAATATCCCCCGAGGAAGCGGTCCGAGGCAAAATGCGCCCTGGGAAACCTGGTCTCGGGGTCTTTTGCCCTGGCGGGCGCTTTCCAGTTTTCCCTGACGCCGAGGAAATTTTCCACCAGTTCCAGCCCGTGTTCGCTCAAGAATGATTCCGGGTGGAACTGGACGCCGAAGATGGGGTAAACCTTGTGCCTGATTCCCATCAAAACGTTTTCCGGGGCCATTGCCAGCGGGAGCAGGTCGTCGGAGCCGATCTCGATTCGCAGGGAATGGTAACGGGCCGCGCGGAAAGGAGAAGGCAGGCCCCTGAAGATGCTCTCCCCCCGGTGCTCGACCAGGCATGTCTTGCCGTGCACGGGCACGGGGGCCTCGACGGTCCTGCCGGCAAAAACCTCGTTTATCGCCTGCATTCCCAGGCACACGCCCAGAACCGGGACGCGTCGCCCGAAATGCTCGATCACCGCCTTGCTGATTCCCGCATGCCCGGGGTCTTTCGGGCCGGGCGAGATGCAGATCCAGTCCGGATTCAGGCTGCCGATCCGCTCCAGGCTCGTTTCGTCGTTTCTGAATACCCGGATGTCGAGGTCGAATTCCAGGAAAAGCTGTACGAGGTTATAGGTGAAGGAGTCGTAGTTGTCGATCATGACCAGCCGCATGCGCCACCCCCAAAAGAAGAAGGCCGTCCCGTAATCGTGAGCCGGGATGGCCTGCGCCTGGCATAACCCACGTGTTAAAATGCTGCAAACTGAAACCAGTTTACCAGATTTGCATGAAACCGGAAGCTAAAATCCAAAGGGTCGGTTATGGATTGTCACCCGCGTTTTATCTTCGTGTCCTTCGTGCTCTTCGTGCTCTTCGTGCTCTTCGTGCTCTTCGTGTCCTTCGTGCTCTTCGTGTCCTTCGTGCTCTTCGTGTCCTTCGTGCTCTTCGTGTCCTTCGTGCTCTTCGTGTCCTTC
>JBAQYM010000259.1:0-25171 GCA_049300095.1 Syntrophobacteraceae bacterium
ATTCCCGCAAGTTTTTTGGGCGGGAATCCAGCGTGTTTGTTTTTGCAACAGTCTGGAAAGACACTGGATTCCCGCCAAAAAACGCTGCGGGAATGACGATCCTTGGGTCCCAAGGGCTTAACCATGAATGCATTACGGTTGTACCGCAATTGACTTGGGCAACAGCCCGGGAAAGCCTGCCCCACGTGGAACCTGCGTTCAGGGAACGGTATTGGGATTAATCGGCCGTTGCGGCGGCCGGACTTTTGATAATATCGAGAATGCAAGCTGTGGGAGCGGCGTTCCGCCGCGATATTACGGTGAGATGAAGACCGGAAATTGCCTTTGCGGCCTGTTTCCCCGGGTCGCTTATTTTCCGGCTTCCGGCCTGCGTCCACCGTTTGGGGGTTTGAATGGGAAAGCTTTTCGGCACTGATGGAATCCGCGGCGTGGCAAACACCTTTCCGATGACCACGGACCTGGCGATGAAGGTGGGCTTCAGCACGGCGCACGTTTTCAGGAACCTGCACCGCCGGCCCAAGATCATCATCGGCAAAGACACCCGCCTGTCCGGCTACATGATCGAAAACGCGATCACCGCCGGGATTTGCTCGATGGGAGTGGACGTTTTGCTGGTCGGACCCCTTCCCACGCCCGGGATCGCCTTCATCACGTGCAGCATGCGCGCCGATGCGGGGATCGTCATCTCCGCCTCGCATAATCCTTATGAATACAACGGCATAAAGATTTTCGGAAACGACGGGTTCAAGCTGCCAGACGACACCGAAAACCACATGGAAGAGCTCATCCTGAGCGGCGAAATCGAAAGAGTGCCGCGCCCCTCCGAGTCCGATATCGGCCGGGCGAGGCGAATCGACGACGCGCAGGGGCGCTACATCGTCTATCTCAAAAACACCTTCCCGCGCGATCTCAGCATGGAGGGGCTCAAGCTGGTCATCGACTGCGCGAACGGCGCGGCATACCGCGTGGCCCCCACCGTGTTCGAGGAACTCGGCGCGGAGGTGATCCTCACCGGCGACAGGCCCAACGGCAAGAACATCAACGACAACTGCGGGGCGCTCTACCCCGAGTACATGGCCGAGATCGTTCGCGCGCACGGCGCGGATGCGGGACTCGCCTTCGACGGGGACGCCGACCGGGTGATCCTGGCCGACAACCGGGGCGAGATCCTGGACGGCGACCAGATGATGGCGATCTGCGCCAAGCACTACATTAAACACAACACCCTCAAGGACAACACGGTGGTGGCCACCGTCATGAGCAACCTCGGGTTCGAGGTGGCGCTGCGAAGAATGGGCGGGAAACTCGTCCGCACCCCCGTCGGGGACCGCTACGTGGTCGAGCAGATGCGACAGGGGGGCTTCAACCTGGGCGGCGAACAGTCGGGGCATATGATCTTTCTCGATCACGGCACCACGGGAGACGGCATCCTCTCGGCCCTCCAGGTGCTCGCCGTGATGCTTCGCGAAGAGCGCCCCCTCCACGAACTCAAGCAAATCATGGAGCACTACCCGCAAAAGCTCGTAAATGTCCCCGTCGAGGACCGGAAGCCCATCGAGGATATCCATGAAATCGTCGAGCTCCAGGAAAAACTCGAAAAACGGCTCGGCACCGAAGGGCGCCTGCTGATCCGCCCCTCGGGGACCGAACCCGTGATCCGGGTGATGGTCGAGGGGGCAAGCCGCGAGATCATCGAATGCGTCGCCTACGAGATGGCGTCGTGTATAGAAAAGCATATGAGTCATTAGCGCCTCGTGGCATGAGTTGGGTGTCCATGAATCTTTACGATGAATTCTTCCTGATGGTATCGCTCTTCAACGAACTTGAAATCAGGTATGCCGTTGTTGGCGGTATCGCCTTGGCCTTTCACGCCAGACCGAGGTTTACCAGGGACATTGATGTCCTGGTGCATCAGGATGATATGGGTCTTTTAAAGACGGCTATGGATAGACTAAGCTATGAAGAGACGGCCGAATCCTGGGAACTCATGAATACGACCCTCACTCTTCATCGATTTCTGAAGATTGAAGGGCAGGATGAACTCATGATTGATATTCTGGTGGCCAATTCCGATGAGCACTTCAGTATAATCCGGGGGGCCGAACTTGCGGAATCGGCGAAAGGCGTGGTGCCTGTCGCCGCTAAACGGGATATCATATGGCTCAAACGATCCCGAAGCTCGGATCAGGACCTTGTGGACATTTCGGAGCTTGAAGGAAATGACGAGGATAGAGAAAGCAGTTAAACTCGTTAGCGATCTTTTCGACTTCTATCGGCAAATTCCTAGAATTTCCGAGCAGAACCTGGAGAGAGAAGCAAAACACAACCGGGCGCCCCGGCGGACGACGCGGGAACGGATGTTACGCCCTCCCGCTCCCCCCTTCACTCATCGCCACTGAAGTTCATGCCCGGGTTAAATATTCGCTGTGCCTGGATAGCATTTCCCGTCTATTACGGGGGCGTTTCAAGCCGGCTCAACCTACGATTTGACGAAACCGACGCGGGATAACCCATGCTCCTGGCAATCGACATAGGTAACACAAACACCGTCCTCGGGTTGTTCGAAGAGGGCCGGCTCGTTCACGACTGGCGCATCCGCTCCGAAGTGAACATGACCATCGACGAATACGCCATAACCCTTCGCAGCCTGTTCGCCGTGCACGACATTCCGCTCGGCAGCGTCAGGAACGTTATTATTTCCTGCGTGGTCCCGCCCGTGCTGAACCCGGTCGAAAGATTTTGCGAAAGGTATTTCCAGGTCACCCCGCTCGTGGTCGGACCGGGCATCCGGACTGGCATGCCCATCTTCTACGACAATCCCAAGGAGGTCGGGGCCGACCGGATCGTGAACGCCATCGCGGCCTACGATCTGCGAAAGACGGCCACCATCGTGGTGGATTTCGGCACGGCCACCACTTTCGACTACATCTCCGAGCGCGGCGAATACATGGGAGGGGTCATCACGCCCGGGATCATGATTTCGTGCGAGGCCCTCTTCCAGAAAGCCTCGAAGCTCCCCAGGGTCGAGATATTCGCGCGGCCGCCCTCGATTCTCGCGAAAAATACCATCTCCTCGATGAACGCGGGCATAGTCTACGGCTACGCGGGCCTGGTCGAGGGCATTATCACGCGTATGAAAAAAGAGGTTAACCTGGACCTGTACGTGATCGCCACCGGCGGCCTCGCCCCGCTCATCGCCAGCGAATGCCCGATGATAAACGAGGTCGACGAATATTTGACACTCAAGGGCCTCAAGATAATTTTCGACAGGAACAAAAAACCGGTATGATGACGGAAGACGGAAGACGGAAGACAGAAGGCGGAAGGCGGAAGGCAAATGTCGGAAGACGGGGAACGGAAGGCAGGGGAAAAAGGCCCTTTCCGTCTTCCGTCCTCCGTCTTCCGTCCTCCGGCGGGCAGCTGTCATGATCCTCAAGAGCACCGGCCCGGGCAGCTCGATTGCCCTGATTGCGCCTTCGAGCCCGTTTGAAGCGGACCTTTTCGAAAAGGGGCGGGAAATCCTCGATAGCGCCGGGTACAGGACGGTCCCCGGGAAAAGCATCTTCAGCTCGGCGGGCTATCTTGCCGGAGCGGACCTCGAACGGGCCAATGACCTGAGTGAGGCGCTTCTCGACCCCGAAATCGGGGCCGTGATCTGCATACGCGGGGGATACGGCAGCGGACGGCTGCTCCCCTGGCTCAATTTTTCAGCCCTTCGCAAAAATCCCAAAATCTTTATCGGACACAGCGACATAACCTTCCTGCACCTGGCGTTCTTCAGCCGGATGGGCTGGACGACCCTGCACGGCCCAAACCTTACCGGCATGGCCGAGGCGCCGGAGAAAGCGGAAAACGTCCTGAGGGCGCTTTCCGGCGCGGCGGCCTTTGAATGGAGGCTCGCGCCGGAACAAATCCTGAGGCGCGGCGCCGCAACCGGCCCGGTGCTGGGGGGGAACCTCACCTGCCTCGCGCACCTCGTCGGGACCCCGTACCTGCCGGACATGACGGGCGCGCTGCTGCTCATCGAGGATTGCGGCGAGGCGCTCTACCGGCTCGACCGGATAATCACCCACCTCAAGCTGGCCGGGATTTTGCCGAAGCTGGGCGGCATTCTCCTGGGGGAATTCGACAACTGCGCGGAAAACGGCAAGATTTGCGAAATGGTCCTGGAACATGTGAGGTCCTGCGACTTTCCCGTCGTCCACGGCCTACCCTTCGGACACGGCCGCCGAAACGAGGTGATCCCCTTCGGCGCGCCCTTTCTATTGGATACCCATGAAGGCGTGCTCAGGGTCCTCGATGCCCCGATTGCAGGCTGAGCTTTCCGGCCGGCTGGACCGGGCGTTCGAAGACGCGCTCGCCAGGGGGCATTTTTCCGGCGCCGGTATGATCGTCTCGGTACGCGATGGTTTTACGCTCTCGAAGACGTGGGGGTGCGAGCGCCGGGGAGGGGATGCGATCGAGGCCGCCACCCGGTTCGACCTGGCCTCGCTCACCAAACCCCTGGTGACGGTCCCCCTCGTGATGAGCGGTGTCGGCCGCGGGATTATCGGCCTGGATGATCCGCTTCCGCGTTTTTTCGGGGACGCCGTTCCGCCCGAAAAGCGCGGGATAACCATCCGGCACATTCTCAGCCATTGCTCGGGGCTCGCCCCGTACAGGCAGTTTTTCTTCGACCTGGTGGATATGGCTCCCGAAGACCGGCGGGAAGCCGTCGTCTCGATGGTGCTGAACGATCCCCCGGACGCCGCTCCGGGGAGCGCGGCGGCCTACAGCGACCTCGGCTACATAATCCTGGGGGCGATCCTCGAAAGGGTTTTCGGGGACCGGCTCGACCGGCTCGCGCGCGAGGTCCTGTTCTCCCCTCTCGGCCTTGACGAGCTGCATTTCTGTCCGCTAAAAACGGAAGGCGGCCCGGAGGTCTTGCCCGTAAGGGTCCCGGATTTTCCGGAAGACGGGGTAAGATACGCCGCGGCCGAGTTCTGTTCCTGGAGAAAGCGGCTGCTCGTCGGGGAAGTCTCCGATGAGAACGCGTGGAGCCTCGGCGGGGTGGCCGGGCACGCGGGGCTTTTCGGGACGGCGCGCGGCGTATTCAAAATGATATCCTTTATGCGCGACATTTACCGGGGGGAGTTGGAGCATCCGCTCTTCTCACAAGACCTCGCGCGCCTCTTCTGGACCCGCGCGGGGGCGCCGGCGGGCAGCACCTGGGCGCTCGGGTTCGATACGCCGAGACTTGTGGAATCGAGCGCGGGAAGGTATTTTTCGCAAAAAAGCGTCGGGCACCTCGGCTTTACCGGAACGTCTTTCTGGCTCGATCTCGAACGGGACGTGCTGGTCGTGCTGCTCGCAAACCGCGTCCATCCCTCGCGGGAAAACGAAGCCTTCAAAAAATTCAGGCCTATTGTTCACGATATTGTCATGGAAGCTCTCGAATATGCCCTCTGATGAAATAAAAAAGATATACATGGTCGGGATCGGCGGGATCGCAATGGGGACCCTCGCCACGATGCTGAAAGAAAGCGGCTACGAGGTGGCCGGATCGGACCGCAACCTCTATCCTCCCATGAGCACGCACCTGGAATCGCTCGATATCACGCTCTTCGAGGGGTTTTCCCCGGAAAATCCCCAAAGGTTCGCGCCGGATTTATACATCATCGGAAACGTCGTGCGCCGGGAAAATCCCGAGGCCGTCCATGCAATGTCCCAGGACCGGCCCTGCCTTTCGATGCCCCAGGCCATAGGGCGCTTCTTTTTGTCTGGCCACAAGGGCCTGGTGGTCGCCGGGACCCACGGCAAGAGCACGACTTCATCGCTTCTGGCCTGGGTGCTGGAGCGGGGGGGACTCGACCCGGGGGCCTTTATCGGCGCGTTTGTGAAGGACTGGCAGAGAAGCTACCGGCTCGGGCGCGGCGAATACATGGTGATCGAAGGAGATGAATACGACACCGCCTTTTTTGATAAGGGGCCGAAATTTTTGCACTATCAACCGCACATCGGGATCGTTACCAGCGTGGAATTCGACCATGCGGACATCTTTCCCGACTTTGCGGCCATCATGAAGGCCTTCCGCGATTTTACACGGCTCATTCCCGAACGCGGCCACCTCATCGTAAACGCCGACGACCCGAACTGCGCCGCCCTCGCCGCGGAATGCGCCGGGCACGTGCTCACCTACGGCTTCTCGCAACGGGCCGACTGGCGGATACGGTCGGTGGAATACGGGTCGGGCGAGGTAGCCTTCACGCTGCGGACCCCGGGGGCGTTCAGGGAAGAGGTTTTCCGCTCAAAGCTTTCGGGGCGGCACAACGTGTGGAACGTCACCGCCGTGATCGCCGCGGCAACGCTTGCCGGGATGCCCGTCGAGCGCGTCAGGGAGGCGGTCCTGAGCTTCGGCGGGGTGAAAAGACGCCAGGATGTCGTCGCCGAAATCGGCGGCGTGACCGTCATGGACGATTTCGCCCACCACCCGACGGCCGTCTTCGAGACAATCACGGGCCTCAGGCGCTTCTACCCGGGACGGCGGCTCATCGCGGCATTCGAGCCCAGGACCAATTCGAGCCGGCGAAATATTTTCCAGGAACACTACACGCGCGTCTTCGACGACGCGGACGTGATCTGCATCAAGCAGCCTCCGGGCATGGACGCCATTCCCGAAGCCGAGCGCCTCGACACGCGGCGGCTGGTCGACGATATCCGCGAGCGGGGAAAGGATGTCCGTTTTTTTGACGACACGGAGGACCTCGCCGCCTTTCTCCTGGACTCGGCCCGCCCCGGCGACCTCATCGTGTGCATGAGCAACGGGAGCTTCGACGGCCTGCCGCAAAAATTGGCGGAAGGATTGCGGGAGAAAAGTCCGGCCTGACGCGCTCGCCCCCGCTGGGTGAGAAACCATTTACCTTCCGGCGGTTTTGAGATTAGAATCCGGGATCGACATTATCCCGGTCCTTTTCGAAATATTTAGTACCGTGAGGCAAAGCGGGACCTCGATGCCCAGAATTCTTCTTCATACATGCTGCGCCCCGTGCGCCATTTACCCGGTTTCCGTGCTTCGCGCCGAAAATTTTACGGTCCACGGATTTTTCTACAATCCGCATATCCAGCCCTGGCAGGAATTCGACAGGCGGCTAAAAACGCTGCAAAGCTACGCGGAAAGCGAAAATATCCCGATGATCGTGAGGACCGACTACGATCCGCAAACATTTTTCCGGCAGGTGGCGTTCCGCGAAACGAGCCGGTGCCTCTACTGTTATTCGCTGCGCCTGGACGCGGCGGCAATCCTTGCGAAAAAAAGCCGCTTCGACGCCTTCACGACGACCCTTCTATACAGCAAACAGCAAAAGCACGACCTCATAGTCTCGCTGGCCGAGGATGCGTCGAGAAGACACGGGATAGCATTCCACTACAGGGACTTCCGGGAAGGCTGGAAAGAGGGCCGGGAGAGGGCGAAGGCACTCGGCATCTACCGCCAGCAGTACTGCGGGTGCATCTACAGTGAAATGGAAAGATTTTGCGGCGCGCGCGCGCCTTCGAAATCCGGAAAAAGTCCGCCCGAAGGCAAGACCAACTGACAGACAGGAAGCGGATGCCAAACCCCGATAACGAGCGGCCCAGGCCCTGCGGCATTTTCATTGACGCGGAGGGCGAGTGGTATCACGGAGAAAACAGGATAACCCGCCCCGAGATCCTGGAACTTCTCTACGAGAAGCTTGACCTGGCCCCAGGCGGCGAATACGTCCTGGCCGACCCGAAGGGGAAATGTCTGCTCGACGTCGCGGACACCCCTTTCGTCGTTTCCCGCGTGGACAGGGAAAGTTGCGGGGCCGCGGGAGAGCGGATAGTGCTCGGGCTGAAGCATATCGCGCAACCCGAGGTCCTCGACCCCCGGACCCTTTGCGTGGGGCAGGATTGCGTACTCTACTGCCGCATCCGCGACGGCCGGTTCCCGGCCCGTTTTTCCCGCCCCGCCTACTATCAGATCGCCGCGTTTATCGAGGAATCCCCCGAGGGCGGATTTTACATCCTCCTCGATGGGATCGAGTATTTTCTTGCCAACGGCTGATCGGTTGAAATTGGCCACTATCGTGGTGAGACAGGCGAAACATTGGATCTCCCATAAACAGGAGTTGAGAAATAGATGATAAACTCCGATTTTATGGCTGAAATCCTTTTTGTGGTGCATTACTCTCATATTGTAAGTTATCAGGTAGTCCCCCCCCAAGGTTTCGACCTTGGGCCGCGGAGCCCCTTTGCCGGGGCTCCTGCTTTTTCTCGCTTCGCTCGAAATGAAATTGTTTAGGGTCCGACAGCAAAAATGCATGAGAATAACCGGAAAAAAACCGGTCCGAAAATCAGAGAGGGGATTTCGGTGCGGGGCAAATAGAAACGCCGGCTGCGTCAAAATTCCTGTACAGGAAGGGCCGAGCCGGCGTCAATTAAATGTCTCTATTGACTATAGGATCTCATCCAGCATCTTGCTCGCGACGTCTTCGGGGTTGAGTACATAGGTCCTGTTTTCCAGTTGGGTGCGAACGTGCAGGACCTTCTCCGTGCGGATCGAATCGCCTGACACTATCACCTTCTTTGCCTCGGTAATCACCTGATAGTCCTTGGAAAGATTCACACGGTCGGAAGCGACGCCGGCCTGCGACGCCTTGTCTTCTCCATTCACTTTCGCGGCCGGTCCCTTGGCTCCCTGGACGGTCCCCGTTGTGTAGGGCGCAACTTTTTTGATATTCATCCTATTCCCTTTCCTGGACGGCCGGCGCTTCCGGTTTTGATCCTTCCCCGGCCGATTCGCTCCCGTTATCCTGTTTGGAATACATCTTTTCAAAAACCTGATTCGAGAGGCGCTCCATCATGGATCGGCGCCTGCCCTCATCAGATATGGATACCTTCTCCACAGTGGGCTTCTGGTCTCCCGATTCCGGACTGACTTTGCCGGCCCTGGACCGCTGCAACTGCCGCGTGTAGGTGCGCAGTATACTTTGTACGCGATAATCGGTGATAACCATTGGCCACTCCCATTCAATCCTATCATCGGAAAACTTGGCCTCAGACTTTAATAAAAACTGAGATTTGACGGCCAAAGAGAGAAGAATTTCCCAGGTGAGAAAGCATCTTTTCCGGACCGCTTGCCGGAAATTGCCGGCGGGACCGTCGATATCGAGGCGGTCAATCCCGCGTGTGGCATGGAACTTGTTACATGATGGCGGTGGAACTGACAGAGGATACAATCAGGGGAAATTCCGAGGTATTCGAAAAGACGGCCGCAAGGGCCGGAGGTGGAGGTTCGCCGTAAGCGCGGAAGGTATAAGGTGCGGTAAGTGCGCCCATTTCTTCATTACCTGGATTACCGGGACACCTTACGGGTGCGCCGCGTGGGGGATAAGATCGCCCCGGCATCCGCATTTGGCGGTTTACGCTTCATCGGGTATCGAGTGCCAGCTTTTCAGACCCAGGGAACCGGAACGGGGGATACACGGCTCAAAGAGGCCTGGGTAGTGCCGATCGGGAATCCGCGGCGGGAGGAAAAAGATGGCGGCAGCTTCAGAGCAAACGAGAATCCGAAGCCTTGAGGGTCTTTCAACGGTCATTATCGAGACCCTGAAATCGCTTTCCACAGAACAAAAACCCCTATCGGTCTCATTCCTTTCGCAGGCGTTGGGCAAAAGAGATGAAGTCCAGAAAATGCTGGCCGAGGCCTACCCGGGAGATCGGCAAAACGGGGCCGCGCAGGCCGTCAATGGAAAAAATGGTCGATCCGGTGCGGACAGCCCGGTAAAATTTGCCGACCACGATACACTTCTCAAGGCGGCCGTCGAGGAGCAGGAAGAAATATTGCGGATGCGCGATTTTCTCCGGCGCTCGACCACCACCCTGGTGTCCCTCGTGAACCGGAGCGGGACCGGCAAGACGCTGTCGAAAAACCTCACCGCCTTCCGGAATGCCGTCCAGGACGGCGGGCACATTGACGGGCTGGAAAAAAGTCTCGATCAGCTAAAGAATTCGATCAAGGTAATCGGGGAAGATGAGGAGTTCCAGGATACCGCCCCGCCCCCGCGGGAAAACGTCGGGGTGCTCGACCGCGAACAGCCTCGCCGCACAGGGGAAGTCGGCGCTCTGCAGCTCCCGAGGCTCAAGTCCATCTTTCTCAACATCATCGCCGAATTCGATCATGACCTGGGCGAGGACTACGCAAAGAAGATCGCCAGGTTTCGCAAGGGCATCCAGTCCGGCGCGGGGCCCGACGATCTCGCCGCCATGGAGGACGAACTGATCTCGCTCATCCAGGCGTACAACCGCACCATGAATGAAGAGCGCAACCAGATAACCGATTTCATATCCGAGATCGGGAACAGCCTCATAGAAATCGAACAGCAGTTCCTCCACTCGATGACCCAGAGCGAACACAGCCACACGGCCAACAGTTCGTTTAACCATCTCATCGAGAGCCACATGGACGAGATGAAGAAATCGGCCCAGCTCAGCACGACCCTGGCCGAGTTCAAGAGCCTGGTAATATCGAGGCTCGCCACGATCCGCGAGGCCCTGGCGCAGAAGCGCAAGGCCGAGGAACTCCGCGAGGAAACGATGCACGGGGAAGTCGAGGACCTCCAGCAAAGCCTCAAGAGGATGAAAAAAGAGATAGACCAAGTCCATGAAAAACGCAAAGCGCTGGAAAAGGAAATCCTCATCGACCAGCTTACCGGGATCGCCAACAGGCGCGCGGCCAAACGGCGGCTCAAAGAGGAGATACAGCGCTACCAGCGCTACCGGCAGTTTTTCTCGGTCCTCCTGTTCGATATCGACCACTTCAAGTCGGTAAACGACCGGTTCGGCCACTGGGCGGGAGACAAGTGCCTCAAGGAGCTCATCAAGCGGATCAAACCCATGCTTCGGGAAACGGACTTCCTGGCCCGCTGGGGCGGCGAGGAATTCGTGATACTCTTTCCGGGGACCGAGGTCGAGAGCGCCTCGGGGGTGGCCGAAAGGCTCCGTAAAGCCATCGAGAATACGCGGTTCCTCTACAACAGGCAGGAGATCGCCGTCACCGTCAGCATCGGCGTAACCGAGGTGAAATCGGGCGACATGACCCTGGAAGCAATCTTCAACCGGACCGACAAAGCCATGTACGACGCTAAAAGGAAGGGCAGAAACCTCGTTGTGACAGGGTAGACCGCCGGACGGACCATACCGGGAGCGCAACCCGCCTATTGGTAAAAAGCAAGCGAGCGGCGGTTCAGCGCGTATCAAACCATTGACTCCCCCTCTTTCCAGTGTTTGGGCCGGATCGAGGGGGATTTCTATTTCCGGGGGATGGGGTCATCTTGAGGGGGATTTCTATTCCAGGGGGATAGGATCATGATGAGGGAGATTTCTATTTCCGGGGGAGGAGGTCATTTCAGGCCTGAAAATTCCGCGCCGAGTGCCGAATCGTCGAGACGATTTCTATCTTCGAGGGATGTGGTCATTATGGGTTGCCGCACGAATGGAACCGCCACGGTGTTTCCGGGCAACTCGCGTTCAGCAAGGGGTCCACAGTTCGGGGGCTGTTGCCCGCACCACAGCGTCCTTCCCGGGCGCGGAATCAAACCAAATACATTCGAGATGCTCAGCCCTTACCCTTCCGGCAGTCCGGGCGGGGATCAACCCCGCCCCTACGTCCAAAAGACGGCATCAGGCCCGCCGTAAATCCGTAGGGGCGGGGTTGATCCCCGCCCGGACCACCGGGAGTTCAAGATCTTATTCAGCAACTCTTTATTCCGGCAACAGCCCTTCGTGATTCCCACGGCGAGAGGATGTGACGTTATACAGGAGTGCGTGCATAGGAATTGTCATTCCGAGCGCCGGGGAGGAATCCGGGCCTTTATTCCTCTTAAATCCTAAGATGTCTCGCTCCGCTCGACATGACAACCGTCGTGTTGTGGTCGCGGCCTGGGATTACCGGGTGATGAGTTCAACGGGCGGGGGGGGGGAGTAGAGGTCGAAAAAGACTCCTGGAGGCGCCGGGAGTCTATCCGACTGGCGGGACAGGGGTGCCGGAGTGCTATTGCCGCCTGTCTTCTCTTGGCGGCCGGGGAGGTCTTCCGCGGTATTGGTAGATTTCCATCCTGTCAAGCATCTGCCAGGCCCGGTCTTCTTTTTCCTTCTCATCTCTTTGGGCCTGATCCGGGTGTCTCAGTTCCCCAAAATCCGTGCGGTAGATGATCTGGTCTTCTTTTTCAACCATTTTGGCAAGAAGGAGGACGCCGGAAGGGAGGGCGTCGCATTCCGCGCGGAAGAAGTGCTCGCGGGACGGTGAAGGGACCGTTAGGGCCGACGCGTTGGCTTCCGGCGGGCCGGCGGGAACGAGCAGCACCACGGCCGACGCGAGGGCCAGGATTCCGCAAAGCCTCAGACGGTCGGCCCCAAATGGTTTGCAAAGGCCTATTGCCGCCAGTCTCATCGCGGCTGCAAGCCGCTCCCACAGTGCGGATGAAAGCCGCTGCCACGGTACGGATGGAAGCCGTTCCCGCAGGATTGCAGGAAGCCGCTGCCGCAGTGCGGATGGGGACTGTCCCCATAGTGCGGATGGAAGCCGTGTCCGCGATACGGCCGGAAGTCGTTTCCGCGGTTTAGAGGTAATCACCCCGTCTCCATTTTACCGATTCCATATAGGCGGCCACGCTCACTTCTTCGGAAATATCCCTCAGCGAGTCGTTTCCGGGCAGGCTGTCCGTCTTCTCCCGGAGCTTGGCGGCGGCATCCCCGATTTTTGCCACGATCAGGTCCACCTGTTTCGGGGACGCATCCCCCTGGAGCGCTTGTTCGAGGGACTGGAGTTTTGCGATTACGTCCTCGATGGCGGCGATGCCGTCGGACGCTTGCGTGTTGCCGGCGATCTCCGTGATGCAGGGAATCACGGCGGTGGGAGTGAGTTCGGAAACGTCCGAACTGGGGACGGCTCCACCCGCGCCCGTAATCTCATCGCGGAGCAGGGCGGCAAAGTCGCCTTCGGGCGCGCCGGCCTTCGGTTTGAGGTTCTCCGGGTCCCCCTGAATGGTCTGCGGTTGCCAGATATCACCTATCTTCATAACTTCTCCCTATGGTCCGGGTCCGAAATAGTGAAACGGAGCATCCGTTCAGGGACAACCTAAAGCAAATCCTTTGCCAAAACCGGGAATGCATCGCGAATTACCCAGAGCCGCGGCTGTCGCGCCACCGGGGGAGTGCTGAAAAAGGGGACTAATCTTCAGGGACTGGGTGAAAACACCAACGCACGTCATTCCGGCGGAAGCCGGAATCCAGGAATTTTAGGTACGAAATCAAGGCCTTAGGGTCGATAGGCCCTGGGTTCCGGCTTCCGCCGGAATGACGGACGGGCCAATTTTCAACCAATTTTCGGCCCATTACCGGCCCGTTGCCAGCCCGTTGCCGGTTATCAGGAAGCCTTTTTCAGCACCCCGCCGGCCGGGTGCGCCGGGGAGGAGCGCCGGGATCGTTCGAATCGGCGGCCTCGCCGGGGAAAGATTTTCCGATCCGGGGTGGAATATTATGCCCGTTTTTCGGGTATCGGTATGCGGATGACCGCCGTGGTGGACTCGTCGCCGCATTCGAGGTCTATGGACCCCCCGTGGGGCGCGAGGAGTTCGCGCGCGGCATAGAGGCCAAACCCCAGGTGAGTCTTTTTCGGGTCCTCGCTTTGCGGGGGCCACCTGGATTCGAAGAGGCGGAAAAGCGACTCCGGATCGGGGCGCCCGCCAAGACCGCGGCCCGAATCGGTGATCCTGATCGCGATATTTCCCCCCTGGATGCTGGTCTCGACGATGAGTTCCTTCCGGGGTGAGTCGAGCATGGCCGTGATGGCGTTCTGGTAGATGTGGAACAGGACCGGGATGATATTTCGCCCCGGTATCCGGACCTGGGGAAGGTTTTGGGTGAGCCGCAGCTCGTGTTGCACCCTGTGCTTGAAGAACAGGTCCGAGCGGAAAATGTGGGTGATTCTGGTCAGAAGGGCGTTGATGTCGATATCGGTCCCGCTGCGTTCGATTTCATGGAGCTGCATGAATTCGCGCAGGTCCGCCCCCATTTTGTATATCTGGTCGCGCAACTGGGTGAGTCGCCTGCGCTGCTTGTCCGTGATTTCCGACCACTGGGGGTTTTCGCCGGCGTTGGCCTTGAACAGACGATCCTGGATGTCCATGCCGGTCAGGAGCATCTCGGTCAGCATCGACAGGTTCTGGAGCGGACCGTTGGTGTTGTGCACAAAACCCTGAACGAGACTGCCCACCAAGCTCAGGCGGTCTTTTTCGTGCAGGGCCCGAAGACACCGCTCGATCAATTCCTCGTGTTCCCTGCCGGGTTCGTCACTTTTCATAATATGCGTCTGTTCGCCCGATACAAAGTTGAATGATGACGACCGCGTTCATTCTTTTTTGGGCTCGTCTTTTTTAATCAGATCCAGGAATGCGTCGAGGACGGTTGGATCGAACTGCTCGCCGCGGTTTCTGATCAGTTCGGCCAGGGATTCATCGCGTGACATCGAATCGCGGTAGGCCCGCTTCGACGTCATGGCGTCAAAGGCGTCGGCTATGCTCACGATCCTTGCCAGAAGCGGGATGCCGTCACCCTTCAGGCCGTCGGGGTAACCGCGCCCGTCCCACCTCTCATGATGGTGCCGGATGATCGCCCTTTCCTCGGGGCTCAGGCCGAGGTCCGCCACTATGGTTTCGCCGATGGTGGGGTGTCTTTTTACCGTCTCGTATTCATCCCTGGTGAGCGAGCCGGGCTTGTTGAGTATCCCGTCGTTTATGCCGATTTTGCCGATGTCGTGCAGGTAGCCGATGGTCTCCACGGTTTCTATCTGGGCGCTCGAACAGCCCAGCATCCGCGCCATCGCGACCGCATACCGGGTAACCCGTTCCGAGTGTTTCCCGGTGTAGAGGTCCCGGGCTTCGAGGGCGTTCACCAGCGACTTCAATATCCCGTAGAAATTGCTGACGAGACTTTCGTAGAGGGCCATGTTCTCGATCGCCAGCGAGGCCTTGCGGATGAGAAAATCGAAAAGCCGCGTTTCCTCGGTTGAAAGTCCCCCGCACCCCTGTTTATGAAACGCCATCAGCAGCCCGAACACTTCGCCGCGAATGCGAAGCGGCCAGCAGGACAGCAGCCGGTCCGACTCGGGCATGTTTTCCAGCGCGCGCAGGACTTCCTCGGGGGGAATCAGAACGTGACTCACGCCGTTACCGAGCACTTCCCGCATCCGTTCGTCGCCGAGCAATATTTTCCGCGGTCCCTGTTCGGCGTCGCACCAGCCGCAGTTGGCCATGGACAGAAGCCCGCCCTTGTCCTGGGGAACAACGAAGAAGCTCGCCTTCTCGACGGATTCGAGCTTGGATGCGAGCCGCACGATCTGGAAGTAAAGCTCGTCGCTCGACCGTATCTCGTCGATGTCCCTCGACATCTGGAATAGCCTGGTCTGCTCGTTGACCCGTGTTTCGAGTTCCCGGTTGACCTTCTCGAGTTCCTTCCGGGCCTGGCATTCGAGTTGGAGGCTGAGGTTTTCCAGCAGCAGCCCTTTTTCTTTCGAGATGCGCTGAAGGGTGAGCGCCACGTCCTGGAGGGTAAACGGTTTGGTGAGAAAATCCGAGGCCCCCTTGCGCATGGCCTCGATGGTGTATTCCATCGTCGGGAAGCCGCTCATCATGACGACGGGAAGCCCGGGGTCGGCATCCTTTAGTCTTTCCAGGAGCCGCAGTCCGTCCATGTCCGGAAGGCGCAGGTCCAGGAAGGCGCAATCGTAAGTATCCTCTTCGACGGCCCGGCAGGCTTCCCGGCCCGTCAGGCAGAGCTGCACCCGTTCGTGGTCCAGCCGCAGCAGGTATTCCTGCAGGAGCTCACCCAAAACTATATCATCTTCGACGATCAGTATCTTCATGACCCGCCGGACTCGATCCTCTTGAGTATGGCCAGTTTAAGCCTCTCCAATTCCGTCTCGCTGATGACGCCCTCGCGCCTCAACCCCCTGAGAGTATCGAGAGTCGCGAGCGCACGGGTTGGATCCCCCTTAGGCTTTTCCAGGAAGGTCTCGGGACGGGACTTGCCGTCGAGAAAAAACGGTCCGCTGATGGACTGCCCCGAGATGTCGTAAATTTCATGTTCAGGGTAACGTTTTCCTTCGACTAAACAAAGCTTTTTGTGCAAATTCTCGATTTTTTCGAGCAGGACCGATCTTTCCTTGAAAATGCTCACCCGTTCGATTGCGTTACGGATGGTTACGGCGATCTGCTCGACCATGAACGGTTTCTGTATGTAATCGTAGACCCCCAGGCGCAGCGCCTCGATGGCCGATTCCAGGCTCCCGAAGCCGGTGATGAGGATGCCCAGGACATGGGGGTGGAGAGCGCGGACCTGCCTCAAAAGCGCGAGGCCGTCCACGCGCGGCATGTTGAGATCGGTGATCAGGATGTCGAACCGGGCCCGCGCGAGCTGATCCAGGGCGGCCTGGCCGTCCGGGACAAGCGTCGCTTCCCCGCCCGCGTCTTGAACGGCCTCGGCCAATATCTCGAGAAAGATATCGTCGTCATCCGCCACGAGCACCCTGGCGGGCGCCTCGGTCTCTCCTCCCGCGCTCTTGTCCGTCACGGGCCCTTAAGCCTTGCCGTCAAAGAGAATCCCGCGCAGTTCCTCGAGTTTCTCCTGCAGGTTCATGAGACCATCCTGCGGGATCTGGCGGATGACCTCCCCGCTCGCCCTGTCGAGCACCAGGACGACCAGTTGCCCCGTGTGGCTGTCCACCTGGAAGTTGAGCTCGACGTTCAGCGCCTCGTTGAGAAAGGTCTGCACCCGCACGGCCGTCTGCTCGGGCTTCGTGTCGGGGTTGACCCAGGAGGGCGCGGCGTCTCTGGGTTCCGATTTGTCGTCGGCGACTTTCTTCGCCGTGCCCCCTTCCGCTTTCGCAACGGGGGCGATGACCTGAACGTCTTTCCTGTTCAGTTCCGGCTGCACCCAGACATCCCGTGTTATCGGTTGAATTTCTCCTGTGTTTGTTCCCATGGCGGGCCTCCATACCCTAGTGTGGCATCCTTTTACTGAATTGCAAAACCCTGGGGCACCGCTTTCCGCTCTTTCTTTTCCTTCTCGTTTTCAAGCGGCCGCACCAGTAAACCGGCGAACTGCCTCGCCAGCGTATCGCCCAATTCCTCGAGCCTCTGCGCGGGCTGTCCCGAAACAGTGGTCCAGCACAGGTCGATGTCCGCGCCCGGATTGGAAAAAGCCTTTTGTTTTATGTCCCACAGGACCATGCCCGTACGCGCATCGAGTATCCTGTTGCGGATCGTCAGGCGCGTGGGCATCGTGCCCGAACCGTCCATGGCGTATGAGATCGACGAGGCCATGACCAGGTCGCAGCCCGCGTTTCTCCCGTACCAGAGGGCCTCGGCGTCCGACTTCACCGCGTACCGGATCGGCCTCACCTCCCGGAACGGCCGCATCCGGATCAGTTGCGCCTCGTAGGCCGCCGTAACCTTCTCGGAAACCCCGTTCGTCTCGGGCGGCGAATCGAATGGAAACACGCCGATGGTATCCATCAGGTGCCGCTCGATCGCGGAGTGGACAATCACCTCCATGCCCCCCTCGACGGGACGGGTCGACACGGCCTTGACCTGTGAGTAATAACAGCCGTTTGCGCCGGACAATGCGATGACGGCAAGAACCGCTCCCAGAAACCGTGCGGGAGATATATTTCGGATCACGACCACCCCTCTTCCACGTGATTTTTCACCTCCCCGGACAGGGAAAGGATCTACAAAGGAACACCTTCCGGACCACGAGACAGTACCCCCTTTGCGACCTGCTATGTCATCTATGAGATCGGAAGGCGCTGATAAAATCTTTAATGAAAAAATATCGATGGAATTTTTGGAATTCCGGGTGAGCGTTCACCGCCGCTTGAAGACTATTATCCGACTCGATCCGGACCTTGGCGAGATGGATTCCGCTTCTTTATCCAGCAGCCACAGGGTGCGGCCGGAATATATCTCGGCAACCAGCACCGGCCGATAATAATCGTTAAGGTAGTCTCTCAACCAGAAAAAGACCTTCTTCTCGGAATCAGGCTGCTGAAGCCAGGAAGTCGGGACCTGCACGAGCACGAGAAACGGGGGCTCGCTCCGCTCGACCTGCGCGATCAGCTCTTCCTGCATGCGCCGCGCGAAAGGCTGGCTCTCCATCAGCCCGTACATGTAGATGTGCTCCGTGGCGGGCCTGCGACGGGCGTAGAAGCATATCTGCGGCTCGGACCCCAGGACCGCGATACGATCGCCGGGGCTGGTGTTTTTCGCTAGATACTCAGCGATCTTTACCGATTCGGGAAACGGGTTCGCGCCGTAAACCGAGCGACTGAAAGCTTCGGGGGGCGTTGTCCAAAGAAGGCGTCCCATGGAAACGACGCCGGTGAGCGAAAACGCCGCGACGGCCACAAGGACCGCAAATTGGACGGCTTCGGACTTGTTCGTATACCGGGAGGCAAGCCTCCCGATCTCCCCCAGTCCGGCCCCGGCGAGAAGGGCCGCCGCGGGCAGGAGCTGCACGAAATAGTGCGGGCGAAAGAAAAAACCGGGGCACACCGCCAGAAACGAGAACAGGAAAAACGCGAGAAGAAATGGCGCGGCCTTGCGTCCGGACTCCGTGAACCACGCGCCGATCATCCCCGCCAGGGCCATCGCCCATATCACCGGATTGCTCTGAAAGATGGGGATGATCGCGGACAAAAAGAGCTGGGTCCCCGTCTTCAGGTCCACCTGGGACACATAGGCGCGAGCGTAGTCAACCGTCCAGAACCAGAACCGGTCGAGCACGCCCTGGGCGGCCATCAGGGCGAAAACCACGGCATAGGGCAGGATGATTCCACCGGCCATGGTCCCGGATTTGAGCAGGCAACGCTTCCATTGGACCGGGCGGCGGCGGAGCGTTCCGTATAAAAGCCAGAGGAAACCAAACAGGGCGAAGAAGGCCCCGGATTGTTTCATGAGGACCGAGAGCCCCAGGCAAAGGCCCGAGCCCCACAGGAGCGGCAGTTCCCGTTTCGACTTCGCGCTTTCCCGGAGCAGCCATATCCCCGCAAGGGCGAACAGGACCACGAAGTGCGTCGCGTGTGCAAAAAGACCGAGCACCGAGAGGTCCGCCGACATGATGCAGAAGGCGGCCCCGGCCAGGGCCGCCCCCGCAACGCCCATCAAGGACCGAGCGATCAGGTACAGGAGCACGATCGAAAGCAGATTGACGGCCATGAGGCCCATGTGGACGCCCCGTGCCGTTTGCCCGAAGGCGGCCAGGATTGCGGAATAGGCGTAATATGTGCCGGGAAGCTTCATATTACCCGCCTCCCGGTAAGGCGGCGCCCCATCCAGGATAAGCTGGCCCATGAGGGCGTACTCGCCTTCGTCACGCTCGAGCGGCGTCGGCGCGGCCTGAAACCGCACGATCATGACCGTGGCGACGACTGCCGCCAGCACCGCCAGGCACAGAAGGAAGACCCAATCCCGTGTGAAATGAGGCTTGTCCAATAAAACGCTTCCCAAAGGGTGCCCGGTCATGCGCGGGCAAAGCCCCGGTCAGGTCCTGAAACGGCCGCGTCGGTCCCGGCAAAGCCGTCTCGCGGACGAAAAGGCACGCGCCGACCGGGCGGATGGTCGCAAAGCGGGCCGACCCCGCCGGACCGGCATCCCGCCGCTCGAAGCGTTACTTCTAGCAGAATAGCGCTCACCCCTCAAGGACAAGGCATGTGGCGGAGCGGAATCCTCAGGCGCGGGGACAATTGTACGGGAGGGCTGGTGACTCCCGGTTTCCACTACGCGGAATCCTCAGGCGCGGGGACAATTGAGAGGCCGGCCCCCCCAACGCTGTTGTCTTGACCTTAAGCGAGAAACCATGTGGGGCGGGCTTTCCGGGGCTGTTGCTCAAATGCAAAAGTTGCAACAGGTGTGGCCAAAACAGGGCGGAGGTCTCCCCTCCCTTGGCGGGAGGGGCTGGCGGGTTCCATCTCGCGGTAAAGGCAACCGACGGTCTCCCCTCCCTTGGCGGGAGGGGCTGGGGGAGGGGGTCGTAAGTACTTGAAAATTTAACACCCTCCCCTAACCCCTCCCATCCAGGGAGGGGGACTTACGTCCGGCTCAATAGTCGCGCAGCTTGAATAGTTCTTTGGGCAACAGCTCCTTCCAGCCCGCCATTCATCAGGTGTGGCCAAAACAGGGCGACGGTCTCCCCTCCCTTGGCGGGAGGGGCTGGGGGAGGGGGTCGTAAGTACTTGAAAATTCAACACCCTCCCCCAACCCCTCCCATCCAGGGAGGGGGACTTACGTCCGGCTCAATAGTCGCGCAGCTTGAATAGTTCTTTGGGCAACAGCTCCTTCCAGCCTGCCATTCATATGGGTTCCGTGGTCCTCCGCCGGCAGGCTGGAAAGCCTGCCCCACGACGATGGGTCGCCCCATTCGCCTTAAAGCAACAGCCTTGAGGACCCCCTCCGGAGATGCCGGGCCTTCCGCTCCGGGAGAGGGACTTCTTGCCCGGCGGGGAAACCATAATTACATAATGGTATATGTTTTCCACTGACCATTACCAGGGAGGTTCCGATATGGATGGCCGCCAGGAAATAAGGGATGCGCTCCACGATATATTGGGGGAGGAAGGTTGCGGCGTCACGTGCGAAGACGATGTCGACATTTTCCAGGATGAACAGGGTTGGAAACTCATGCTCTGCGGGTTCATGGAGCCCTGGAAGCTTGGAGCGACAGTCGACGAAGCCAGGGCTACCCTGAGGGAACTGGGCTCGGTGCGCTTCGGTTTGTCATGAGGACGCTCACTTCCTTAAAGCCGGGCGATCGCGGCGACAGGCAGCCTTGCGGGCCCGCGGCACTGACGGGCCTTGTCGTCCGGTCTCTCCTCGTTGGGGGTATCGGGGTTAACACTATGGAGTTACTTCACAAAAGGGAGTTGCTTCACAAAGGAGCCAGGAGATGACGACACCGCTACACTGTCCCGGATTCGAACGATTCAGGAACCTGGAGTCGTTCTCGTGCAAGTGCCCGGACTGCGGCAAGGAAAAAGAGATCTTCTCGGATGAATTCGACAAAACGCATGTGTGCAAGGGATGCGGCAAGCAGATCGATTTTACGCGGTGCACGATAGACGCGGCGGGTTCGACTTCCGATCCCCGTTAGCACGGTGCCGCAAAAAGCTTCTTGATAACCGGCAGTGGGCCGGAAATCGGCGTGTCCGTCATTCCGGCGGAAGCCGGAATCCAGGGCCGCCGCCCAGTCCTCGGACAGGGTTTGAACGAGGATGGAACTTCACTGGTCCTATGAAGTTTCATAAGAGGGCCTTTCGGTCCCAAACTGTTTAATTCATAACCAAAATGCCTGGATTCCGGCTTCCGCCGGAATGACGGCTTTGACGTTCCGAGCCGAACTTTCAGATGAACCTATCAACCGCTGCATTTTTAGCGACGTAACTCTTCCCTGATAGCTGTTAATGCCTGTTCAGCCGCAACCACCTTTGTCCGCCCGGCTTTCCATTCTGAATAGCGCCTTTCAGCTTCCTCGACCCACACTTCGTCAACATCGGTCTGCGGAGCGCCGCTGACAGTGGCCAGCAACCTTTCCGCCAGCAACTCGCGCTCTTCAGCCGAGAGCCTGCCGGCCTTCTTCTCGATTTCCCTTACCAACTTCGTCATAACTTCTCCTTCTCCCGCAGCCCCCGGCGCCTTGCCGAGCCGCCATGCATCAATATAACAAAAACCGGAAACTTTCGACGGCGCATTCGCCTTTCCCTCCACGCTTTGTCACATTTAGTATTGACACCCGGTATCGGTATGGATTAATTACCGATTATCATCCTCAAAGTCTGGATACATATGTTCCTCGGCAGCGCAAAGACCCTTTCAATGGTGTGGTGGTGGCGGGCTTCCCTGTGAGCCTGGCCGCATAAGCTCTATTGTATAGAATTGAAGTAGGGCCGTGGGTTAGGTCAAGAAACCAACCCACGGCCCTTTTTTTGTCCATTTTTGCAGCGTTTCCATAAATAAAGAGTCAAGGAGGAGATATCCGATGGGGCAGACGAAAGTGATTTTGACAGACAGCGAAATCCCGAAGCAATGGTACAACATACTGGCGGATATGCCGACGCCCATGAGTCCGCCGCTGCATCCGGGAACGGGCAAACCGGTGGGACCCGAGGACCTGGCCCCCGTTTTTCCCATGAACCTGATCGAGCAGGAAGTGTCCACGCAGCGTTGGATCGACATCCCGGAGCCGGTGCTCGAAAAATACCTCATCTGGCGCCCCTCGCCGCTCTGCCGGGCCCGCAACTTCGAGAAGCTCCTCGATGCCCCCGTACGTATCTACTACAAAAACGAAGGGGTCAGCCCTCCGGGCTCCCACAAACCCAATACGGCCGTTGCCCAGGCATATTACAACAAGGTTTTCGGCATCAAGCGGCTCTCGACGGAAACCGGGGCCGGGCAGTGGGGGAGCGCGCTCAGTATGGCCTGCGCCATGTTCGGCCTCGAATGCAGGGTGTTCATGGTGAGGATCAGCTTCGAGCAAAAGCCTTACCGTCGTTTGATGATGTCGACCTGGGGGGCGGAGTGCATACCGAGTCCCAGCAATATTACGCGGGCGGGAAGAAAGATCCTGGAAGACCACCCCGACTCACCGGGGAGCCTCGGGATCGCCATCAGCGAGGCAATAGAGGACTCGATCGGGGATAAAGAGGCCCGCTACTCGCTTGGCAGCGTCTTGAATCACGTCCTGCTGCACCAGACCATCATCGGATTGGAGGCCCAAAAGCAGCTCGAAAAAATAGGCGAGTATCCCGATGTGGTCATGGGATGCGCCGGCGGGGGCAGCAACTTTGCCGGCTTGTCCCTGCCCTTCGTGCGCGACAAGATCCACGGGAAGGACATCTCGGTGGTGGCGGCCGAACCGACCTCCTGCCCGACCCTGACGCGGGGGCCTTTCGCCTACGATTTCGGCGACACGGCCATGACGACCCCTCTTCTGCCCATGCACACCCTCGGCCACGACTTCGTGCCCGAGCCGATCCACGCGGGCGGCCTGCGCTACCACGGGATGGCGCCCATCGTCAGCCACCTGGTCAAGGAGAAGATCGTCGAGGCGCGGGCCTACAGCCAGATAGAAACATTCACCGCCGGGGTGAAATGGGCGCGCTCCGAGGGGTTCATACCCGCGCCCGAGACAAATCACGTGATCGCCGCCGTCATGCAGGAAGCCCAGCGCGCCAAAGAAGAGGGCAAGGAGAAGGTCATCCTCTTCAATTGGAGCGGACACGGCGTCATCGATCTTCCCGCCTACGACGCATTTCTCACCGGGAAGCTCACGCAGCACGAATTGAGCGATGAAGAGATCCAGAGGGCCCTCAAGTCCATCGAGGGTTATCCGAAACCGTAAACCGACCGGGCGGCGGCGATGCCGTCAGGACCCGTAAAAACCGTGTACGTCCCCGGCGGACCCGATCAAATGGTCGTCGACCGGGGATGTATTCGGCCGTTACCGGAGAGACTGAAATGTCGGAGAGCTTGTTGACCAGGTGCCCGAGGCTGGGCGGGGAAGTGCCTTTTACTTACTGCCTGCGGGAAATGGGCGATCTTCCCTGTCAAAGGGTCGTTATCTGCTGGCAGCCTTACTTTCCCGTCGATGCGTATCTCAGGGCGAAGCTCACGCCGGCGCAATGGGACGAGTGCTTTAACAGGAAACCGAGGGATAAGGTCGCCACGTTGATCGAACTCGTCGAGGAATCTAAAAGGGGCATGGGGGATGAGGCATGAGCGGGCTTCCGCGCCGAGAGACGCTTGAGACCCGTCGAGACGGGCGGGCGAAAGGCGAGGGGCGGGACCGTTCGGGTTGACTTTGCATCGGGGGTAATCTTTTGACAAGGGGAGGGGGAAGCGGTGAAAAAAGGATTCTTTCAAAAAGACCGTTTTGTAGTGGGGCTTGCCGTAATCGGTCTCCTGGTGGGGCTTCTGGGGGCGGGTCCCGGATGGGCGTACCAGCAGCCGGGGGTAAATCTCGGGTTCACGAGTTTTCTGGATGGCGGCCCCCCCGCCGGACCGGGGTTCTACTTTACGCAATACCTGCAATATTACCATTCGGACAGGCTCAACAATGCGAACGGCAACAGGCTCCTGCCCCCCGCCGCGGACGAAAACCTTGACGCGTGGGTGAGTCTTTCGCAGTTCATCTACCAGTCAAACACGGAAATACTGCTGGGCGGCAAGTGGGGCCTGGATCTCATCATACCCGTGGTTTCCATCGACCTCGACCACAGGTTGCCCATCCCCCTTGAAGACAACGGCGCCGGGTTGGGAGACATCGTCGTCGGCCCGTTTCTCCAGTGGGACCCTATCATGGGCGCCAACGGCCCGATTTTCATGCACCGCTTCGAGTTCCAGGTTCTTTTTCCCACCGGGAAATACGACAGCGACCGCGAACTCAACCCGGGCAGCAATTTCTTTTCCATCGATCCTTACTGGGCGGCAACCGTTTTCATAACGCCGAAATGGACCGCCTCGACGAGGATACACTACCTGTGGAACGCTGAAAACGACGATCCCAACCGCGGCTTCCTGGGGGCCCACGACACCCAGGCGGGTCAGGCGGTGCACCTCAATTTCGCAACCGACTACGAGTTGTGGGAAAAGAGGCTGCGGGCCGGCCTGAACGGCTACTACCTCAAGCAGGTTACCGACGACCAGAGAAACGGGACCGATCTTCCCGACACCAAGGAACAGGTGCTGGGAATCGGGCCTGGTATGGTTTTCCATTACTCGAAAGACACCCACTTTTTTCTGAACCTCTACTTCGAAACAGCCGCCGAAAACCGCTCCGAGGGGGTCCGCCTCACTATGCGCTGGGTGCAGCATTTCTAGGGTGTCGATTCGCTGTTTCATCATGTAATGCCAATAGCGTTCAAAATCCCCCCTGCCCCTCTTTAGAAAAGGGGGGATTCGACTTAGCGCACGCACAGACACCCCCCCTTTTCTAAAGGGGGGCAGGGGCAGCGGTGTCCGGTTAGGAACTTGCGTGCGCCGGTGGCCCCGCCCTGAAAGGGCTTCATATTCCAGCCCAGGGTCAGTCTCGCGTTTCGCGGGACGCCACCCTGGGAACGGAAGGC
>JBAQYM010000260.1:0-28551 GCA_049300095.1 Syntrophobacteraceae bacterium
GGCCCGGATACTCGTATCCGGGCGCGAAGCGCAAGAGGTCCGAAGATATATCGTGTCGCCTCTTGTCCTTCGGACCCGGATACGAGTATCCGGGCCACCCAGGGTTTCGTGCTCTTCTCTCTAAAGATTTTCTGCCAAAAAAAGCACGAATTTCACAAATAAGTTACTAAATTCCTCAATTCCTTCCCCGAGTGCTCCCATGGACGATCATCTCAAAAAATACGTCGTAAAATACGACAAGTGGCTTGCGGCCGGGAAGATATCCCATTCTTCCAAGGTGGTGCCGGTAAGCGAGTCTTTCGACGCAAAACAGTGGGTCATGCCGGCCGAACAGGTCGAAAGCATCCTTCGCAACGCCCGGTCGATCGCGCTCCAGAAATGCATGTGCAGGGTCCATTATTCCCGGTGCGACAAACCGCTCGAAGTCTGCCTCGTGCTCAACGAACCGGGCGACAGGTTCGTTGAAAAAGGCCTGGCGAGACACATTCCCCTCCCCGAGGCGCTCGAGGTGCTCAAAAGAGCCGACGAGACGGGGCTGGTGCACCTTAGCCTCTACATGCCGGACCACGAAGTCTTCGCGCTCTGCAACTGTTGCCCGTGCTGCTGCCACGACCTGCAGATCCTCAAACTCGCCTGCAGAAAGGACCTGGTGGCCCGGTCGGAATATGTGGCCAAAACCGACCCGGATGAGTGCATCCACTGCGGCGCCTGCGCCGAGCGCTGCGCATTCGGAGCGCGCGAGATCAGGGACGGTGAGCTGGCCTACGACGAAAGCGCGTGCCTTGGCTGCGGCCTGTGCGTCACCGTATGCCCGGTTGAAGCAACGGTTATGCGCGAGCGCAAGGGATAGGAACTGGATGTTGGATGGTAGATTGCGGGCGTTGGATGATTGCGGCCCAATGCCCGATAATCGATACCCGGCAGAACGTGCAGTCGTGGGGCAGGCTGGAAGGGGCTGTTGCCCAAATGCAAAAATTGAGACAGGTGTGGCCAAAACCGGGCGGAGGTCTCCCCTCCCTTGGCGGGAGGGGCTGGGGGAGGGGGTCGTAAGTACTTGAGAATTCAACACCCCCTAACCCCTCCCATCGCGGGGAGGGGGACTCACGTCCGGCTCAATAGTTGCGCAACTTGAATATTTCTTTGGGCAACAGCCCGGGAAAGCCTGCCCCACGACGATCTCCACCACGTGCGGCTTAAATGATCGGCATTGCCCTTAACCCAACCCGCCGCCCCATCACGCATCCAGCATCTAACTTGAAGAATCCCGCATCCACCATCCAACATCCACCATCGAGCTTCCCGCATCCACCATCCACCATCCAACCCCCTCCGCCCCATTTTCACATTGAACTCTCCCAAAATATTCCCTATTCTTGCATAAACCACGATGGCGCAAAGGAGGGGCGATATGTTTGTCGGCTGGTACATGAAGACCAAGCTTATCACGGTAAATCCCGAGACGACCCTTTTCAAGGCGCGGGAGTTGCTGGACGCCAACAACATCTCGCACCTGCCCGTAACCGACGGCAAGGCCAACCTGCTGGGGCTGATAACAGATCGCGACATCAAGGAAGCCTGGGCCTCGCCGGCAACGACCCTCAGCGTTCACGAACTCACCTACGTTCTGCAAAAGCTCACCGTCGCCTCCGTCATGACCCGCGATGTCGTCACCGCCACGCCGGACATGCACATCGAGCGGGCGGCGATGATCATTCACGACAACAGGATCGGGGCGCTCCCCGTCGTGAAGGAAGGAAAGCTTGTCGGGATAATCACCACCACGAACCTCATGGAAGTATTGCTGACCGCGGTGGGGCTCGGGATAGACTCCGAGCGCCTCGCTCTTATCACCACCGACAGGATCGGGATCCTGGCCGAGGTCGGCAAGCTCATGCACCAGGCGGACATAAATATCAGGAGCATCCTGACCATTCCGATTCCCGGCTACAAGGACCAGTGGCAGATAATGATGCGCATCAGCGCCGGCCTTTTCCAACAGGCCGTCGATATGCTCAGGGGCGCGGGCTACAAGGTCCTGGTCGAATACGTGGAAGATCTCGAACCATACCTGGACAGGTCCTGACGGCCCCGGCCCCGGCCCGGGAAACGGCTTGCAGCCCCCGGACGTTCCCTCCCGTGGGAGCGGTTCGCGGCCGCCGGGAGCGCCTCATTGTGGGAGCGGCTTGCAGCCGCGATGCGGGCGAGCGCCAATCCGCCTTCGGTGGCCGGAATGAAAGAAATCGCGGCAGGATGCCGCTCCCACACTCTGTGGATTAACTGCGGCAGGGCGGTGCTTTTCTGTTTGCCGTTCACTGTTCACTGTTTGCCGTTCACTGTTCGCTTGTTACCGTTCACTGTTCACTCTTCACGCTTCACCGCTCACCCAATCGACGCCCGGAAAGACCGGAAGAGCATGGCGGATATAATCGATCTATCCAGCAGACTAAAATCGGGAAGCAACCTCATTGCATCCCTGCCGCTGGAGTTTCGCAAAGGCGCCTGGCCGGGCTCGAGCCCCGTTTTGTGCACGCGGGAAGAGTCCGAGCGATTTGAAGCCCACCGTCAAAAAGCGGTCCTCACCCAGGACAGGCCTTTCATTTCGCTTGTCCCAAACCATTTCACGCTCGACGGCGGGTACCTTTTCACCGCGCTGTGGCTTTTCCGGTTCCGGGAAGACGAACCCCGGATGCGCCGCCTCTACCGCCTGGCGGGCCTCATGGAATGCATCACCCGGGCGCCCTCGCCCATCCTGCGGACCGACCTGGTAAGGCGATTTTTCAAAATCATCACCGAAGAGCGCGAAAAGCTCGACGTCTCGTGGAAAGGGAACGTCCACAACTTTCTTCTGCCGCTCCATCCCCAGTACTACAATCCCAACCTCTTTCTCAACGTCGTCCAGAGCGCCTCGTCGCTAAAGGAGCTGCTGATTCTTATCGAAGAGGAAACCAACCGGCAGTTCGACACTTTGTCACGGCACTACGTCTTCTATGTGCCCGAGTCTTTCCTGCCGAAGTGATCCCATTCCCAACCCTTTCAGGACAGCTTCCATGGGCGTAAACGAAAGAGTCGACGATACCGTCTATATCGGTGTGGACATCGGGGGGACCAACCTCAGGTCCGCCCTGGTGGACGGTTCCGGAAACATTCTGGAAATGAAAAAAGACAAGTGCCGAATCGACCTCGGCGCCCGATCCGCGGCCGAAACGCTTGCCGCCCAGTGCCTGGGCCTCGCCCGGTCGGCTGAGGATCGAGGCCTCGTCCTCGGGGCGATCGGCGTCGGGGTGGCGGGGAAGATCGACAAGGCCGCCGAAACGGTCGTTTTTTCTCCGAACCTTCCTCCCCTGGACGGGTATCCGCTCGGGATAGAGCTGGGCAAGAGGACGGGGAGCCCCGTTTTCATGGAAAACGACGCCAACGTGTTCGGACTTGGCGAAAGTTTCGCGGGGGCGGCAAAAGGGATCGACAACTGGGCCGGGATGACGCTCGGGACCGGCGTCGGGGGGTGTCTCATTCTGGGCGGCGCGTTGTGGGAAGGCGACGGCCTGGGGTTTTGCGCCGAGATCGGCCACGTGATAATTCAGCCGGACGGCCCGCCGTGCGCATGCGGGTCCAAAGGGTGCCTGGAATCGTTCTCATCGGCGACCGCGCTCGTAAAGGGGGCGAAAAGACTCGTCCGGGAAGGTGGGATGCGCGAGGGCATGCTTTTCGAGCTTTGGCGGGAGAACGCGTTGAGCGCCGACACCATCTACGAATGCGCGAAGAAAGGAGACGGGCCGTCGTTGTCTCTTTTCGAAACAATGGGGTGGGCCCTCGGCGTTGCGATTTCAAACCTTTTTTCGGTCCTCGGGATCCGGCACGCCGTCATCGGCGGCGGGGTAAGCGCGGCGTGGGACGTCTTTATCGGACCGCTCGAAGCGAGCCTGGCGCACAGCATCTCGATGCTTGACCCCGAGCTTGCCGTAATCCGTCGAAGCGCCCTGGGCGACGACGCGGCCCTGATCGGAGCGGCGCGGGTGGCTCAAATCGGGCTCCGCGGTCAGGCAAAATGAGGACCGCGTCGTAAACCGTGTAACCTTTTGCCCGCATCCCGCGACTTAAAGAAGTAAAGGCGGGGAAGCGGGTTTTTTCCGGCCGGCATCCGGCGCGCGCGAACGGATCGGCGCCCGCTATGGGGGGCGGGCTTGCCCGGCCAGGTGCCCGAATGCGGAGTGCTTAAGACATGTATGACCTCCCGGCAGTCCGGGCGGGGATCAACCCCGCCCCTACGATTTGCGGTCAGCTCGCTCACCAAAAGGCGTAGGGGCGGGGTTGATCCCCGCCCGGACTGCCGGAATGGGAAGGGCCGACCGTCTCGAAAGTATTTGGGCCGCACCCGGGGGAATACCGGTGGTGCGGGCAACGGGGCGCGTCGGCCTGCCCGTTGACGGAAAAGTCAGACCGGAAAAACCGCTCCCCAACGGGCGTCCCGCCGCCCCCATTTATCGGCGACAATGGGGCTTTTTTCCGCATTTAATGATGTTAGTATTGGGAATAACGGCTGGTGCTCTAGAGAAATGACGGTCGGTGCTTTTAACCTGAATCGAGCGATTCTTCTGCCGATTAAGTCGGATCGTCATACCGGCGAAAGCCGGAATCCAGGTAACGCCGAGCACCCGCTGGATACCGGCTTTCGCCGGTATGACGCCGTGCTGTGGGGTGAATCGCTCAAATTAGGTTTAAATACGTTGAATGTGCGTCCGCGTTTCAGCAATTTTGTCTTTTTGTCTTTTCGGGACGGTTTCCCGGGGTTGGCATATTTGGAACATCGATTTCCGGTCCGGGGCGAAAGGTCCCACGCAGGCGGCCGGTCATGAGGAAGCGAGATGAATCGTACCATTAAGCGCGGGCTCATTGTGGCCGCCGTCGCAGTCGTCGCGTTGCTCGGGGTATTTTTTCTCAAGCCGGGAGGTTCTCAAAGCGTTTCATTTCGCACGGCGTCCGTCGAGCGGGGAGATCTCCAGGCGGCTATCGGGGCCACCGGGACGGTCGAACCCGAAGAAGTGGTGGACGTGGGGGCGCAGGTGGCCGGAAAAATCGTCTCGTTCGGAAAGGACAGGTCGGGAAAATCCATCGATTACGGCTCGGAAGTCGAGCAGGGAATGGTTCTCGCCCAGATAGACGACGCCCTCTACGCCGCGGACGCCGCCCAGGCAAGGGCCCAGGTCGAGCAGGCAAAGGCGGGGGTAAAGCGCGCCGAAGCGGACCTGGGGCAACTCCAGGCAAAGCTTGTCCAGGCCGAGCGCGACTGGAACCGGGCAAAGAAGCTCGGCCCCTCGGATGCGCTGTCCCAGAGCGACTATGACGCGTCCCTCTCGGGCTTTGAGGTGGCGAAGGCAAACCTCGAAGTCGGCAAGGCGTCGATTATACAGGCAAAGGATGCCGTGGTGCAGGCCGAGGCCAGCCTCCGGCGCGCCCAGCAAAACCTCGACTATTGCACGATCATATCACCGGTTAAGGGGGTGATAATCGACCGCCGCGTCAACATCGGCCAGACGGTCGTATCCAGCCTCAACGCCCCGAGCCTTTTTCTCCTCGCCAAGGACCTCAAGCGCATGCAGGTCTGGGTTGCGGTGAACGAGGCCGATATCGGCAACATCTTTCCGGGCCAGCCCGTTTCCTTCACCGTGGACGCTTTCCCGGGCCATGTTTTCCAGGGCGAGGTGGGCAAGGTTCGACTGAACGCCACCATGACCCAAAACGTGGTCAACTACACGGTCGAGGTCGTAACCGACAATTCCAGCGGAAAGCTTTTGCCCTATCTCACGGCCAACGTGAAGTTCATACTGGCCGGGCGCAAGAACGTGCTGCTCATCCCGAACGCCGCGCTGCGCTGGGTCCCGCAGCAAGAGCAGGTGTCCCCGGAAAACCGCACCCGCCCGGAGGTTAAGAAGACCTCCAAGGTCCAGGCCCAGTCCGACCCCGCAGCCAGGGACGGCTTCTCTCAAGGGCTTGTCTGGACGCCCCGGGATGCTTTGGTGGCATCCATTCCGGTGCGCGTGGGGATGAGCGACGGCACGCTGACCGAGATCCAGGGCGAGTCAATTAAAGAAGGGACCCAGGTGGTCATTGGAGAAAGTCGCAAGGAAGCAGCCACCGCTTCCACGTCCAGTCCTTTCACTCCGAAGCTCTTTGGAAGCGGAAGAGGCGGAGGCGGCGGGCGGCAGTAGGCGGCGGGCAGCGGGCGAAAGACCGCATTGAAAGGAAGCGCCGGGCGCGCCGGCGAGATGAATATAATGGAACTAATCGAACTTCGGGACATCCATAAAACCTATTTCCTCGGCGAGATCAGCGTGCCGGTTCTTCGAGGCGTATCGCTTCGGATATCGAGGGGCGAGTTCGTCGCTCTCATGGGGGCATCGGGTTCGGGCAAGACCACGCTCATGAACATCCTGGGCTGTCTCGACCGGCCCACCTCGGGCAGCTACGCGCTGGAAGGCATCGACGCCGACGGGCTGTCCGGCGACGAGCGGGCGCTCATTCGAAACCGGAAAATCGGGTTCGTGTTTCAAAACTTCAACCTTTTGCCCCGCACGAGCGCAATCGACAACGTGATGATGCCGCTTGCCTACAGTCCGGATTCCGGGCCGGGCGCGGATGGGCGCGCGAGGGCCGAGGAGCTTCTCCGCAAGATCGGCCTTGCCGAGCAGATGGAAAACGAGCCCTCACAGCTCTCGGGAGGCCAGCAGCAGCGCGTGGCCATCGCCCGCGCGCTCGTGAACCGGCCCTCGATCCTGTTTGCGGACGAGCCCACCGGAAACCTTGATTCGCGCACCAGCGAGGAGGTCCTGCGCACCTTCCAGCAGTTGAACGAAGAGGAAGGCGTCACGATTATCCTCGTTACCCACGACCCAAGCGTTGCAAACACCGCCAAACGGATCATCCGGATACACGACGGCGTCATCGAATCGGAGTCAACACGGGAAGAAACCCCCGTGGCCGCCCAGCCGACCCCCGCCGCACCGGCGATCAAGGGGCCGGCCAGGGCCCGCCTTCAACCCGGCCGGATGTTTCGAACGGCCTTGAACGGCCTGCGCCGAAACGTTTTGCGCGCGGCCCTGACCACGCTCGGGATCATCATCGGCGTCGCGGCGGTGATCGCCATGATGGAGATCGGGCACGGGTCATCGAACGCCATACAGAAAACGATAGCCAGCATGGGGGCAAACAACCTGGCGGTGCTGCCCGGCACGGCATCGAGCGGAGGGGTGAGCTTCGGGTCCGGATCGGTCATGACGCTCACCCCGGAAGACGGCGAGGCGATCGTTGCCGAATGTCCCTCGGTTCGCGCGGCGGCCCCGATCGTGCGCGCCCGCACCCAGGTGGTTTACGGCAACCGCAACTGGGTGCCCACCTTCATCCAGGGCACCACCCCGAATTACCTCGACGTTCGCGAGTGGGGCCTCGAGGAGGGGGAAATGTTCACCGACCGGGACGTGCGCAACGCGAGCAAGGTGGTCATCCTGGGGCAGAGATTGGTCAGGGAGCTCTTCCAGGGCGAGGACCCCATCGGCAAAGAGGTGCGGGTGCGCAACGTCTCGTTCAAGGTCGTGGGGGTCTTGACGAGCAAAGGGGCGAACATGATGGGGATGGACCAGGACGACATCCTGCTGGCCCCCTGGACCTCGATCAAGTACCGGGTGACCGGATCGGCGCTCGCCAACGTGAACCAGAGCGCGGCCTCGGATGCGACTTCCTCGGCGGTAAATTCGCTAAACCAGCTCTATCCCGGTTCCCAGTCGGGCCTCTATCCGCAGCAGTCGGCGACCCAGGCCGCGGACAGTCCCCTTCCCGTGCGGTTTCTCAACGTCGACCAGATACTCACGGCCTCGAACTCGACCGAGGAATCCCCCGCCGCCATCCGCCAGATAACCAATCTTCTGCGGGAGCGGCACCGAATCCGGCCGGGCGAGCCCGATGATTTCAATATCCGGGATATGACCGAAATGACCAAGGCGCTCTCATCCACGACGACGATGATGACGAAGCTGCTGCTCGCGGTTGCGCTCATCTCGCTGATCGTGGGGGGCGTGGGCATCATGAACATCATGCTGGTCTCGGTCACCGAACGGACGCGCGAGATCGGTCTCAGGATGGCCGTCGGGGCCAGGAGCGGCAGCGTGCTCCAGCAGTTCCTGGTCGAATCGGTCGTGCTGTGTTTCTTTGGAGGGGCCGTCGGCATCGTGCTCGGACAGGGTATTTCCTACCTGGTTTCCGCCGTGCTCCAGTGGCCGGTCGAACTCTCCGTGGAAGCCATAGTGGCGGCCTTTTTCGTATCCGCCGCCGTGGGGATCACCTTTGGCTATTACCCGGCATGGAAGGCTTCGCGGCTCGACCCCATAATCGCGCTGCGCTACGAGTAGCGTGTCTTTACCGCGGTCTTTCATGTGCTCACCGCACACCCGAAGACGCGCAAAAAGGAACTTTTCGCGGCAGAGTGCGCCACGCGGTTCTCCGGCAGTCCGGGCGGGGATCAACCCCGCCCCTACGCCCGAAGGACGGTCTCAGGCCCGCAGTAAATCCGTAGGGGCGGGGTTGATCCCCGCCCGGACTGCCGGAAGAGCAAGAACTGGTCGTTTCGAGGTTCAAAAAAAGGGGACAACTCCGCTTGAAGATAAAAAGGATAGGTCTTTTCTGCGTTCGAGGTTTCTGCATGCTCGCGCTTGCGGGCTGCGCGGTCGGTCCCGATTTCCGCAAACCCGAATCGAGCCTTCCCGCGAAATGGTACGGCAAGGCGGCATCGGTCTTCTATAAAGAGACTGCCGCCACTCCCGCTACCTCTGCCACGCCCGCCGGCCCCGCCCCTCGAGTCACCCCCGCGCCCGATCCGGTCGAACTCGCCCTGTGGTGGAAAAGCTTCGAGGACCCGGTCCTCGATTCGCTGATCGAGCGGGCCATCCGGGCCAACCCGGACCTCAAGCAGGCGGTGTCCAGAATTCGCCAGGCGCGGGCAGCCCAGGGGGTCGTCACGGCGGGACTCTGGCCCACCGTCAACACCACCGCCAGCTACCGCCAAAGCCATGGGTCCTCGACCACGACCTCCGTCCTGGAAAATTCGGGGACCCCCGACGCCTCGATATCGACTTCGACCGGTTCGGGCAATACGACGCGCAACCTCTTTCGAATTGGCCTCGATTCGGCCTGGGAGCTCGACTTCTTCGGGGGAACGCGGCGAAACATCGAGGCGGCGCGCGCCGATCTCGAGGCCGCCGTGGAAGACCGCCGCGCGGTCCTCGTGACCCTGGTTTCGGACGTCGGGAGCAACTACGCCAATTTGCGCCAGTTCCAGGCACAGGTGGAAATTGCGCGCAAAAACCTCAAGGCCCAGCAGCACACGGCCGACATAACGCGCAAAAGACATGACGCCGGGTTCGTGGGCGGTCTCGATGTGGCAAACGCGCAGGCGCAGGCGGCGACGACCGAATCGCTGATACCGACCCTCGAATCCCAGGCAAGCGCCGCGATCTACAACATCAGCGTGCTCCTGGGCCTCGAGCCCGCCGCCCTGGCCGAAGAACTTACGGCAGAAAAACCGATCCTCCCCACCCCGCCGGAAATCCCCGTCGGCCTGCCCTCCGACCTGCTTCGCCGAAGGCCCGACATTCGCAAGGCCGAAGCCCAGGTGCACGCCGCAACGGCCCGTATCGGCGTGGCAACCGCGGACCTTTTCCCGAAATTCTCCCTCACCGGCAACGTCGGAATATCGGGACAGGACATCATGTCTTTGGGAAACTGGAGCAACCGCTTCTGGTCGTGGGGACCGACCGTGACCTGGCCCATTTTCGACGCGGGCCGGATCCGGTGGAACATCGAAGTCCAGAACGCCATCCAGGAGCAGGCGCTCCTGGCCTACGAAAAAGCCGTCCTCACGGCCCTTAAGGACGTGGAAACGGCCCTAGTGGCCTACGCCAACGAACTCGAACACAACAGGCTGCTCGCCGTGGCGGTCGCCAACAACACCCGGGCCGTGGACCTTTCCATGCAGCTCTACGTCGTCGGCCGCAGCGATTTCCTGAACGTGCTCAATTCCCAGCGCGCTCTCTTCGTCACCGAGGACGCCCTCGCCGCGAGCACCAACGCCCTCATAACCGACCTGATCGCCCTCTACAAAGCCCTCGGGGGCGGATGGGAAAAGGATGAGGGAGGGACGTTCAAACCGGTCCCCATCCTGTCGTTACACCCTTGAACGCGCCGGGACCGCTAATCATCGAAGCTGTAGAACTCGTGGAAATGGTGCACCGGCCCGTGGCCCCGGCCGAGGGGGAGTCCCCGGGAAATGGCCCCGGTGATGTATTCTTTTGCCCTTCCCACCGCGTCTTCCACCGAAAACCCCTTCGCCACGCAGGCCGCGATCGCCGAGGCGAACGTGCAGCCGGTCCCGTGGGTGTGCGGCGTCTGCCGGCGCTCGTTTACGTATTCCCGGAAACTCGTCCCATCGTAGAGAAGGTCCATCGGGTTCCCGGGAAGATGCCCCCCCTTGACGACCACGTATTTCGGCCCGAATTCCTTGAGTCTTCTCGCGGCCTCCCTCATCTGCTCCGGGGTCTCCACCCGGATGCCGGTCAGGGCCTCGGCCTCGTGCAGGTTCGGCGTGATTACCAGCGCGAGGGGGAAAAGCTCCCCCGCTACCGCCTTCACCGCGTCGGATTTCAGGAGCGCGTCCCCGCTCTTCGCCACCATCACCGGGTCCACCACCACCCGGTCCAGTTTCAATTCCCGGATGTCGCGCGCCACGCGCAACACGGTCGCCGCGCTCGAAAGCATTCCCGTTTTCACCGCGTCCACCCCGATATCGAGAACGACCGAGCGAATCTGTGACGACACGAAGTCCGGGTCGATCTCGACAATGCCGTTCACCCCGACCGTGTTTTGCGATGTCAGGGCCGCAATGGCGCTCATCCCGTAGACGCCCAGGGCCGCAAAGGTCTTGAGGTCCGCCTGGATCCCGGCCCCCCCGCCCGAATCCGAACCCGCAATAGTGAGTGCTCGTGGTATTTTCATGGTTTGTTGAAATCCTGTTGAGATGCCCGATGTCAGGTGCCGGATGTCGGGTGCCGGATGTCGGATGTTTGATATTGGATACTGGATGTTGGATGCCCGGTCCCGGCGCCTGATATCTATCCACCTGAAACCTGAAATTGGACTCCCTCCCTGTTACCCGCCGCCGGCAAAATGGTCCCACCCCTTACGGCCGGGAGGAAGGACGGCCTGTGTTCCGTCGGGCATGACGAGGCGCAGCACGCCGGGCTCGCCGGTGATCCGCCCGATTTCGCGGCACGGAGTCCCTGTTTCATCCAGCAGCATTTTTTGAATGCGCGGGACGGATTCGGGGGCGGCGGTAAAAAGCAGTTCGTAATCCTCGCCTCCCGCAAGGACCCATTCCAGCACCCCCATCCGAGCAAGCACCCCGATCGGGGGAAGCACCCCGCTCTGCGTGAGCGCCCCGATCCCGGGAAGCGGCTCCTTACGCGAGATCTCCTCGCTCTGTGGGAGCGGCTTGCAGCCGCGATCTTTCTCCGCCTCGCACGCCGCGAACACCTCGGCTGCCGCATCGCTCGGCGCGGCCTTCCCGGCTTCGATCACCGCCCCGGTCCCGCTCGCGGCGCACACGTGTCCCAGGTCGGCGAGCAGCCCGTCGCTCACATCCACCATGGCGCGCACAAGGCCCGAGCGCGCGAGGGCCTGCCCCTCGCGAAGACGCGGCTGCGGCGTGAGGTGGCGTTCCAGGACCCTTTTCCGGGCCGGTTCGCTTACCCGGAGATCGGGGCGCCGCGTGAGTTCGAACCCCGCCCTGGAATCTCCCGGAAACCCTGTCACGAGGACCGCGTCGCCCTCCCGCGCGCCGCTTCGAAGCACCAGGCGCGCGGGCGCGATCTGTCCGAGAAGCGTAATGTCGATTGCAATTCCGGGACCCGACCGGCTGAGGTTTCCGCCCACGATGCTTGCCCCGGCAAGCCCCGCCTGCTCGCGCATCCCACAGTAGAGTTCCTCGATAAAAGCCACGTCGGTCGTCTCGGGAATCGCCAGGGAAACCAGCGCCCAGAGCGGATTTCCCCCCATCGCGGCGATATCGCTCACGTTTATTGCGACTGCCCTTCGCCCGAGCTGGTACGGGGTGATGGCGCCGCGGGTGAAGTGGACCCCCTCGGCCTGAATGTCGCACGTGGCGAGCAGGTAATCGGGGCCGGAGGTCTTCAGCACGGCCACATCGTCACCGATCCCCACCACCACGTCGGGAGGCGTGTCCGGGAGCAACTTTGCGATGCGGCCAATCAGGCCGAATTCGCCGAGATCTTTTACGAGCATTTCGGGACGCCCTCCCCGAGGATAAAGCGGTGAACAGTCCGCCGTGAGCAGTGAACAGTGAACAGTGAACCCGGTTATGGCGCGGTCTCCCGACCGCGCCATATTCTCGACCGGAGGTCTCCAGCTCACCCCAAGACCGGTTGACCTTCTTGGGAGACCTTCGGTCGGGCACAGTGGCACGGTCGGGAGACCGTGCCACAACGGGGTGCCTATACGCACCCTTGAAACCGCGACGGTAGAATACCGCCGATTCTCGCGCGCCCAAAGAAAAAAGGCGAAACAGGCCTTCCATATAGCCCGTCTCGCCGGAAAAATATCAATTTTTGACAGATTGTTACACAGATTGTCACAGTTACGCAGAGTGTCGCACGACCCGGTCAAACAGCTGTCGGTCCCATCGTACCCGGTATTGTCTCGATCAGTTGCACGGATTGTCACAGTTACGCAGAGTGTCGCACGGCCCGGTCAAACGGACCGCGAATAGTCCCGGTCCATCTTCAGGCCCTTGATGTCGCTCGTCTGTTCGCCGCGCCCGGATCTTATCGTGTCGATGCCGCGCTTTACCACGGCGCGCCGCGATGCGTACGCGAGGGCGGTTTCCTCGGATATCTGGCCTTCATTGTACAGGTTGACGATACAATCGTCGAAAGTGATCCAGCCGAAGGGCCCTGCCTGCTGCATCATTTCGTAGAAGGTTTTGCCTTCCGCTTCGCCGTGCACGATGGCTTCCTTTACTCGCAGGCTCGCCCCCATGATCTCGAGGGCGGCAACGCGCCCGCCGCCGACTTTGGGCAGGAGCCGCTGCGAGACGATCCACCGGATCGTGTCGGCAAGCCTTATGCGAATGAGCCGCTCTTCCTCGAGTTCGAACATGCCGATGACGCGGTTTATGCTCTGGCCGGCGTCCATCGTGTGCAGCGTGGTGAGGACCAGGTGGCCGGTCTCGGCGGCGCTCAGGCCAATCTCGACCGATTCCCGGTCGCGCATCTCGCCCACCAGGATCACCTTGGGGGCCTGGCGCAACGCGGCTCGAAGCCCGTTTGCAAACGAGTCGAAATCAAGGCCCAGCTCGCGCTGGTTGAAGGTGGCCTTGAGCTGCGGGTGGACGAATTCGACCGGATCTTCGAGGGTCACGACGTGGTAGGGGTGCCGCGCGTTGATCTCGTTCAACACGGCCGCGAGCGTCGTGGATTTGCCGCTGCCGGTAGCCCCGGTGACGAAAACGATCCCGAATTTTTCTCCCGCGATTTGTTTCAAAACCGGGGGGAGCTTGAGTTCGTCTATGGTCGGGATTTTGGTCGGAAGCTGGCGCATGGCGATCGAGTAGGTGCCGCGCTGCGAGAAGATGTTTACGCGGAAACGCGCGCGGCCCGGCAGGTGGTACGAGATATCGCACGAGCCCTGGCCGAGCAGGTGCGAGATCCCGCGCCGGTCGGACCCCACCAGGTTGAGCGCGATTGTTTCCGTGTGGAAGGGCGACAGCTTCTGGATCCCGAAATCCATGTAGGCGGGCTTGAGCAGTCCGTCCACCTCGACCTGGGGCGGCTTGCCCACGGTGAAGTTGATGTCCGACGCCCTGGGGTTTTCATCCAGGATGCGGGTGAGAAACGCGTCCAGCTCTGCCCTTCTCATCGGTGCGTTCCTTTCGAACGGATGTCGGGTGTCGGATATCGGATGCCGGGTATTACCCGAACGGCCCTTGCGGTTTCCGGCGTCTGATTTCCGATGTCCTTCCTCCGCCTTCTGACTTCAGTTTTCCGACTTCCGACTTCCGTCTTCCGTTTTCTGTCTTCCGACTTCCGACACCCGACACCCGCCTTAGACTTCCGTAAAGTCTTCCGGGGGTTCGGTCAGGTAGGGGCGGAATTTTTCCTTGTCCACGCACTTCATGTAGGCTTCGGTCGCGCTGATCTTGCCCGACCTGAGCAGGGTCGCTATTGCGTCGTCCAGCGTCTGCATGCCGTATTTTTTCCCGGTCTGAAGGGCCGATGGGACCTGGTGCGTCTTGGCTTCGCGGATCATGGCGCGCACGGCGTGAGTGGCGATCAGTATTTCGAGCACGGCCACCCGGGCTTTTACGTCGGTGCGCTTGAAAAGGGCCTGCGAGATCACGGCGCGGATACCGTCCGCGAGCGTCGAGCGAATCTGAGGCTGCTCGCCCACCGGGAAGACTTCCACCATGCGGTCGACTGTCTTGGCGGCGCTCGTGGTGTGGAGCGTCGAGAAGACGAGATGGCCGGTCGCCGCCGCCTCGATGGCCAGCCTGATCGTTTCGAGGTCGCGCATCTCGCCCACCAGGATTATGTCGGGGTCCTCGCGCAGGGCGGCCCGGAGCGCCGAGGTGAAATTTCTCGTGTGCGTGCTCACCTCGCGGTGGTTAACGATGCAGCTCTTGCTCTGGTGGACGAATTCGATGGGGTCTTCAATGGTGATGATGTGGTCTTTTCGCTTGCGGTTGGCCTCGTCGATGATCGCGGCGAGAGTGGTCGATTTGCCGCTTCCCGTCGGGCCGGTCACGACCACCATTCCTCGGGGCAGGAGCGCCAGCCGGCTCACCACGGGAGGAAGCCCGAGCTGTTCGACGGTCAATATCTCGCTCGGAATTTCACGGAAAACCGCCCCGATCCCGTTTTTTTGCATGAAAAAGTTGGCCCTGTAACGGGCAAGGCCCGGGATTTCATATGCGAAATCCAGGTCCCCGGTTTCCTCGAATACCTTTATCTTGTCCTCCGGCGTGATCTCGTAGAGCATCGACCGGAGTTCGTCGTCGTCCAGGGTTTTGTATTTGATGCGCTCCAGGTCGCCTCGAATCCTCAGGACCGGCTGCTGCCCGGAGACGAGATGGAGGTCCGATGCCTTCTGCTCGTTTACCAGCTTGAAAAATGCATCTATTCGCGCCATGGACTCCCCTTGGAGTTATTGTGCCGCAATTGGAAAAAAGCAGAACAGAACGGCTCAATTTTGAATGTTTTCTACGGATTATGCAATATTTGTTCCCCGCCTGCCCCGCAAAATCGGCGACCCGGGCTTCCGTGGCGGGATAGCCGGCCGAAGCGCACCGGTTTGAATCCAAGGCCTTACCACTTTGTGTCCTTCGTGCTCTTCGTGTCCTTCGTGTTAAGAAAGCATGTCATCAACCACGAAGAGCACGAAGGGCACGAAGAAAAATTCCCCTCCTTAATTGAGCGATCATATGGCCGATTAAGTCGGATCGTCATTCCGGCGGAAGCCGGAATCCAGTCCGCGCGCGGTGCCCACTGGATACCGGCTTTCGCCGGTATGACGCGGCTCCATGGCGTGCATCGCTCAAACCAGGTCCCAATCAATCGATACCGCCCTAAAGCTCGATATCCACCCAGTGCCGGTGGCGGTCGTCGAGGCGGGTCAGTCCCGCTCTCCGGGCGGCATCCAGGGCGTCCCGGAATTCCTCGGAGGTGATACGGCGGCTGATTTCGGGTTTTCGGAACGCGCCCCCGCAGGGGTGGTACTGGCCCATTATGTTCATGTACGTGTCGGGGGAAATTTCCTTTGCCAGAAATTCAACGACTTCGGCCGTTCCCGCAAGTCCGTTCGGCATAACGAGATGGCGCACCAGGAGCCCTTTTTGCGCCACGCCGCCGCGGTCGAGCACCAGGTCTCCGACCTGCCGGTGCATCTCCTTCAGCCCCGCCCGGGCGCGCTCGGGATAATCGGGCGCCTCGCAAAGCTCACGGGCCGTCTCCGGGTCCCAGAACTTGAAGTCCGGCATATAAATATCGACAATTCCGTCCAAAAGCTTTAGCGCCGCAACGCGCTCGTACCCGCCGCAATTGTAGACGAGCGGCACATCGAGGCCGCCCTCGATCGCAATGGGGAGCGCTTCCAGTATGGGATAGATTACGTGCGACGGGGTGACGAAATTGATATTATGGCATCCCCTCCGCTGGAGCGAGAGCATGACCCCGGCCAGTTCCTCCGGCCCCGCCGGCGTCCCTTCGCCCCCATGGCTTATGTCATAATTCTGACAAAACACGCAGAACAGGTTGCAATGTGAAAAGAAAATGGTTCCGGACCCGTTTTTTCCCACCAGGGGGCGCTCCTCGCCGCAATGCGGGCCGAAGCTCGCGACGACGGCCCTCCGGCCCGTTTTGCAGTAGCCCTTTTCGTCCGACATGCGGTCCACATTGCACAGGCGCGGGCAGAGGGTGCATTTTCTCATCCATAGCGATGCCCGCCTTATGGCCTCATGGAGTCGCCCGTCGCGATAGGCCGCGATGTATGAAAGCCCCATGGATGCTCCTTTCGATGCCGGGTGGCAGATGTTGGGTGGCGGATGTTGGATATTGGATATTGGATGTTGGATATTGGATGTTGGATGTTGGATGTTGGATGTTGGATGCCCCATCCTTGATCCTGGTTTCTCGATGCTCGATGTCGGATGTTGTTCTCATTCCCATGCTCCTGCGTGGGAATGAATACCGCAGCAGATACGCGTTCTCGTTCCTCGCATGCCCACGCTCCCAGGGCTGTTGCCCAAATCAATTTACGGCGCTGTTGTGGCGTGGTCTCCCGACCGCGCCATGCTCTCGACCGAAGGTCTCCATCTCAGCCCGGGGCAGGTCGCCCCCCTTGGGAGACCTTCGGTCGGGCACGGTGGCACGGTCGGGAGACCGTGCCACAACGAGAGCACTGCAATTTCCCCACATGCGATTCGGGCAACAGCCCCTCCCGCGTGGGAACGAGCGATCACTCGTATAATATCAACTATTTAGCCACGAGTATCAAGCGCGTCAAACCGCAAATATCGAACACTCCAATCCACCATCCAACATCCAGCATCCAACATCCATCGTCCACCATCCAACATCCAGCATCCAACAAAATCATTGACAGCGTGTGGGGTCGGTGGTAAATTCCCACTAAAACCATGGTAATTGTGGTCATTAGAAAGGGCCCCGTTCAATGAAACTTTCCACCAGAGGACGATACGGCGTCAGACTCATGCTCGATCTGGCCCTCCACGCGGGCAACGGACCCGTATCGCTAAGGGACATCGCGGCGCGGCAGGAAATCTCGGAAAAATACCTCTCAAACCTTATCCCCGCCCTCAGGAATTCCGGGCTCGTAAACTCGGTGCGCGGCGCCCAGGGGGGATACGTTTTGGCGAAAAAACCCCGGGAGATCACGCTAAAGGACATCCTGCTCGTGCTGGAAGGGCCGATGCACCTGGTCGAATGCGCCGGGCAGCCGGAGATGTGCAGCCGCTCCACCGACTGCCTTGTACGGGATATCTGGTCCGAGGTCGGCGCGAGGATGCTCGACACGCTCGAATCCTTCACCCTGGAGTCCATGGTCGAAAAGCAGAAGCACAGGGAGAAAGTGCCTTCCTACAGCATCTGATTTTTCGTCCGCTCCTCCCCTGGACCGTATAGAGATCGGCAACTCCCGACCAGTGAAAGGTCCTCGAAATGAGCGAGAAGCATATCGTAAACGATGCGATCATAAAGGATTTGGCCGACAAGATTCACGGGATCGATTACGGGACCGTGATCGTCGCGATCTACAACTCGAAGATAGTTCAAATCGACATCACCACGACCGAAAAACAGCGCTTCGACGAGGTCTGGATGCTCGAAGACGGAGAAGGGATCTAGGGTGAGGCCACCTTTGCGCCTGGAGGGGCGCAAACCCCCGGAACGTCATTGCGGCGAGAGAGGGAATCCAGCCGGCGGCGCTCAAGTCCCGGATTCCGGCTTTCTCCGGAATGTCGTTCCGGAGGTAAGGGGCGCAAAATCGTTCAGTCCAGCGGAAAATCACAAGGAGCATTAAAGGAGCATTATATGAGATCCAGCCCAAATGGAGGATGGCGAAAAGAGACGGTGGCATTGCACGGCGGACAGGTCGCGGACCCGACGACGGGGGCGCGGGCGGTCCCGATCTACCAGACGACTTCCTACGTGTTCAAAGACTCGGCGCATGCGGCGAACCTTTTTGCCCTGAGGGAATTCGGGAACATCTACACCCGGTTGATGAACCCAACGAACGACGTTTTCGAAAAGCGCGTCGCGATGATCGAGGGAGGGAGCGGGGCGCTGGCCGTGGCGAGCGGGCAGTCGGCGATAACCCTCTCGCTTCTTGCGATCACGCGTCCCGGCGACGAAATCGTTGCCGCGGACAATCTCTACGGGGGCACCTACCAGCTTTTTCACTACACCTTCCCCAAGCTCGGGAGGAGCGTGCGGTTCGTGAAATCCTCGGACCCCGCTGAATTCAAGAAGGCCCTTACGAAAAAGACCAGGGCGGTCTACGCGGAGACGATCGGAAACCCGAAGCTCGACGTCCCCGATTTCGAGGCGATAGCCTCGATCGCTCACGGCGCGGGCGTGCCGTTTGTCGTGGACAACACGGTCGGCGTGGGGATCGTGCGCCCGATTGATTTCGGCGCGGACATCCTGGCGACCTCGGCCACCAAATTCATCGGGGGCCACGGCACATCGCTTGGCGGCGTCATCGTGGACGGCGGCGGGTTCGATTGGGGCAACGGCAACTTTCCCGAATTCACCGAACCGGACCCGAGCTACCACGGGCTCAAGTTCTGGGAAGTTTTCGGCGATTTTCCGGGCATGGGCAACGTGGCGTTTATCATCAAGACGCGCGTGCAGTGGCTGCGCGACGTGGGGCCCGCGATGAGCCCTTTTAACGCGTTTCTCTTCCTCCAGGGGCTCGAAACGCTGCCGCTGAGACAGCAGAGACACTCGGAAAACGCCCTTGCGGTTGCACGGTTCCTGAAGACCCATCCCCTGGTAAACTGGGTGAACTATCCGGGGCTCGAAGACAACCCCAACCATCCGACGGCAAAGAAGTACATGATCGAGCACTTCGGGGCGCTCGTGGGGTTCGGCATAAAAGGCGGCATGGAAGCCGGGAAGAAGTTCATCGATTCCGTGAAGCTCCTTTCACACCTGGCAAACATCGGGGACGCCAAGAGCCTGGTCATTCATCCGGCGTCCACCACGCACCAGCAGCTTACGCGCGAGGAGCAGGAAGCGACGGGGGTGAGCGAGGACTACATACGGCTCTCGATCGGCCTGGAAAACAAGTGGGACATACTTGACGACATCGGCCAGGCGCTCGAAAAAGCGGGCGAGGTGAAACGAAATGGGAAAAATATTTAGCGATATAACCAAAACGGTCGGGAATACGCCCCTGGTGAGGTTGAACAGGATCGCCGAGGGCCTGGGCGCGACGATTCTCGTAAAGCTCGAATCGTTCAATCCTCTTTCCAGCGTGAAGGACCGGATCGGGGTGTCGATGATCGAGGACGCCGAAAAAAGGGGCGTGCTCAAAGACGGCTCGGTGATCATCGAGCCCACCAGCGGCAACACGGGCATAGCCCTCGCCTTCGTGGCGGCGTCGAAGGGCTACCGGTTGATACTGACCATGCCCGAGACGATGAGCGCCGAGCGGAGGCAGCTCCTCACGATCCTCGGGGCGGAAATGGTGCTCACCCCCGGACCCGAGGGGATGCCCGGGGCGATCAGGAAGGCCGAGTCCCTAGCCCTCGAGATTCCGGGCGCCGTGATTCTCCAGCAGTTCAACAACCCAGCGAACCCCCAGGTCCACCGGGTGACCACCGCCGAAGAGATTTGGAACGACACCGACGGCAAGGTGGACATCCTGGTTGCCGGGATCGGCACGGGCGGCACCCTGACGGGGGTTGCCGAAGTCATCAAGGCGCGCAGGAAGGATTTCCGGGCCGTGGCGGTCGAACCGGAAAGCTCGCCTGTGCTCTCGGGGGGCAAGCCCGGCCCGCACAAGATCCAGGGGATCGGCGCGGGGTTTGTGCCCCAGGTGCTGAACCGGGAAATGATCGATGAGGTCATCCGGGTAAAAGACGAGGACGCGGGCGCCACGGCGCGCCAACTCGCAAAGCTCGAGGGAATTCTCGTCGGGATATCTTCCGGCGCGGCCGCCTGGGCCGCCATGAAGCTGGCCGGAAGGCCCGAGAACAAGGGGAAGCTCATCGTTGCCGTCCTACCCGACACGGGCGAGAGGTATCTTACGACGTGGCTTTTTAAAGAGTAGCGGTTGGTCGTTGGATATTGGTTGTTGGATATTGGTTGTTGGCGGTTGGGTGTTGGATATTGGTTGTTGGATGTTGGGTGTTGGGTGTTGGGTGTTGGATGTTGGATGTTGGATGTTGGGTGTTGGCGGTTGGGTGTTGGCGGGTTGCGGGTGGGTGTAGGGCGTTGGATATTAGATGTTGGATGTTGGAGGTTGGATAGGTCGCGGGTTGATTCTCGTTCCAGCGCTCCCGGGTCTGATGCCGGAATAGTAAGATCTGACCGTCTCGGAATGTATTTTGGTTAATCCACGCCCCGGCAAGAACCCGCGGTTTGGGCAACGAGAAACGCTGCGTTGGCCTCAAACCGAAGGCTGTCGGCCAACGGCCTTTTTTACGGAGTAATCGGAGTATTCATGGTTCCACCAAAAGGCATCGGAATAGTCGAAACAAAACACGTCACGTTCGCGCCGCCCGGAGGGTTCGAACTCGAAAGCGGCGAAAGGATCGAGACGATCACGCTCGCCTACGAGACCTACGGACGCCTGAACGCGGAAAGGACCAACGCCGTCCTGGTGCTCCACGCCCTTTCCGGGGACGCCCACGCGGCGGGCTATCACAAGGGGGCGAAAAAGCCGGGCTGGTGGGACGACATGATCGGTCCGGGCAGGGCTTTCGATACGGACAAGTACTTCGTGATCTGCTCGAATATCCTGGGCGGCTGCAAGGGGTCCACCGGTCCTTCGAGCGTCAACCCGAAGACGCAAAGGCCCTACGGGCTCGATTTCCCGCTCATCTCGGTTGGCGACATGGTGAACTGCCAGGCGCTCCTGGTGGACCATCTCGGCGTCGAAACGCTGCTGAGCGTGGCGGGCGGCTCGATGGGCGGCATGCAGGTAATCGGCTGGCTGGTCAATCACCCGCGCCGGCTGCGAAGCGCCATCCCGATCTCGACCGCCCTCAAACACTCGCCCCAGCAGATCGCCTTTAACGAAGTGGGGCGGCAGGCGATCATGGCCGACCCGCACTGGAAGTCCGGCAACTACTACGGCGGGCCCGTTCCCGGGCGCGGCCTGTCGGTTGCGCGCATGGTCGGCCACATAACCTACATGAGCGATACCTCGATGACCCGGAAATTCGGCCGCCACCGGAAGCAGGACCTCCAGCCGCTAAAATTCACACCCGGCTACGAGGTCGAAGGATACCTGCACTATCACGGAGAAAATTTCGTCAAAAGGTTCGACGCGAACTCCTATCTCTATATCACGAAGGCGATCGACGATTTCGATCCCGCCGGGGAAAGGCCCCTGGGCGAACTTTTGCGGGGCATCGACGTAAAGCTCCTGGTGATCGCGTTCAAGTCCGACTGGCTCTACCCCGCCTACCAGGCGCAGGAAATCGTCCGGGCCTGCAAACTGAGCGGCATCGAGACAACTTACTGCGAGATCGATTCGACGTACGGCCACGATGCCTTTTTGCTCGAAATCGAGGAGGAGACCTGTCTGGTCACCCATTTTCTGAAAAAAGTTTTCAACGGCTACGACGTGATGGACGAATATGGCAAATGATGTAAGGATCGACCACGGGATCATCGCGGACATGATCGAGCGGCAATCCTCGGTCCTCGACCTGGGATGCGGGACCGGCGAGCTGCTCTCGATGCTGGTTCGCGAAAAAGGTGTTCGGGGCCAGGGGATCGAAATAGACGAGCAGGCGATCTACAGGTGCGTCGAAAAAGGGCTCAACGTCATCCACGGCGACCTGGACAGCGGCCTTGCCGATTACCTCGACCGGTCGTTTGACTACGTAATTTTGAACCAGACGCTCCAGCAGGTGCGCCACCTCAAGCCCGTGCTGGACGACTCGCTTCGCGTGGGCGGGAAGGTGATCGTCGGCTTCCCCAATTTCGCCTACTACAAGGCCCGCTGCCAGCTCTTCTTCATGGGCAGAACCCCCGTCACGCCCTCTTTGCCCTTCCCCTGGCACGAGACGCCGAACCTGCATTTCCTGAGTATTTCCGATTTCTTACGGTACTGCTCCGAAATGGGGATAACAATCGAACGCAGGGAATTTCTCGATGACGCGCGCAGGGTGTCGACCTGGCCGAACCTGTTGGCGCAGAGCGGGATATTCTTGATTTCGAGATGACATGCGCGCATGACCGGCTAACGTTATATGGTATTTAGCCTTACGCTGCAAGGATAGACGGGGAAACACAGCAGAGCTTTGCGCAAGTCTATTGTGATGCTTGAGAGGGCGCTCGGGGTGTGAAAAGTGTCAATTTACCCCCATCTTTTCTAATCATGTGATGCTAATCATATTGGCTTTTAATCTCCCTTGCTATGATCTTGCGGAGGTAGTCCCGGTCTATTTCCGCTTTTTTTAAAACATGTCCTTTCTTGTCTCTAATCTTAGCGGTTAATGCTTTTAGGTCTGGTTGTTCGGTAAGAAGCCGAGCAAGGAGTTCTTCAATATTTGTGAGGTCCCTGGTTTTGCATTCTTTATGAACTGCGGCCCGAAACTTCTGCAATAGTTTTTCATAGTGGTTCTTGGTATCTTCGACACTTGTTGCGATCATGCGATCCCTTCTCGCTTTGAAAGATAGACTCGTTCGTTTCAGATTGTAGTGGCATTTTGCCGGTTTCAGTGGCGTACAGTGCCCGATATTAAACATTCTATCAGCAATAGACCACGGCTAATTTGCTCAAAGGCGACAAATTTGTCCCGCAGGCGCACACGGGTGCAATGCGGAAAGGAGGGGTAAACCGTGTCTGACCGGTTTCCTGCGATTACGATGACTACTATTCCGGGTCTTGCCTTGTGGCGGGTGGCGGGTGGCCCGGATACTCGCTATCCGGGCGCGTAGCGCAAGAGGCTCAATTCAAATGCTGGAGTACGGAATTTCCTCATCAGCGCCGTGAATACCTCTGGATCCCGGCTTTCGCCGGGATGACGATCTGACGCTCTATCATCATGAACGCAAAACGGTATAAGGCACACCCGGCCGCCGCCATGGGGGTGGGCTTTCACGCAAAACCTCCGCATGTCTTCCCTATCCAAATCTTCGGGGCGCAATTTTCATGCAAAACCTCTCCGCCCCTTTTGACTTATAGACTGGAAACTGTTAAGGATTGGGCGGATGCGGCCCGGCCCGGCCCGGCTGCCGCGCGATCCACATCCACGCCATTGAAAGGAATTCTTGATGGAAGAGAACCGGAACGTCCCGGGAGATCAAGCTCCCAGTCCCCTTCAGCCCGTGCACGAACTGATCCAGGGGGGAGACCCCGACAAGATTTGCCTCAAATACGGCCTCACCCGGACACAACTCGACAAGATGCTCACCGAGTACCAGATATCGAGGCGCCAGGCCGCCCTGGCGGACTCTTTCACCGTGTCGCACACCAAACGAAACGACCCCTGCCCCTGCGGTTCGGGCAAAAAATACAAGAAATGCTGCCTGCCAAAGCACGAGGAGGCCCGCAAATTCGTTCCCCGGGAACAACTTCGCGAAATGGAGGAGCGCGCCAGGCTCAAGGAAAAGGTTGAAAAGGACATCCGGAAGGGCTTCGAATTTATCTTTGTCGAAGACTACGCGCGGGCTGGCCAGTATGCGCAAAAACAGCTCGAAACCTACCCCGAGGACGACAGGTTCCACGACATGGCGATGATCGCCGATATCGCGCTGGGCGACTACGACAGCGCCTTTCGCACAGCCCGCAAGAGATGGCAGACCGCCACGGAAGAAAGGCTGTTCTACCAGGAAAACGGCTACCACAAGCGTGAGGGGGTCGAAAAGGACCGGCACGTCCACTTTTATTCACCCTCGACCTGGCTCGAAAAATTCTGGGTCACTCAAAAGGCGCGCGCCTGGCGGGAGCAGTACCCAATCGACCGGAATTCGGAAATCTTTCGGACGGCCGAAAAACTCCGGGCCGCAAACGACCTGAAGCGCTTCCCCTCGAAGCAGGAGGAAGGTTTTGCCGCCCGGCGCGAGGCCCTGGCCCCCGTGCTTGACGCCCTCACGTCCCTTGGCCCCGCCGCCGTCCCCTGCCTGCTCCCCCTAACGTATAATTTCACGTGGGCAAGCCTGTTCGTGCCCGAACTTCTATGCGCCTACGAAACGGACGAGTGCCTGCACCTTCTGGCCGAGCTTTCGATGTTCCGTTACCCCTACTTTTCCCAGATGTGCCTTTCCTACCTCGAACACAGCGGTGAACGGGCGATCCCCGTCATCGCCAGGGTGCTCTCGGAAAATCCGGCCTACGAAGAACTCAAGGCCGGCCTCCTGGTGGTTCTGGGCAATGTCGTCTCCCCCGAATCGTTCGCGATCCTGGCAAAATATACCGAAAACGAGAACCGCTATATCGCCAACTGGGCCTGCGAGGCCATCTCGCGGCACAAAAACCCCGAAGCCATGCCCTACCTGGAAAAAGCAAAGGAACGGCTCGGCGCCCTGGACAAAATTGCCGGGGCGATAAAAGAGATTGCGGAGATGACAAAGTAGGGAAGCGGCCCGGCAAAGGCCGGCAATCAATGAGCGTAATTCGAGGGGGATTTCACGCGGGTGAAATCCCCCCTTTTTCATCTTGCCGTATAGTCACGCCAGAAACATCGACTCCGGTTTTTAGAAAATTCTGATTCCCATCAGGGACCCGAGGCGGTCACGAAATTCCTTATATTCCAGGGTGGAAGGGTCCTTGAGTCGGTCAAGGTGAAAGAAATGGCTGGTGGTGGGGGACTCCCGTTGAATGACGGTCGGATCGACATCGACACGGATGATTGTCCAGAACTCGAAAAATCCCCGATTCCTGGCTTTGCGATGGCTTTTTTCGGCTTCACCAACACGGTTGTGGATGTTCGATGCGTCCCTGCCGCCCTTGATTTCAATGGATACCAGAGGGCGCACCATGGTTTGAAGCTGTTCGGTGATCTGAACGTCCGGATCACTTGAAAACTCGATCAGGACACTCCGCTTCGAGTCGTTTTCCAAGTGGATCGTACGCTTTGTCGCATCCTTAATGTAAGGGGAAACCAAATCCTTAATCACGCTGAAAAACTCCCTGGTTGCCTCCTGGCCTATGCTGGTATTGCTTCCTCCCCGTAATTGAGGCCCGAGGGTGAGCAATTGCAGTTCATGCACAATCGACAGAGAAAGGTCGTCCACTCCACCGACAAGCAATTCCGCGGACTTCACCAGGCTTGAACACAAGGCGGGGATTTGACTTTTAACGCTCCGGGGGATTTCCCCTCTTTCTTCGAGCCCCTTGAACCTCCCGAAAGGTCCTTTGTTAAAGAGTTCCTTTTGCGACAGCCCCAGGAGCAGTCTGTAATAACCCAGCAGGAAAGGATTCTGCTCCAACAGGCAGGGAACGGCGAAAAAAACTTCTCCCCTCAGTCCAAAAGAAGCCACGCGCTTCAAAGAGGCGGCATCCACATAGCTGGAAAGTTGCTCATCGAGGACTTTAATATCCAAAGCCTCGATTGTCTTCTTGATGGCTTCGTGAAAATAGAGGTCTCGGATAGCTTGGAGTTTGAAATAAAATGAAATTTGCAGATTCGGTTTTATCAGGGGGAAACTCACGCCCAATTCGCTCATCGATCTCGCTCCCAACCGAGCCGTTTGCGTGCAAGCTGCGCGTATTCCTCTTTGATCTCGATGCCGGTAAATTTGCGTCTGAGCTTCAGGCACACCTCTCCGACCGTGCCCGAACCGAAAAACGGATCGAGGACCTTGTCGCCCTTTTCCGAGCCTGCCAATATGCAGGGTTCAACAAGTTTCGGAGGGAAAGTGGCAAAATGTGCTTCCGGATACGGCTCCGTATTCACTTCCCACACCGAGCGGCGGTTTCGGCAGCCGCCGTTGGAATTTGATTTCTCGAGGATGGCCTCATAGTCGTAGAAGTATTTCTCCGACTTCGAGAACAGGAACAGATACTCGTGCGCCCGTGTTGGCCTGTCTTTGACCGACTCGGGCTGGCAATTCGGTTTGTACCAGATGATATCGGAGCGGAGATACCAGCCGTCCTCCTGAAGGGCGAAGGCCACCCTCCACGGGACTCCCACTAAATCCTTCGGCTTCAAACCTTCCGGGGTCGGCGGGCGATAACTCATGGCGCGGGCGGGATTTTTCTTGTCGGTGTGCCTCCAGGTCCGGTTCCCGCTGGTATAGGAATCCCCGATATTAAGCCACAGGGTCCCGTCGGCGGTCAAAACACGGGATGTTTCCCGGAAAACCATCCGCAACTTATCTATGTATTCTTCCAGGTTGCTTTCCGACCCGATTTGTGGCGACACGCCGTAATCTCTCAGGCCCCAATACGGAGGGCTGGTGACACAACACCTGAAGGTATTCTCGGGCGTGGTCTTGAGGACTTCCAAAGCATCGCCCACTATGATCCTGGATTCCGCAACCTCCCGTGTGGGCATTGTTCTATTGTAAGCCGCGCCCTCTCTTTGCCCCATGTCGTGCCCCACAAATCAAAAATCGATCGATTCCTTCTTGCCGTATCCACGGCAAGCTTCCCCACAATTGCTTTCAAATTCCAATATATCATTTAAGAGATGGTCGGTCGTCGCAGCCGGCAATAATCGAGAGAGCCACCCTGTGCGGTTCACACAAAATATCACGCCCCGCCCGGATCACATCAATTGCGGCAGGATTTCACCCGATTTTCCTGAAATCGAGATGTGATAGATGTCGCTGTAGGGCGTGGGTTCGAGGTTTACCTCGGCGACGGCGGCCCCGTTGCGCTTGGCCTGGAGGCCCATCGAGGCGGCGGGCTGGACGGTGCCCGAGGTGCCGACGACGATCATGAGGTCGCAGTTGCTGATCGCCTCGTAGCAGGCATTGAGGACCTGCGGGTCGAGCATCTCGCCAAACCACACCACGTGCGGCCGGAGCAGCGCCCCGCAAGACGCGCATTCCGGCATTTCGGGAAGCGGAACGCGCCTGTCCTCGGTGAGCTTCTCGCAGCCCGTGCAGCGCACCCACCAGATATTGCCGTGCAGTTCGATCATCTTGGCGCTGCCCGCCTTCTGGTGGAGGCCGTCGATATTCTGCGTGATGAGCGTAAACTGAGGGATACGCCGCTCCATTTCGGCAAGGGCCTGGTGGCCCGGGTTCGGGACCAGCGGGGAAAGCAGTTCCCGGCGCCAGTTATAGAATTCCCAAACCAGCTTCGGATCGCGCGAAAAGGCTTCCGGCGTCGCCAGGTCCACCGCCCGGTACTGTTTCCACAGACCGCCCTCGCCGCGGAAGGTGGGAACGCCGGATTCGGCCGAAATCCCCGCGCCGGTGAGCACGGCTACCCGTTTCGCCCGCCACAGCTTCTCCTTGAGTTCCCGAATGCCATCGTCAACGTCTTTTCCGGCCATATCCCACTCCCGTCTGGATTGTCGAATGCGCACAAGGACCGCGTCTTACCAAGAAGATTGCAGATAGGAAAAGATTCGGAACCGGCCGGCGGCAAGCCCCCCCTGAAGAAGGATCGCCACATTCCGGCGCAATTGCACTATCGGGGTACAAAACGTTTACCACAGATGCCGCCAAAGGTCATGGGAATTTCCGGGGAGATAAAGGAGGGGCCTCCACCCGGACCGAAGGCCCGAGGGAGGCGATAAAGCGATTTGCGGGAGCGAGTTGCGGGAGCGGCTCACGGCCGCGTCATTCATGGACCCGCACCGTGGGAGCGGCTTGCAGCCGCGATTCATTGTTATTGAATCCGGTGTCGGGTTTCGTTCCGCTTAACTCCAATACAGCTCACTTACGGCGGAATCCATGTGGAGCAAGGCTGGAAGGGGCTGTTGCTCAAACCAAAGGTCCCTTCTTGAGTGCGGATGCAACCCAAATACACCCGAGACGGTCGACCTTTCCCATTCCGGCAGTCCGGGCGGGGATCAACCCCGCCCCTACGTCTAAAGGACGGCATCAGCCCGCCGTAAATCCGTGGGGCGGGGTGAGGGGCTGTTGCCCAAAGAAATATTCCAGTTGCGCGACTATTGAGCCGGACGTGAGTCCCCCTCCCTGCGATGGGAGGGGTTGGGGGAGGGTGTTGAATTTTCAAGTACTTACGACCCCCTCCCCCAGCCCCTCCCGCCAAGGGAGGGGAGACCTCTGCCCTGTTTTGGCCACACCTGCCCGTCGTGGCACGGTCTCTTCCGCCACCTTA
>JBAQYM010000261.1:0-55265 GCA_049300095.1 Syntrophobacteraceae bacterium
GTCTCCCGACCGTGCCACGGGAGCTGACCGAAGGTCTCCCCGGAGGGCCGTCGAAACAAATCGGAGACCTGCGGTCGCATCGAGTGGCGCGGTCAGGAGACCACGCCACAACGGGGATTTGTTGGGTTTCGCTGTCGCTTAACCCGACCTGCGGCCTACGGACCTTAACCCGACCTACGGACCACAGCCCTACGGTCCCACGCGGCATGCCCGAAGAAAACGACGGGGCTTCCGCCTTCATCTTGAATGGCGGAAGCCCCGGGATGCAACTCTTCGCCTAATCGAGTTTTTTCAAACGGGCCATTCGCTCCTCGAAAGTTTCGGATGACACGGCCGGTTTGCCTTTGGCAGCCGCCATCGCGGCGGCGATGTCCGCGTCTTCCTCCTTGGCGGTCGAGGGCGCAACGGAGGTAAACACCTCGGCTTTGCGCTTGGAGGCATCGGCCTTTCGTTCCGCCTGCGCGCGCTGCTTGTCATAGATTTGCGCAAGCGAAGCCATGCCCGAGGTCCGTTCCTTGAGCCCGGCCAGGACCTTCGCATGCTCGGCTTTCCGGTCCTCGCGCTCGGCCTTGAGCTTGGCCATCTCCGCCTGTCGGCGCTTGGAGTCGATCACGCGTTTGCCCTCGGTGATCTTTTGGGCAAATTCGTTCAACTCCTTCTGCATGGCCACGAAGTATTCCGTCGCTTCCTCGGCCTCCGCCTTCTCCCTTTCGAGGTCAGGCATTATCGCCTCGGCCCTGTCCATCTGGATCGCGGCCTTATCGGTCTTTCCCTGATCCTGAAGCAGCTTTGCCGACGCGAGGATCTGGTCGTACGCGAAGCGCTTCTCCCGGTATTCGCGGACCTCTCTGGCCATCTCTTCCTTGGCCCGTGTGACCTCGGCGTTGATTTTGTCGAACTCCTTCTCCATCTGCTCGATTTCAAGATCGGTCGCAAATGCCGGGTCCCACTGAGCGATCACCTCTTTCATGCCGTTGCGGGCATTTTGAAACATCTTCTGGCCGACATCAAAGAAATATCCCATTTATTTCCTCCCTTGTTTTCGACTACTATACCCTACGCCCCAATTAAGGGCCAGGTCAATCCACGATCAAATGGCCGGTCAGCAGAACGAGGATGAGAGTTGCCAGCACTCCGGGGTTAGTATGCACTTTGTACAGGTACTTTATGGAAGTCTGCGGGGCCAACTTCAGTTTCAATATAATGCCCAATCCGGCCAAAATGGCCATGAGAATCAGACCCCACTCCGGAAGGGATGTCGATCTGCATCGTGACAGGGACCAATGAAGAAAGGCAATAGCTAAGATGCAAGGGTTCAAGTAATAATGGAATTTCATAAGATATTTTTTTTGTGTCTGGTTGAACCTCGTAAGAGACTTCTTTGTTTCCGCACTCAACCGTAAGAACCGATTTGCCGACTTAACCAGGATACTTGCGGCAACCGTCAGGTTCACGCTCAACAAGAGCCAGACGGCAATCTGACCGGTTGTTTCGTTGCCTTTATCGCCTCCGCGATGCCCCTTCGAGCTTTTGAATTTATGGTCGCCGCTGAACTCGAAGCCCTCTCCACTATGATGTCGCTTATCGGCCATGCTTGGGGTTATGGAAATCAGCAAGCATAACGGAAATAGAATTAATAAGGTTTTCAGCACTTTATGCCGGCTCCTATAAAAAGGTGAGAATCGAATCAGTAAGGCATCGGAATAAATTTACATTAGGCGAATTTATTGAGCAATGGAAATCTAATGATTTTGAGGCAGCGCTGTATCGGGAAGAAGATCCGAATTGTCAACCCTTATTGAGCCCGGCCGTTTAATTTGCATATTATTTCGCATTTACAGAGGAACCTGCCTGGAAAACATGAGGCGGGCATGCCGGAATGTTGCGGGTGAAGATCGACGGGAAAAGGCCGTCAATTGCCGGCCTTTTCCCGTCGGCTTGTGTGTTCGGCACGGGAGCGGGGGGAGCTGGATTGGCCGAAGTCATTGTGTTGATGCCCCCCCGGCAAAGGCATGGTGAGAGGGCCGTGCCCGTCCTCAGCCGGTGACCACGGGCGACGCGTCGGGATTGAACGGGTTCATCCTCACGGACAGCGAGTACATGTAGGGGTAGTTTTTCCTGAGATGCAGCATGTAGGCGAGCCATTCGCGCACCAGGAGCCCGAAGGCGCGCTGGATGTCCCCTTCGATATGCCTGAGATCGGACGCCGGCAGGTTCGCAAGGTCCTGTCTCGCCTCGAGTTCCTCGGTCAGGTGGCAGACGGCCCAGAGAAGGTCGGTGAACCTGTCGTGTTCGAGCAGGTTCGAGTTCTGGAGCAGCCCGAGCATGAACGCGCGTTTTTTGAGAAGGAAGGCTTTCAACTCTTCGAGATGCTCCTCCTCCGGACCGAACCGGCACTCGTAGTTTTCGATAAACTCGGACGCCGTCTTGAAATCGCTCCTCCTCCAGTGGGTTGCGACGGCAAGCGACTCCTCGAGTTTGGGAAAATCGACGCAGGTCGACCCCATCTGGGATATCAGCCGGTTGCCCGCCTCGCCGAAAAAGGCCCCGATCACCATGTTCATCTTTTGCAAAACCGACTGCCGTTCGCGCTCGCTCAGCAGGTGCTCGATTATGATCGTCACGAGCAGGACCTGGATCGGGACGAACACAATGTCCAGGACGATGTAGAAGAAAAGGGTCGGCGCGTCCCTGAAAATGAGAACATGCAGCGCGGACAGCACCGCGCTCGATACGAGAAGGACCAGGGCGATCTTGATTTTCCAGGACGGGCGAGCCATGAACGGTCTCCTGACATCATTTGATAACAGTTAAGGATATTGGTGAGTTGCCGATCTTGTCATTCGCGCTGAAGATTTTCAGCCGTCAAATAGAATTTGATCGACTTTGAACTATGAATGAAATAGATTCGCCACGATTGGCTAATGTGACGGCCCCATGGGCCAATATAGGTTCGGTCCCCTGGACAGTCAGTCGATGTCCGTATTTTTTTTCCGGTCGAGGGAGAGGCAAAGTGTACCTCCTATCCTCCAGGTTCCCCGTATCCGGCGTCGAAACCTCGATTCTCATGCAGCCCCGGTTGCTCTCCGCGTCTCGGGCAATACCCGCGCCTCCTCTTCATGCCCGGTCCCCGCGCCGTCACACGCTGTTTGCCGGCTGCGCGCCGCTCTCCACCGGGGGGCGGCCCCTCCAGGAAATGACGTAATCGTTCACCGCGGAGACGCAGAGAGCGCAGGAAAAGCCATGAGCAGGATTTACAGGATTAGGATGGGAAAGCAGTCCTCGGTTCTAATTCCTGTCAACACTATCCTTAGGTCTTCTCAGCGTTCTCTGCGCCTCTGCGGTGAACGGTTACGAAATGACGGTCCGCTGCCGGCGCGGCAGGAAGGAAATGAAAGCGCTCGAAGAAGTTTAACCAGCAAATGAAAAAACTCAAGGAGGAGCAAAACAGCGGGGTCTCAGCGTGGCTCCCGGCCGAGGTCGGGGGAAGACGGTCGCGGATCTTTCGGAATGCGCATTGGGGACGAGTCCCGGAAATACGTTCCGCGGAGAATTATCAGGCTCATGCCGGGAATTGTCATAACCTGCATTGCAATCCGCTATCTCTCGCAGTATTTTAGCTGTCGTTTGACGCGGGGATGCCGGGACCGGGCTCATGCGGAAATTTCGTTGCCCGGCATGAATTTTTTCAGCAGAAAAGAGTGATTATTGACTCTTATACGTCGTAGCGAGTATACTGGCAAAATATTAAATCCGCGCGAGGATTTCGTCATCGATGTGAAAATCGGCTGAAACACCCATGGGGGCGCCCCGCTCTTATGGGTTATTTTTTTAGACAAGGAGCAAGGGATGAAGAAAACAGTCTTACTGGCGTCTATTTTCATAGTGTGCGTATCTTTGGCCGGCTATGGAATCTACGTGTCGGCCGCGGAAAAAACGGCCGGCAAAACGACCGGCAAGGAGGCCGCCTCCAGCGGCAAGGAGACTCCTTCGCCCGCAAAAACGGAAGGAGCCCCGGTGAAGGGTGATTCGAGCGGCAATGTGGCCAAGGTTAACGGCAAGCCTATTACGAAAGCCGACTATCAAGTCGAGGTGGACCGGTTCGACCGCCGGGTGGAAATGATGGGCCGCGCGGCGGATGACAAGGAAGTCGGGGAAATGAAAAAGCAGATCCTCGACAACATGATCGGGCGCGAGGTCCTCAAGCAGCAGGCCGCCGGGATGGGAATGAAGGCGGATGAAGCCGAGGTCAACATGCAGATGGAAGGGCTGAAGAAAAAATTCGGCTCGCAGGAAGAATTCGTCAAGGCGCTCGCCCAGATGAACCTTAACGAACAAACGATCCGGGACCAGTTCGCCTCCGAGATGGTCCTGCGCAAGCTGATCGACCAGGAAGTAGCCGCCAAGATCGTGCTGGACCCCGCTGAAGCCAGGGGCTTTTACGACAAGAACCCCGATATCTTCAAGTCCCCCGAAATGATCCGCGCGAGCCACATCCTGGTGAAGGTCGACGCGAAGGCGAGCCCCGAGGAAAAGGCCAAGGCGCTCGAAAAGATGAAGGGAATCGAGAAGAAAATCAAGGGCGGGGCCGATTTTGCCCAGGTGGCGAAGGAAGTCTCCGACTGCCCCAGCAAGGAGAACGGGGGAGACCTTAACTTCTTCGAGCGCGGCCAGATGGTCGCCCCCTTCGAGCAGGCGGCTTTTTCGATTAAGCCCGGCCAGGTGAGCGGCATCGTCGAGACCGAGTTCGGCTACCACCTGATAAAGGTGACGGAGAAAAAAGACGCCGGGGTCATGTCGTTCGAGGAGATGCGGCCCCGCATCGAACAGCATATAAAAAATGAGAAAGTCTCGCAGCAGTTGGTCGTGTACGTGGACAAGCTGAAGTCTGCGGCAAAGATAGAAATTCTTGTAAAATAGCCTGGAAATCGAGGCGCCGGGCGCCGGGTTGCAGGTGTCGGGATTTTGGGCCGCTGCGTTGGGTTTGCGTGCGGGCCCCCGCCGACATCCGATACCGGGCGCTTGGCGCCTGATACGTGTTCTTGTAACCGTTCACCGCAGAGACGCAGAGGACGCCGAGAAACCCGGGAGCTACCTGAAACTCCCGGTAAAACTTCAAGAAACCGCTCCTCCAAAGAAGCTGAAGGCTGTCCTGGACTTAACGAATTCAAATTCGCTTTTTCTCCGCGCCCTCTGCGTCTCCGCGGTGAACGGTCACGTGTTCTTCAATAGTGCGAACAGCGCGGATGAGAGTTTATGAAGATCCGTTTTACCGAAGCGGACAACCGGCAGATGAAGTCCCTGGGCATCACCCGCGCCCAGGTGCTCGAACAGATCGAGATTTTCCGAAAACCCGGCTTCTCGGTTAGCCTCAGCCGGCCCTGCACCCTGGGCGACGGCGTCCGCAAAATCGGCGAAGCCGACGGGAAGAACCTGCTCGAATTGCACGAAAAAGCGGCCCGGGCCGGGCGGTTCATGAAGTTTGTTCCCGCCTCGGGAGCGGCTTCGAGGATGTTTCAGTCCCTCCTGCAGATATACTATCTTCCCCAGTTTCTCGAAAAAGACGAGCTCTATAAAAGGGCGAGCCAGGAAGTGGCGGTCGCCTGCGAGTTCATGCGCTTCCTTGAGTCCCTCGACCAGTTCGCCTTCGTTGACGACCTCAGGGACACCCTCGCCCAGGACGGGCTCGACATGGAGGAAATCATCCACCAGGGCCAGTTCCGGATGCTTCTCGAATACCTGCTTACCAAGCGCGGCCTGAACTACGGGTGCCTTCCCAAGGCCCTTCTCAAGTTCCATTCCTACAGCAACGAGCACAGGACCGCATTCGAGGAACAGCTCGCCGAGTCCGTCTTCTACCAGGGCGCGGCGGGAGGAACGTGCAGGTTGCATTTCACGGTGCCCGAGGAGCACGCGGCGAGCTTCAGCGCCCATATGGAAGAGTCCGCCCGCCGCCTTGGCGAGCGCTTCGGCACGACCTTCGACATCGGTTTTTCCTTTCAGAAATCTTCGACCAATACGATAGCCGCCGACATGAAAGGCTATCCGTTCCGGGACAGGTTCGGCCGGCTGCATTTCCGGCCCGCCGGGCACGGGGCGCTGCTCGAGAACTTGAACGACCTCCAGGCCGACCTCGTCTATATCAAGAACATCGACAATATCGTTCCGGACAGGCTCAAGGAGCACGTTTGCCACTGGAAGAAGGTGCTGGGCGGATACCTGGTCTTCATCCAGGAACAAATCCATGCGCTCGTGCGCCGGATGAAGAGCGGGGAGCCGGGGGAGGCCGTCCGGGAGGCGGCGCGGCTTGCCGCGGACGAACTCCTTATCGAGCTTCCCGGCGGCTTTAATGAGTGGCCGGAGGAAAAGAGGCGCGCTTTGCTGATCGAGCGGCTCGACCGGCCGATCCGCGTCTGCGGCGTGGTCCCCAATGCCGGCGAGCCGGGGGGCGCGCCCTTCTGGGTGGAAGGGCCGGACGGGTCGACAACCGTCCAGATCGTCGAAAAGGCCCAGGTGGATTTCGAGTCCGAGCGGCAGCGCGAGATATGGAATTCCTCGACCCACTTCAACCCCGTGGACATCGTGTGCTGCACGCGGGACTGCGAAGGAAGGCCCTTCGATCTCAGGAAGTACGTCGACCGCAACGCCGTCATCATTACCAGGAAGTCGAAGGATGGAAAGGACATCCGCGCGCTGGAACTCCCCGGATTGTGGAACGGGAGCATGGCGCACTGGGTGAGCGTGTTCGTCGAGGTCCCGCCGTATACTTTCAACCCCGTAAAATCGGTCTACGACCTTCTCCGGCCCGAACACCAGCCCGAGATTCCCCGCAACTACAGCTTCAGCCCGGGAGTGTGACAGGGCGGAGGTCGTGTTTCCCTCGTCCCGGCTCAATGCTTAGCCCGGCGTCATGGTTGGAGACCTTCGGTCGAGCGCATGACGCGGTCGGGAGACCGCGCCATAACCTGGCAACCGGGATATGCCCCGCCCCGTATCACACATAGTACCGGTGAAAATACTCCAGCACCATCCGGTGCGTGTTGAACCGGGGGCTGATGTCTGAGATCGAGTGCCGCATGATCGCGAGCCACTGCTTGGGGTTGGCGTAATAGGTGGTCACCATGTCGTCGAGGTCCTGGTAGAGGTCGGCGGCGGCGGCTTCGTCGGACTGGTCCTCGTCGTCCCCGATCGCCCAGCCGTTCAGCCGGTTGCGGCATGCCTCGCGCCACCAGCCGTCCAGCACGCTCATGTTGACCCCGCCGTTGAAGCAGACCTTCATGCCGCTCGTGCCGCTGGCCTCGCGCGGCCGCCTCGGGGTGTTGAGCCACACATCGGCCCCCGCGGTCATCATTCCCGCCACCCAGATATTGTAGTTGGGGACAAACACCAGCCGGAGCTTGTTTTCGTACTGCTTTCCGATATTTACGATCTCCCGTATCAGCTCTTTTCCGGGCTCGTCCTGGGGGTGCGCCTTGCCCGCGAAAACGTACTGCACGCGGTCGAACGAGAGGTTGAACAGGTATTCGAGGTCGCTGAAGATGAGCGTCGACCTCTTGTACGCGGCCGCCCTCCTCGCAAAGCAGATCGTTAGCAACTCGTCCGTGAAGCCCGCCGCCGACACCGAGTTGATGTAGCTGATGAGGCGCTTTTTGGCGCTCTTCTTGGCTTCGACTATCTCGCTGTCCGGAATGAGCGAGATGTCGGCAAGCTGTTGCGGGTCATTACGCCAGTTCGGGATATACTTATCGAAGAGGGCCTTGAACTCGGGCCCCGTCCAGCTCAGGTGGTGCACGCCGTTCGTGATGTGCCCGATATCGAACCCCGGAAACATCTGCCGCGATATTTCCCCGTGGAGCTGGCTCACCCCGTTCGCCGCGCGCGAGAGGTTGAGGGCGAGCACGGTGGTGTTGAGGATGCTCTCACCCGCAAGCTGCCGGATATTTGACGGCAGGAAATCGTCGAGGACCTTCGAGGCCAGGTCGTAGCCGAACTTGTCGTGGCCGGCGGGGACGGGCGTGTGCGTGGTGAAAACGCACTTCGAGCGGACCTGCTCGACGTCTCCCCCGTGGTCCTTCAAGAGCGCGAGCGTGAGAAAGACCGCGTGCCCCTCGTTCATATGGTAGGTGGTGATCCGGGGTTCGAGGCGCTTGAGGGCCATGTAGCCGCCTATCCCGAGCACGGCCTCCTGGGATATCCGGGTGTGCGAATCGCCCCCGTAGAGAAACTGCGTGATGAGGCGGTCCTCGGGCGCATTGGAGGGCAGGTCGGTATCCAGGAAGTAGACCGGCACGCGTCCCGTGGTCCCCACCTGGTTGTATTTCCACACCCCGATCTGGACGTCGCGTCCCTCGATCCGGATTTTCACCTTCAGGGGCAGCGGTTCCATGAAGGCGCGCGGATCGAAGTAGGGATACATCTCCTCCTGCTTCCCGAACGGGTTGATGTTCTGGATGAAATAGCCGCGCTTGTAGAGCAGCGTCACCGCAACGAGCGGAATATTCAGGTCGGCGGCCGACTTGATGTGGTCTCCGGCCAGTATCCCGAGACCTCCGCTGTAGGTGGGCATGTTTTCGTTCAGGCCGATTTCCATACTGAAGTATGCGACTTTCATCCCGTGAATTACTCTCCTGTAATTGGATTTGTAAGGCGTATGGCTCGGCTTATAGCACAAACGTCAAAAAACTAAAAAACCCAAAGGGGTTTGTCTCGCAAATAGGAAATAATACCATGGTGGGCACGGCATTTTTTTGCGCCCGGCTAGCCGGCCAGGAAACGATGGAGACGGTGAAGGAGTTGCTGCCCAAACACAGTGCGTTCCCAGGCGTGGGATCAAACCAAAGACATTCGAGACGGTCAGTCCATATCCATCCGGCAGTCCGGGCGGGGATCAACCCCGCCCCTACGGTCAAAGGACGTGCCGGACTTCCGCTAAAACCGTAGGGGCGGGGTTGATCCCCGCCCGGACTGCCGGAAAGGTAGAGACCCACCCGTTGTGGCACGGTCTCCCGACCGTGCCACCATGCCCGGCCGAAGGTCTCCCAAGGAGGTCAACTGGTCCAGAGATGCGTTGGAGACCTCCGGTCGAGAGCATGGCGAGGTCGGGAGACCCCGCCATAACCGGTTGGCCGGGTAATTTGAACCTCCATGACTGCCGCCTCGTCGGGCGGCTGGCGGATGACGTTTGGGACAAAAAACCCTCCCGGATATAAAAATTATCGCGGGAGGGTGGATGGCTTGGCTTTAATACGAATTGTGTTCAAGATGGCACTGAACGCAACTCGGTATAAGAGCTTGCGAGCGGGCCGCTACGGCATCGTCATGCCTGCCCCGCCAGTTTCAGCGATTCCTTTTCCGTCGTGATGAGGCCCGTCTCGCCGGCAAGAAAATTTCCGTAGGTAAGGGTCAGGCCGAGACTTTTTGTGAGGTCGCGGGCGTCCTTGGAAATTTGCGGCTGGACGATCAGCACCACGAGATCGAAACTCGCCGTCTCCTGGGCGCCGTCGGCGCCGAAGGTCAGCTTCACGGACTGATTTTCTCCGGATGCGGCGGACTGAACGGGGGTGTTGCTCACTTCGATCCCACTGGTTTCGAGTGCTTTTTGCGCTTCCGCGAAACCATCGAGGCCGCCCGCGAACATCTTGATTTGGACCCTCGGGAGTTTTTGCCTCAGAAGGACCGCCTCGTTTACCGCATAGGTCATGGCCGCCTGGTTGAGGTTCGGGGCCGCCTTGTCGAATGCCTGGACAAAGGCCACGCTTGCCGGGATTTCACCGTCGAAGGGGCGGATCACCAGCCCGGCGCTCGGGCCGTTCTCGCTCAGCATGCGCTCCAACTGCAGGTCGGTTATGATGTTGGTTTCCTTGCCGAGCCCGAATTTCCTGTCGATCCGGTCGAGCGCGCGCTCGACTCCCGGCGAGATGATGACCGAATCGGCCTCGAGTTCGAAGACTTCGTCTTCCATCTCGAACCGGATGGCTTCGGGCTTGCACTCGGCCCAGCACAGGGCGCACCCGAGGCAGCGCCGGCAGCTCAGGCACCGCTTGGCTTCCTTGAGCGCCCTTTCCTCGTCGAACCCCAACTCGACCTCGCGGTAGTTGTTCCGGCGCTCGTCAACGCCGATTTCGATGAACTGCTGGCGCGGCGATGGAATATCCTTAAATCTTACGATGTAGCGGCCTTTGTTTTCGTATTGCATGTCAGCCTCTTGTGAGATTGGCCCTCGTCATGTCATGGGGCGGGCTTTCCAGCCCGCCTCTTTCTTGGAGGTGGAGTCCGGCTTTGCGGCAGGCTGGAAAGCCCGCCCCACGGAGCTCACCCGTTCCATAATTCGGGGAATCGGCCCCGCCCCTACTTCCCGCGCTTTGCTTCGATGTAGCGGGCGATGCCTTGCGCGGCTTTGCGGCCCCCGGCGCAGGCGCGGATCGCGATGTCCGGTCCGGTTTCGACGTCTCCCGCCGAGAAAACGCCCGGGACGTTGGTCATGTAGCTGGACCTGTCCACGTTGAAGGTGCTCCACTTGGTGACGTTGATTCCGCTCGAATCGGGCACGAAAGCGAGGTCCGGGCGCTGCCCGATGGCCGGGATCAGGGTCTGGGCCTCGACGACGAACTCGGAGCCTTCGATGGGCACCGGGCGGCGCCTTCCGCTGGCATCCGGCTCGCCAAGCTCCATCCTGAGACATTTCAGCCCCGTCATCACGCCGTTTTCTCCGACAACCTCGACGGGGGCGACCAGGTACTGAATCTTGATCCCTTCATGTTCCGCGGCGTCGATTTCCCAGGGGCTGGCGGGCATTTCCTTCTTCGTTCTGCGGTAGAGGATGTGGACCTCGTCGAATCCCTCGCGCCAGCTCACACGGGCGGCGTCCATGGCGACGTTTCCACCGCCGATGACGATGACCTTGCCCTTCGCGTCGACCTTCTTCCCCGCGTTCACCTCGCGCAGAAAATCCACGCCGTCCACCACGCCCCGCATGTCCTCGCCCTTGATCTGGAGCTTCATGCCAAGGTGCGCGCCGACCCCGATAAAGATCGCGTCGAACTCGGCCTGGATCTGCTCGAAGGTGATGTCCCTGCCGATGCGCGTGTTGCACCGCAGCTCGACCCCGTGGGAGAGGATCCAGTTTATTTCGTGCATGAGCGTCGGGGTGGGGAGCCGGTATTCGGGAATGCCGTAGCGGAACATGCCGCCGGGTTCGGCGAGGGCCTCGAAGCATACCGACTTGTATCCCGCCTTGGCCAGGTAGTAGCCGCAGGAAAGACCCGCCGGTCCCGCGCCGATGATCGCGACCCGTTCCTTGTGGAACTCGTCGGGGACCTCCACGGGGGCCGTGACCTGGTTATTCATTTCAAAATCGGCGACGTAGCGCTTGAGGGTGCAGATCGAGATCGGCTCGTCCATGTAGCCCCGGTTGCACGCCGTTTCGCAGGGATGCGGGCACACCCGGCCGATCGAGAGCGCAAACGGGAGCCGCTCGCGGATCTTGGCAAGCGACTTGTCGTATTCTCCGTCCGCGATCAGGCCGACGTAGGAGCGGATGTCGAGGTTTGCCGGGCAGGTCGCCTGGCAGATCGGCATATCTTCCTTGAAAATGTTGTACTCGCCCGTGCCGGGGTTGAAAAAGTCGATGGCCGTGCGGAACCCGAGTCCCTCGTTGAAATCGTCGTACATGTTAATGGGGCACACCCGCATGCACTCGCGGCAGTCGTTGCATTTTTCCGGGTCGACGCGCGGGGTCTTGCGGCGGATGCGGAACTTGTAGCCGCCGTCCTTGGCCGCGGCCTTCTCGACCGTCGCGTTGGTGATGATCCGGATATTGGGATGGCGCTTTACCGCCTCGTAATTGGGGTCCGAGGGGGCCGGGCCTCCGTTCAGGATGTGGGTGCGCGGGATGCGCCCCCCGCCCAGGCCTGGAGAGGGTTCCACCAGGATAACGCGCCTGCCCGCTTCGGCCTGTTCGACGGCCGCCGCGACGCCTGCCGGATCGCCTCCGAAAATGATTACCTGCTTATCTGACACCGTTGCATCCTCCGGGAATCTGGGAGCAAACCAAAAGGGTTATCTTCAATATCGAGAAGTCCCGGCGGGCTGCGCTCCGCTTAGCCCGCCCTACAGACCGGGAGCAAACCAATAGGGTCCCTCGCTTGATTTTACGCGGCCGCGGCCGCTGCCGGCCTGTCCACCGCGCGGTACTTCGGCGTTTCGCCCTCGATCGAGGACAACTCGACAAATCCCCTGCGCTGGAGCACCAGAACGTACTTGAGCGCGTCGGGCGGGGCGATCGAGAGTTTTGCCGCGATCTCCTTTACCGACGCCGGCCCCGTGCGCATCGCCTTGAGGATGTCGTGCGTGGCGATTTCATCCATGACGATGGTATCCAGGGTCCGCCACATCTCGTGCTCGGTGAACCGCTCGCCGTACTTGTTGCCGATGCCCTGGAATTCGGTGAACTTCCCGACCACCCAGCGGAGTTTTTCCTTGCCCAGCGCGGTCCTGGCCGTATCGAGCCTGCCCTTGAGTTCGGGAAGCGCAAACCGGTCCGCCGCCGACCCCAGGGGTCCCATCTCGCGCACGGCGCCGTTGAACGCGGTCACGAGGCTCACGAACCGCTCGCCTTCGGCCGACGAGCACTGGTTAAACTCCACCCGCGCGGGGTTGAGGCCCACGTATTCGAGCGTGCGGGAGGCCAGGCCCATCTTGACCTTTGCCTGGTAATTGCCGGAAATGTAGTGGCAGTCCCCGAAGTGGCAGCCCACCACCATCAGCCCGTCCGCCCCGTCGATAAAGGCGTCCGCGACCATGGTCGGGTCCACACGGCCCGTACACATGATACGGATGATTCGCACATCCGTCGTATATTGCATCCTGGAAACTCCAGCGAAGTCGGCCGCTGCGTAGCCTCACCAGGTGCAGCACATAACCAGAATCCTGGGAACAAAACCCGGCATCTGCCTCTCCTCGTGTCAACCGAAAAAATTTCTCACCGCAGAGTGCGCAGAGGTCGCGGAGAAAAACACTGAGAAAAACAGAAAAAACTGTGAAAAAACTCAACGAAAATTTATTTTGGCTTTTCTCAAGTCTTTCTCTGCGTCCTCTGCGTCCTCCGCGGTGAATCTATGTTGTCCTACGCCGATTCTTCCAGGAAAGCCTTGATCTGCTCGCCTATCTGCTGGTCGGTGTAGGAGTTTACGCTCAGCGCGTGCTGGTAGCAGGTGGCGGCGCAAACGCCGCAACCCTTGCAGGCTACCTCGATGACCCTGACCTTGCGGCCTTTCTCGCCCCGCACGATTTCGAGCGCGCCGTAGGGGCAGAGCGCGGCGCACAGTCCGCAACCCCGGCACGCATCCTCGTCCACAAGGGTCGAAACTATCGGCTCGACCGTCATCGTGCCCTTGGAAAGCGGGATCGAGGCGCGCGAGGCGGCCCCGAGCGCCTGCGACACGGCCTCGCGGACCGATGCCGGGTAGTGCGCGTTTCCGCACAGGTAGACGCCGTCGGTTGCGAAGTCGAGCGGTTTGAGCTTGACGTGGCCTTCGAGGAAGAACTTGTTCTCGTCAAGCGAGACCCTGAGCAACTGCGAGATCGTCTCGTTGTCCTCGCCGGCGATCAGCGGTGTCGAGAGGACCACCAAATCCTGGGGCAGCGCTATTTCGCGGCCGAGGAGCTGGTGGTTGACGACGACCTTGTCCCCTTCCACCCTGGGCGGGAGGGCGGGGTCGTACTTGATGAATATGACGCCCAGTTCCTTTGCGTGCTGGTACAGGGCCTCGTTTTCGGTCCCGTAGGCCTGGATGTCGCGATACAGGATGCGCACGCCCGTCGCGGGACTCCGTTCCTTGATTGCGATGGCGTTCTTTATGGCGACCATGCAGCAGATGCGCGAGCAGTATTTGCGCTCTTCGTTGCGGGCCCCGGCGCACTGGATCATGACGACGTTTTTGGCAGAGAATGCGCCTGACTTGAAGAGATCTTCCAGTTCGAGCTGATTGATGACCTTCTTGCCGTCGTAGCCGTACATGCCGAGGGGCTTGAGCACCTGGGCCCCTGTTGCGACGATGATGATGCCGGTGCCGAATTCCTCTTTCGCGCCGTCGACGCTCACGCTCACCTTGAAATTGCCGATGTATCCCTTTACCTCGTCTATCGTGGTCGAGGTGAGGAGCCGGAGATTGGGGTGCCTGCGGACCGCTTCGGCCTGTCTTTGGGCGAGCGCGGCGGCGTCGGCCCCCGAGGGCGCGAGCTTGTCGAGCTTGAGCAGCATGCCGCCCAGTTCAGCCGTCTTTTCGATAAGCGTGGTATGGTAGCCGCGGTTTGCGAGCGTCAGGGCGGCCGTCATGCCGGCTATGCCGCCCCCGATCACCATCGCCTTCTGGTCCATCGGGGACTGGATCGGTTCCTGCGGCTGGAGAAGCGCGGCCTTGGCAACGCCCATCCGGATGAGGTCCCTCGCCTTGGCGGTCCCATTTTCCCGCTCCTGCATGTGGACCCACGAGCACTGGTCGCGGATGTTCACCATCTCGAACAGGTAGGGGTTAAGCTCCCCTTCCGCGCAGGTGCCCCGGAAAAGCGGCTCATGCGTTCGCGGCGTGCACGAGGCGACGACCACACGGTTGAGCTTCTGCTCCTTTATGGCGGCCTTGATCTCGTTGATGCCGTTCTCGGAGCAGGTGTAAAGGTTTTCCTTTACGTAGGCGACGTTGGGCAGCGTTTTGGCGTACTCGGCAAGCGAGGGAACGTCGAGATAGCCGGCGATGTTGCTGCCGCAGTCACAAACAAAAACTCCTATTCGGATTTCTTCTGCCAATTGGGCACCTCATATTGCAGTGGGGTGTTGGGTTTCGCTTGGCGTAACCCAGCCTTCGTAATCTCTCGTTCCCACGCTCTCCGGGCTGTTGCCCAAGCACATATTCGAGCGCGCTGAAGTAACGCGGGACCCAAGCCCCCCTCCCTTCGATGGGAGGGGTTAAGGGGGGTGTCGAATTTTCAGGTACTTACGACCCCCTCCCCCAGCCCCTCCCACCGAGGGAGGGGAGTCCCCTGTTCGCCCTTAACGCGGTTTATTCTCCCGCGCTGTGATGTAACAGGGCGCGTAGTAACAGAGCGCGTAGGTTGGGTTAAGCGGAGCGAAACCCAACAATAGCGCTAACCCGTGGCCTTGAGTTCCGTCGGCGATCCGATCACGGTTTCGGCGGCGCAGGCGGCGGCGCTGCTTGCCTGGGCGACCGATTCGGGAATGTCCATCGGGCCCTGGGCGCACCCGCACACGAAAATGCCGGGCCTGGTCGTGGCAAGCGGCATCAGCGGGTCGGTTTTGAAAAATCCGTTCGCGTCAAGCTCCGCCCCGGTAATCCGGGCGAGTTCGGCGGTCCCGGCGGTCGGGACGCAGGCGGTGGCGAGGACCACCATGTCGAAGGTCTCGCTCTTGACCTGCCGGTCGGTGGTGGATTCAAACCAGACGATGGGGTTTTTCTCGGCGTCTTCCGTTATTTCGGCGACCCGGCCCCGGACGTATTCGATATTGGCCTGCTTTCCGCCGCGAAGCTTATATTCTTCAAATCCCCGGCCCACCGCGCGCAGGTCCATGCAAAAAATCGACGAGCGGACTTCGCGGTCGTGCTCGTTTGCGATCATCGCCTCTTTTACCGAGTGCATGCAGCAGTAGGACGAGCAGAACTTATTGTAGCGAAAATCCCTCGACCCGACGCACTGGATGAACGCGAGCTTCTTGGCCGTGGTCGCGGCGGCTTTTTTCCGGTGCATCGCGGCAAGCCTCTCTTCGAGGCCCGCAAGCGTTTCGGCCTGCCTGGCCCATTCGACGAGGGCGGCATCCGAGGCCCCGGCCTTAACTTCCTCGATCACCTGGGCCGACTTCTTGCCCTGCTTGTCTTCGAGCTGCTTTACGCGCCCCGAGAGCTTTCTCAGCTCTTTTTCTCCCTCTTCGATCCGCTTTTCCAGGAGCAGTTCGGTGGGGCGGTCCAGGTGGCCCGCCGTGGGACCCGAGGCGCTCAGAAGCCTTTCGAATTCAAGGGCGGTCACGACGTTGTCTATGCGCCCGTAGCCGTATTCGGGAATGACCGTGGGGTCGAAGACGTCGTAGCCGCTGGCGATGACGATCGCCCCGACTTCGAGTCCGACCATGCACTCTTTCTGCTCGTAATCGATCGCCCCGGCCTGGCAGGTCTTGGCGCACACGCCGCATTTCTTGCCCTGCCCGAGTTGGCGGCAGCTTTCCGCGTCGATTGTGTAAACGGATGGGATGCCCTGGGCGAAATACTTGTAGATCGCCTTGCGGTGGCCGATGCCGGCGTTGAACACGTCAACGGCCATGCCGGGGCATTTCTCGGCGCACGCCCCGCATCCGGTGCACTTGTCCTCGTTTACATAGCGGGCCTTCTTTTTCACGGTAATCTTGAAATTGCCCGCTTCGCCGCTGATCTGTACAATTTCGCTGTAGGCGAGAAGGTTTATTCTGGGATGCCGACCGACATCCAGCAGCTTCGGCGAAAGAATTCAGATGGCGCAGTCGTTGGTGGGAAATGTCTTGTCGAGCTGGGCCATTTTCCCCCCGATGCTCGGAAGCCTCTCGACCATGTGCACCTGGATTCCCATCTCCGCGAGATCCAGTGCGGACTGAATTCCGGCGATCCCTCCGCCGATAACCAGTATGTCTTTGCTCACGTTTTCACCTCGTCTATAGGTGTAGGGTGGGCGCAGTTGAGATGTATCCGGCACTTGGGGCAGGCGGTGACGAGCGTGTCCGCCCCGGTCGCCGCCGCTTCCTTGAGCCGCTCGGCCTGGATCTGCTTCGAGCAGCTCGAACAGTTCGCCCAGCCGGTGGTGCCGCAGCAAAGGGAGTTTTCCCTGTTGCGCTCCATTTCCCGCAGCTCGGAGCCCTTGATGCTCTTGAGGATCGTCCTCGGGCTGTCGTAGATTTTTGCCTGGCGGCCGAGCCTGCACGGGTCGTGATAGGTGTATGTCCCGCCCCCGTTTTCGAGCTTGAGGGCGCCGTCGGCGATCATCTTCTCGAGGTAGTCGTAGAAGTGGACCACCTCGAAGCCGAGGTCTCCGAAGTATTGCGGATAGTGGTGCTTGAAGGTGTAGTAGCCTTCCGGACAACTGAAGACCACCTTCTTCGCGCCGCTTTCCCGGATCAGTTCGAGGTTTTGCGCCGCGAGCTTCTTGAACATCTCCGGCTTGCCGTTCCAGAGCATGTCGTGCCCGCAGCACGATTCGCGGTCCGACACAACGGGCGTGATCCCGGCGGCGTTGAGTACCTTGATGACGTTTTTGCCGATGCTGAGGCTGTCCACCCCGAGGTCGCGAAAGATCACGTTGAAGTAGGGCATGCATCCCACGAAGTAGAAGACGTCCCCCTTGTCGGCGATCTGGCCGGCTTCTCTTGCCCAGTCGGTCTTTTTCTGCCGCACGCCCTGGGTCTGAAGCTCCATTACCGTCTGGAGCATCCCGTGGTGGGTGAGCGCGGGTGAAATCCCCCGCTTGTCGGCCTCTTCCCGCAGGTTTCGCATGAACTCGGGAAAGTTGATGCTGGTCGGGCACCGCTCGAAGCACCGGCCGCAGGTGAGGCACGACCAGAGGTCCTTGTCCCGGAGCAACTCGTCTCCGAGTTCGAGAAGGGCCTTTTCAACGATCAGGCGCGGCGAGAAGGTGGGCAGCACCCGCGAGACCGGGCAACTGCCGGTGCACACGCCGCAGTCGAGGCAGTAATATGTCCTGTGCAGCTTTACAGCTTCATCTATATTCATGCAGCCACTCCAAGAGGCGATTTTCCAAGCTCTTTTACGCGGTTTGTAAACGTCGTGACGATTTCGGCGAACCGCGCGCCTTCGGCCGACGAGACCCATTCGAGCGCGAGCCGTCCGCTGTCGATCCCGAGCAGTTCGAGCATTTCCCGTGTCATCTCGATGACCCGCGAGGCCTTTTCATTACCGTCCAGGTAATGACAGTCGCCGATGTGTCAGCCGCTCACCAGGATGCCGTCGGCCCCCTTCTGGAACGCTTTGAGGATGAAGTCGGGGGAGACCCGCCCCGAGCACATCACCCGGATCACCCGGATGTTGTGGGGGTACTGGATGCGGCTCACCCCGGCAAGGTCCGCGCCGGCGTATGCGCACCAGTTGCAGCAAAAAGCGATTATTTTCGGCTCGAAATCCGCACTCATTTCGTTTTCCTCGAATGACTCGAATGTAGGTTGGGTTAAGCGAAGCGAAACCCAACAATCTTCGTTCCATTACCCGATAGTTTTTTGTCCCGCGCCGTTGGTTGTTGGGTTTCGCTTCGCTTAACCCAACCTACAGCCGCCCTTCGTTGGGAATGGGTGGTGGGCAAGATAAAGCTTTTGCCCACCCTACACTTTCCGGTGGTCTAAACCAGCGCCGGTTTTTTCCGTTCACTGCTCACTGTTCACTCTTCACTGCTCTTAGCTCAAGGCCGCGTCGATCATCGTGTGCACTTCCCGGTCGTTGAAGTGCCTGATGCCGGCCGCGCCGGTCGGGCATGCGACGGCGCACGCTCCGCAGCCCTTGCAAAGCGCTTCCTGGATTCTTGTTACCTGCACGCCTTCCTTTATGTCAACCAGTTGCGGCGCCCCGTACGGGCAGACCGCGACGCACTTTCCGCACCCGCGGCAAAGCTCCTCGTCCACGCTCGATACGATGCCTTCGACCTCGATGGTCTTTCGCGCGAGCACCGTCGCCGCGCGCGCCGCCGCGGCCTGGGCCTGGGCGATGCTCTCGTCGATGGGCTTGGGATAGTGCGCCAGGCCGCACATGTAGATGCCGTCGGTTGCAAAGTCCACCGGGCGAAGCTTCATGTGCACTTCGAGGAAGAACTTGTCCTGGCTGAGCGGGACCTTGAAGAGCTGGCCCAGTTCCTCCGCGCCCTTGGTGTAGATGGCGCTCGCCAGCGTGATAAAATCGGGCCGCAGGGTAATCGGGCGGAGCAGCACGTGGTCGATCACGCTCACTTCGAGCCCGCCGTTCACCTCGCTTACCACCGGTTTATGCTCCACGTCGTAGCGGATGAAAATAACGCCGCGCTTCCTGGCTTCCTTGTAGAGGTCCTCGCGCTCCCCGTAGGTCCGGATGTCGCGGTAAAGGATGTAGACATCCATATCGGGGTTGCGTTCCTTGAGTTCCACCGCTTTCTGCACCGAGAAGGTGCAGCAGATCTTGCTGCAGTGCGGCCGCCCCTCTTCACGCGACCCGACGCACTGGATGAAAACGGCGCTCTGGGCGTTTTTCACCGTGTCGGTTTCCCAGGCGTCCTCGAGTTCGTGCCAGCGGAACACGCGGCTGTTCTTGCCGTAGCCGTATTCTTCGGGCTTGATCGAATGAGCGCCGGTCGCCAGGATGGTGACCCCGTGGGCGATCTGGACCGGTTCGCGCGCATTCGAGGAAACCGAGGTCGAGAAATTTCCTATGTAGCCCGAGGTCTCCAGAATTTTCGCGTTGAGATGGACCTCGATGTTCTCGTTGAGGCTGATCTCTTTTACGAGCCCGCTCACGTACTTCGGGACGTCCTCGCCCTTCCACGTGGTCCTGAGCTTGAGGGCGTGGCCGCCGAGGTATTCCTTCGACTCGACGATATGCGCCTTGAAGCCCTGCCGGGCAAGGGTCAGGGCGCTGACCATTCCCGCGACCCCGCCTCCCACCACCAGGGCCGCCGGGGTGACCGGGACCGAGGGCATCGAGAGGGGCTCGATGAGCGCCGCGCGCGACACGGCCATCCGGACGAGGTCCTTGGCCTTGCCGGTCGCCGCCTCGGGGTCGAACGCGTGCACCCAGGAACACTGGTCGCGGATGTTGGCCTGCTCGAAGAGGTACTTGTTGAGGCCCGAGTTTCGCACCGTTTCCTGGAAAAGCGGCTCGTGGGTCCGGGGCGAGCAGGCGGCAACCACGACGCGGTTGAGGTTCTGCTCGGCGATGACGTTTACGAGCTTATCCTGTGCGTCCTGCGAACAGGAAAAGAGGTTTTCCTGGACGTAGACCACGTTGGGAAGCGTTTTCGCGTATTCGACGACTTCCGGGACCTTCACGACGCTCGATATATTGATGCCGCAGTTGCAAACGAAAACGCCGATCCGCGGAGGCTCGTCGACGACGTTGCGCTCCTCGGGGAAAGTCTTTTCCTTCACCAGGGTGTTTCGCGACCCGGAAAGCCTGCTGGCCGCCGCTCCGGCAGCCGCCGAGGCCTCCATCACCGAGAGCGGGATGTCCTTGGGGCCCTGGAGCACGCCGCACACGTATATGCCCGGCCTCGTCGTGGCCACGGGCGCAAAGCTCGACGTCTTCGCGAACTTGTAATGGTCGAGATCGAAGCCGAGCGTCGCGGAGAGTTCCTTCGCGTCCGGCGAGGATTCCAGGCCGACCGAGAGGACGACCATGTCGAATTCCTCGCCCATCATCTCGCCCGTCTCCGTGACGTAGCTCAATTCGAGTTTGTCGGTCCCGGGCACCGGGTCGATCGTGTGGACGCGCGAGCGGATAAAGCGGATGCCGTTGTTTTTGGCCCGCGTGTAGTACTGTTCGAATTCCTTGCCGAAGGTCCGCATGTCCATGTAGAAGATGGCCGCGTCGAGGTCCCCCTTGGCGTGCTCCTTTGCGATCACGGCCTCCTTGATGGCGTACATGCAGCACACCCCCGAGCAGTAGCCGTTGTCGCACCGGTTGATGTCGCGAGACCCCACGCACTGCATCCAGGCAATCCGCTTGGGGTGGTCGTGCGTCTGGCGCGCCTTCAGAGTGGCAATCTCGGCCTGGAGCTTCTCGACCTGGTCGGCATTTTCCGGTTTCGCCTGCCGTTCGAGTTTCTTGAGATCCTTTTCCACATCGTGGATCTTGGCTTCCCGCACGAGTTCCGAGGGCCGCACGAGGTGGCCGGAGGTGGGGCCGCCGGCGCTGAGCAGCCGCTCGAATTCGAGGGCCGTCATGACGTTGGGATGGCTCGAATAATCGTAGGTGTCGAAACGGCTCGGGTCGAACGCCTTGAAGCCGCTCGATACGATCACCGCGCCCACGTTGAGATCGAGGATTTCCTCTTTCTGCCCGTAATCGACCGCATCGGCCGGGCAGACCTTGGCGCAGATCCCGCATTTCTTCCCGTGCCCCAACTGGCGGCAGTTCTTGGCGTCGATGGCGTAGGCGGACGGGATCGCCTGGGCGTAATATTTATAGACGGCTTTGCGCTTGCCCAGCCCCGCGTTGTAGTCGTCCATGACGGCCGTCGGGCACTTTTCGGCGCACGCCCCGCAGGAAATGCACTTCTCCATGCTGATGTAGCGCGGCTGTTGGCGGACTTTAACCCGGAAATCGCCTTCCTTGCCCTCGATGCCCTCGACCCGCGAATTGGTGAGCAGATTTATGTTCAGGTGCCGGCCGACCTCGACCAGCTTGGGGGAGATGATTCACATCGCGCATTCGTTGGTCGGAAAGGTCTTGTCCAGTTGGGACATGCCTCCGCCGATGGCCGGGCCTTTTTCGAGCAGATGGACGAAATATCCTGAATTTGCCAAGTCCAGTGCGGCCTGCATGCCGGCGATACCGCCGCCGACGACCAGGACCGAACCGACCGTACTGTTGCCGGACTCTTTGCCTGTCATACTTCCTCCTGACGGAAATGAGGGAGGCTGATACCTGGATTCGTAAAGCTTATTTCGAAAATCAGAGCGCCCGCTCAAAGGTCTGAGTGCATCAAAGGTTCTTGTGCGAATCTAAGTGCTTGAATAAAATGCATTAAAGCGTCGATTCATAACTCCGGCGGGGGAAATTGTCAAGAATAACAATCCGTTCGCGGATCTTCGGATTCTCTGGTGGACAGGGAACTCGATTTTACGCGCGGGGTCCTTGAGCGGTGCCGGCATATGAACTTCGGATACTAATTTTCACATATTAACCGCGAGTTTGGCAAGGAAAATAATCCGCACACACATCCATGTCACGGATGCGCGCCAAGTCAGGTTCCGCACGCGATGCACAATTTTTTACGAGCAATGATGCGAGATTCCGCAAAGGATTGCCCCGCCTTTGGCCAGCAGCGCGAGGCCCATCGCGATGACCGCGACCGCGGCGGCTTTTTCTCCCAAAAGGCGTGTCTTCGCGGATATGAAAGAGGCGGCAACCCCGGTCAGAAGAAGGAGCGGCGTGGTCCCGAGGCCGAACGACGTCATGGTGAGAAAGCCTTTTGCGGGATCGAGGGTGCTCGCGGCGGTGACCAGCATGGCCCAGGTGAGGCCGCAGGGGAGAAGCCCGGCGGCAAGGCCCAGTCCCACCCTCGATGCCAGGTTCCGCGAGTTGGCCAGGACCGCCATCGTCCTTCCCAGCGGACCGGCCGAGGAGAGCCTCACGAGAAAAGAGGGGACCGGTATGAGCCTGAGCAGCACGAGGCCGAGCGCCACGAGCAGGAGTCCGGATAAGATAAAAAACCCGCCCCGGTACTGCGCGGCAAATTCATGTACCTCGAGGGACTCGAAAAGGGCTGCGAAGACGGCCCCCAGGACGCCGTACGAAAGTATCCGGCCCGAATGAAAGGCGAGGTGGTGGGGGACCGCCTGGAAGGCGAGAAGGCGGGGGACCGCTCCGGACAGCCCCAAAGCGCCGGCCCGGCCGTCTTGCGCAGCCTCTGCGGCCTGCCCCGTCGAACTCGGCGTTTTCACGTGGATGGAGAAAGCGAGGACAAGCGGCCCGCACATTCCAATGCAATGCAGGCTGCCGAGAAGTCCGACCATAAATGGGGCGAGTGTTTCAAACATCTGAGAAAGCGCAAAATATGGGGGCTGTCATATTCCCTTACTCAAAGCTGTCGGCGCCATTCATCAACACCAAAGATGATTGCCTCACTCAACCATTTATCAAATCGCCTCACTACAGCATCCTCCTCCTCCTTATAGGAAAATTGAAATATTTCCTTGCAAACAGGGTAAGGACCATTGACGGTCGCCACTTCGCTTTCATCAATGTCTCTATATACAAGAAATGCAGATGCCACCATAATGCCTAGGAATTCCACTCCGAGAGCATGGAAGGAGACTATCATTTCTGCGCGACGTTCCTCCCGTATTTTCAACCGTAACCATGCTCTATATGTTCTAGTGTCCGCATAGTAATCAAATGATTTAGCAATTTCAATGATCTGAAATCTGAACCAATAATCATTGTCAGCACCGCCGCTTCTCTCGACGAACACAGCAAAATCGTTGGATATAGATTGCAAATCGCTATTCAAAGTTTCAGCGACTAGTCGAAATTTCTCATGTGCAAGGTTTTCTAATACCACGGATAATTGAAATACTCGTCGTCTTTCTTGCTCCCGCAACTGTAGTCTTGCTCTTAACCTATCGGTGGCCGCACCTATGACTTGGCCTAGCGTACTCTCGAATTTCAATACATCTTCAGAAATGCTAAGAGCTTTGATGAACGCTTTTTTCTGGACTCTCGCAAAAAGATTTATCAACTCCCGCAAACTGCTCGCATCAGCCATCTCCAAGGCCGCAATATACTCCCCACGCACCTCGCGATCGATTACTAATGGAAACCATTGTGACCGAATAAAGATCAACGATGCAAGTGCACGTGCAATTCGGCCATTTCCATCTTGAAACGGGTGGATTTGAGTAAAACGATGGTGGAGCCACGCAGCCTCTATTTCCGGTGGGACCCCCTCCTTGATATGTTTGTTATGCATCTCAATTAATCGGTCCATCTCGGATGCAACCTGTTCTGGAGGGCAGTACTCGTGTAGATCTCCATCAGGTCGTGTGGGATTGTTCGGTAATTTTTTCCATTCACCTCGAATGAGGCAAACCTGCATCATTTCGCCAAGACCGCTCATAGCCGTGCAACCGGCTTGATTTCGAGTGAACACTTGATGAAGTTGCTTAATATATGAGGTGGAAAGGTCACGATTTCCTTTAACAAAATCGAAGAGCCCTTCCAATGCCTCTTCTTGGTCCTTTACAATAGAGACGACTTGATCCACTGGCTTATCAGTCGCACCATGAGGAATGAGGCTAGCTTCGACTCCCCTCTGGATCAACAACAATGTGACCCCTCGATCGATGGAATATAGATTTTCGATGATGCCAGTTTCAATTGCCCACTGCCGGCGCAACTGCTCGTTAAAACGATTGAGCGCTGCAGATCTCTTGAGTTTATTCGACTGCTCTATCCAGATTGAGGCCAGGCTTTCCAACTCATCAATGGCCATTTCCCGAAAGTCCTCTGGCAAATCTTCAATCGGTTGCCAAGAATTTATGCTCATTCAATCGGCCCCTTACGGTAATTTTATTAAAAATAACACGAATGAAGAAAAGAGGAAAATCTATCAGCAGCCTATATAACACACCACATGTTTATCGAGCTTCGAATACTTGCCTTCAACGCTTACGTCCGGTTTGCAAGCGAGCGGACATAGCGGATTATCGCCCAGGTTTCCCGGTCGGTCGCGGTCGAATAGAGCGGGGGGTGCCGGTTGAAGCCGAAGCGGATCTTGTAGAAAATCTGCCCGTCGTCCTGTTCCCGCACCTGCGGCGCGGTAAGGTTCGCGGGAAGCGGCGCGAAGCTTTGTCCCACCGTCCCGTTTCCGTCGGCCCGCGCCCCGTGGCACATGACGCAGTAAAAGCCGTATCTTTCGGCCCCGAGCGCAATGATCTCCGGAGTTGGGGGGAGATCGTTCACAAGCTCGGCGGGGTTCGCGTCCCGCTCGACCCAGATGCCGCCCCCGATGGGGATGGTCTGCCGGGGCATTTTCGGGAATTCCCGGTTGTAGGCCTGGATCGCCTCATCGTCCCGCATGTCCGCGTAATTGCACCCCGTAAGGAACTGGGCCGCAAAGACCAGCAGCAGGGCGAGCGCGGCGGCCCTGGCCGCCGCTTTCATACCGGTCGGGATGGAGGGTCTCATTTTTTTGGAATCTCCATCTTCTGCATCTCCGATGTCGGGCCCATCACGTGCTGGGGCTCCGGCTGCGCGGAGGTCGGGCCGGGCACGCGGTCCGTGGGCCTGAAGGGAGTGTGGGTGGAATAGGCCGACTCGCCCGGAATATCGGGGACGACGCTGAAGTCCCAGTCCGGCGGCCCCTTCTCGCCGATAACAAAGAAGACGATGCCGCCCCAGAGGAGAAAGGTCGCCGCAATCCCGGCAATAATGGCCCACGTGCGCGCCGAACCGCTCTCTTCTTCTGTCGGGGCCGGGTTATCTATCTGCATTTTCCGCCTACTCCCCGTTTTTTCCCGCCGCTCGGGGTAAAAATTTTCTGTTCAACAGCCTCTATGATTAAAAATTACCCGCGCTCGCCCAGTAATAGATCACGTAGGAAACCCAGCATAAAGCGATGCCGATATAGGTAAAGATAAGAAAAGGGGCGATCGGGTTTTTCTCGGTATCGTGGCCGGTCAGCATTTCATGGGTAGCTTGATCGTCCATCTCCTCCGGCGTCCCCGCCCGGCTTCTCCACGGGTAGCTCGCCCAGGCGAGATAGACCATGATAAGCGAGACCAGCCCGAGGAACAGGGCAATCATTTCAAATTGGAAATCGATCCAGTCGAAAAATCGCATCTTCCGCACCCGTTCAGCGGTAATGGAGACCCAGCGCCAACGCCGCCACGAAGGCGGCCAGGCACATGAGGACTATGAAGAGCAGCCCGGCCGACTGCGCCCTGCGCCTGCGGGCCGGCGCCGCGACGGCCGGCTCTTCGAGCAGATCGCTTCCAAGCGGCAGGAAGCGCGCCCGGTCCTGGTCGGAGAACTGCCCCGACCTCAGCCCCCACAGAAACGCGGCAAGGCTCACGGCAAGGCTTATCCCGACAAGAAAAAGCCAGCCCGCGTAATACATCGCTACTCCTTCACTACCGGCTCATAGGCCGCGTCGATTCCTCTCGGCTGCCCGTGAGCGTCGGTTTGCCCGATAAAGGTGATCGCCACATAGTTTCCCACGTCCCAGATCTTTTCCGATTCGAGTTCCCGTTTGAAGTAGGGCATGGCGGTGCCGGTGATCCCGTTCATGATCTGGTAGTAGAGAATGCCCCCCGATATGCCCCGCTCCCGCAAAATGGTGAAGTTAAGCGGCGGGGGGTAGAGGTAGGGCTGCGCCGGGCCCATGCCGTCGCCGATCGGGCCGTGGCAGCCGATGCAAAAACTCTGGTAGATGCGGTGGCCGCGCTTGAGGCCCGCGGGCGAGGTGAGATACGGGTTGGGCAGCTCTCGCCAGGGTTCGGGGACATGGGCGTGCAGCCACTCGACGTTTTTTTCGGGGCCGGCCTCGAAGGCTTTTATCGATTCCGCTTTCCAGTGCTTTTGCCGCCCGACCCGGTCGTCGGCAAGCTTGAAGCCGAGGCTTTGCTTGTATGCTGTGAGCGCCCGAATGCCCTCGGGGCCGAGGAACTCCCAGGACGGCATGATGGATTCGGGCCTCGTGAACCTGGGATTTGTAAAATGGGCCAGGTGCCAGTCGTCGGGGTGCTCGCCGCCTTCCTGCGAGAGGTCGGGGCCGGTGCGCTCGGTCCCGAGCAGGTGCGGCTTCTCGGCGACATAATCGCCGGAACGGGCCACCCTCTCCGCCCCGAGGTCCCAGTCTATGTTGCGGATAAACTGGGTGTGGCAGAACGTGCAGCCGTTGTTCACATAGAGCGAGCGGCCCCGGTCTTCGAGCGTGGTGCGCGGCCTGAAAATCTCGGAGCCCCGCTCGCTTATCGTCATCCAGGGCAGGATGACGTGGACGAAGAGTACGGGGGCGAAAACGATGAGGCCCCCAATGACGATTGCGCTCGGGGTCATTTTCATTGCGGCTCTCCCTGAACCCGGGCCCCCAGGATGCTCCTGCCGATGTTGTACAGCCCGATGAAAGCCGCCCCGACGAAAAGCAGGCCGATGGCGGCGCGAACGATCAGGTAGATGTGGATCATCGGCAGCGTGCGGTAAACCGTTTCTCCGTTTAACCAACTGTGCCCCTGGACGAGCCCCCCGGCGGTCAGCACGATGAAAAATCCCGACATCCCGATCAGGACGAGCCAGTATTGCACGTCCGCGAGCCTGCCGCTGTAGATCGGCCTGCCCAGGATCCGGGGCAGGATGTAGTAGAGGCCTCCCATGGCGATCATCCCCGAGAACCCGAAAACGCCCATGTGCGAGTGCGCGACCACCCAGTTATTGAGGTGCGTCACCCTCTGGATTACCGGAAGCGCCTGGATCGGGCCCTGGGTGCAGGTGAGCATATACCACAGGAGCCCCGCCATGACGAATTTCCCCCCGATATCTCCGTGGAAGAGCCCGAGCCGCCCGCGCATGGTGAGCCACAGGTTGACGAGCACCGTGAAGACGGGGATTATCATTGCGATGCTGCCCGATACGGCGAGCACCTTGAGCCAGGTCGGAACGGGGGTTTGCAGCAGGTGATGGGTCCCGATGTGGGTGTAGATGACCAGGATGGTCCAAAAACCCACCAGCGAGAGCGAGTGGCTGTAGAGCGGGCTCCTGGCCACGCGGGGCACGACGTAGTAGGCAATCGCGACGGCAAGGGGGGTCAAAAAGAGGCCGACGATCCCGTGGCCGTAGAACCAGGCCAGGATGGCGTCGGGCATCCCGGTGATCGATCCGGTCGAAGGGTCCCAGACGGCGTTGCCGATGGCGTAGATAAACCAGGTGTAGAGCAGGCCCGCGAATATGTACCAGGTCGAGACGTACAGTATCTTCTCGCGGCGGTGGATCGTGGTTTGCAAGCAGTTGAAGAAGGCCAGGCCGAGCGCGAGCAGGATGCCGATGTCCGCCGGCCATATCCATTCGGCGTATTCGCGTCCCTGCGAATACCCGAGGTCGAGCGCGGCGATCCCGATGAAGATCGCGAGGTTGTACACCCACAGGGTGATCTTGCCGAGGCGCTCGCTCCAGAGCGGGGTCCGGAGCAGCGAGGCCATGATGTAGTGGGCCGATCCGATGAGGGCCGACCCCACGAAACCGAAAATCATGGTGGTCGTGTGCATCGGGCGCACCCTGCCGAACACCAGCCAGGGTATCCCGCCCAGGAGATCGGGCGCGACCATGTCCGTTGCGCAGGTGAGCCCCTCGAGGGTCCCGACCACGAACCATACGGCCGAACTCAGGAAGAAGAGTTTAGCGGTGCCGTTTTCTTCGACCTTCAGCAAACCCACTTGTGCCTCACTTCACATCATCTCACTTCATCTTGTCGGAAAAGCATTCACCGCAGAGGACGCAGAGAACGCGGAGAAACAATATGTAATACGCGCGGAGCGGGCGCGGCTTCTTTTCTCGTTCCCACGCTCCAGCGTGGGAATGCATACGCGTACATTCCAGCGTGACTAAACCTGTGACCCCGGTCTGCATTCCCACGCCGGAGCGTGGGAACGAGAGCGGAAAGCAGTGTCCACCCTTGTTGTGGCGTGATCTCCCGACCGCGCCTCCAAGGACACCTTCGGTCGGCCCTGTGGCACGGTCGGGAGACCGTGCCACAACAACAGTCCCTGGAGCGTGGGAACAGAGACCGGGTATTTAAGATGTAATCAGTTGTTTAATATCTCCTTTTTGAAGTGTAGCTATGAGTCCATATTCGCCATAGATGCTGATTTTATAACGGTCCGAGTCATCAATTCTTGAGACATTCTCGAACTGATGTTTTTCGCCATCCATCATTTCAATCTTTACTGACATTGCCATCATGTTCTCCTCCTGAAGTGTTTAGCTATCGTTCATCATCCATCAATAACTACTCGTCGCGCTCAGTGATGGCAGCCTTGGTAGCAATCGAGCTGCGCTTTGCGTTCCGTATGACACGTTATACAAAATTTCATCTCGAAATTCACCGTGCGCAACCGGTCCATCGACGCAACATCGCCGTGGCACCTGACGCACTCGAGCTTGCCGAACCGGATATGCGGCTCGTGCCGGAACTTGACAAAATCGGGAACGAAATAGATGCGGACCCAGGGAACGGGCTTCCTCCGGTCGAGGTGCTCCTTTTCCAGCAGAATCTGCGGGTGCGTCGGGATGATGTATTTATGGCAGAAGAAGCATTTTTCCACCTCGGGCAGACCCGCGTGCTCCGATCTTTCGACGTAGGGGTGGCAGAACCGGCAGTTAATCAGCTTCACCCCGGCGTGGACCCGGTGGCTGAAATAGATGGGCTGGCGCGGCCCGATGTCTTGCAGCGGGAACAAAAAATAGAAGTAGAGCAAGGCGAACACCAGGAGGAACGCCGCCAGGGTCCAGGTCTTCCACCATCTTGCTTCTATTTTTTTCTCTTCGACTTCTTCAGCCATCGTTTCAGGTCTCGAATTCGGGGTATCAGGTCCCGGGTCCAGGGTTTACACCTGAATTGAGCGATTATTTTGCCGATTAAGTCGGATCGTCATTCCGGCGGAAGCCGGAATCCAGGCCGTGCATCGTACCCACTGGATACCGGCTTTCGCCGGTATGACGCCGCTCCATGGCGTGAATCGCTCAGATTAGGTTAAAGTTTCAGCGGCCGCCGCCTCATGCGCGGCCTGCTTGCCGATGCAGGCCCAAAAGAGCGGGTCGGATACCGGCATTACCGGGTATCTTTCCAGGAACCAGACCGCGCAAAACGAAAATATCCCCAGGTAGCCCACGCCCACCAGGATTTCCAGGGGCCCGAGCGGCATCGAGGGGCCCTTCCAGATCGAGGGCGCAACCAGGAGAAACCTTTCGAGCCACATCCCCGCCAAAATCCAGACCGACATGGCGGCAATGGACCCGATATTCATCTTGATCCCGCGAAAAAGCAGGACGAGAAAGGGGATCACGTAGCAGACGAGAAGGACCGTCCAGGCGAGGAAGGCCCAGGGGTCGGCAACCGCGCGGGTGATGACGTAGCGCGTCTCTTCGGGCAGGTTGCCGTACCAGATGACCAGGAACTGCACGTAGAAAAAATCGGCGCAAACGACGCAAAACGCAAAGAGCAGCTTCCCGAGATCGTGGAAGTGTTTCCGGGTGATATAGTCGCCGAGGCCCATTTGCTTCACGGCGAAGGCGGACAGGAGAATAACCGCCGCAAGGCCCGTGTAAAAGCTGCCCGCGAAGTAGTAGGCCCCGAAAAGCGTGCTGACCCAATGGGGACTGAGCGACATGATGAGGTCGAAGGCCAGCAGGCTCATGATGAAGGCGTAGAGAACGGCAAAAGCGGTGGCCGCTTTCGACTGGACGCCAAGGCGCCGCCCGGTTGCCGCCTCGCCGCCCCTAATCAGTTCCAGGTCGGCGCGCACGGAATGCCGGACCATCACCAGGTACAGGAGCGCCAAAACGAGAAGCCCCGCCCCGTCCCGCAGGAAAAGAAAGGACGCGTTGAGCCAGATCAGCTTTGCCTTTTCGTGAGGGGGATGATTTATCCAGGAAAAGATGGTCTCGCGCCCCGGATAGATTCCCCAGAAGAGGAGGAAGGAGACGGGGATGAACGCCCCGGCGGCTTCGGCAAGGCGCTTTACCGGTCTTCCCCAGTGCGCGTTGGTGATAACGAGTATGGGCGAGAGCAGGAACGCCCCCATCGACACCCCGGTCCAGAAGACGAAATTGCTCAGGTACGCTTGCCACGCCCGCCTGGGGTCCAGCGCGAAAAGGCCGTAGAGAAACCCCGCAGCCCCGATCGCGGCCAGGGCGGTCGAGACGAGCTTGAGGCCCCGCCAGTTGACGGAGCGGCTCGCCAGTTCGATTTCGCGGACCATTTCAGTCTTCAAGCCGGCGCACCTCCTCGGCCCCGGTTTCGCTCATTATGCCCGACACCCTGTCCCGCTGCGCATCCGGGCAGTATACCAGGATACCGAACCGGTCCCGGGTGAACCTGCCGTCAAAATGGGCGGGAAGCTTGAACCGGGGCAGCCTGTTTTTCAGGAGCATGCCCCCGAGGTTGAATAACACCGCGAGCAAAATCAGAAACTCGAATGCGGGAATGACGGCCGGCGCCATGGGTATGGGCGGCTTGCCCCCCACTATGAAGTACCACTGCATGCTCGTGTACCACGCGAGAAAGAGTCCCGTCGCGATCCCCAGGACTGCCCCCGTCAGCGTGAAAAAGCGCACCTTCGACAGTTCCGACATCCCGAGCGCTTCGCGGATTTCATGCCTCGGCACCGGGGAATAGACCGTGTCCACGGGAATGCCCTCGCGCTTGAGCGCGTGCAGCGCCGCGACAAGCTCGTTCACGTATTCATAGACTCCCAGCACAGCCGTTTTTTCGGCCATCGCACGTTCCTTCAGCCGTAGTAGCCGTAGGTTGGGTTAAGCGACAGCGAAACCCAACGGGGACCGATCTTGCTCCGAAGCGATGTTGGGTTTCGCTGTCGCTTAACCCAACGGGGACCGATCCTGTTCCGACGTCATGTTGGGTTTCGCTATCGCTTAACCCAACCTACATTATCTCCTCTTTCCGGCACGGGCAGCGACTCCTTCACTTCCGTGATCGATATCGTGGGCAAAAACTTTGAAAACAGCAGGAAAAGGAACATGAACAGGCTCATTGACCCGATCATGATCCCGAACTCGACCAGGGACGGATGCCTGTAGATGCCCCAGGAATAGGGGTCGTGCTCGTGGGCCTGCGCCCCGAGAATGATGACGAAGCGCTCGAACCACATCCCGATATTCACGAGTATTCCGATGATGAACAGGGCCGGGATGCTGCCCCTGATCTTCTTGAAAAAAAGCGCGAGAGGGACCACCGAGTTCAGGACGATCATCGCCCAGAACTCCCACCAGTAAGGGCCGTATATACGCCACATGAACTGGTCGTTTTCGAAGATATTGCCGCTGTACCAGGCCATGAAATGCTCGACCACGTAGGAGTATCCCACGATCAGGCCCGTGAAAACGATGGTTTTCGCGATCTCACCCAGGACCCTCATCGTTATGAGATTTTCAAACCCGTAGATGCGGCGAAGCGGGATCAGGAGCACCAGGACCATTGCAAGGCCCGAGTGGATGGCCCCCGCGACAAAGTAGGGGGCAAAAATGGTGCTGTGCCATCCGGGGACGATCGCAAGGGCGAAGTCCCAGGAAACGACGCTGTGAACCGAGATGACCAGCGGGGTCGCAAGGGCCGCGAACAGCAGGTACGCGGTCCCGTAGTGCCGCCAGTGCTTGTGCGACCCGACCCACCCGAGCGAGAGCACGCCGTAAATCCGCTTCTTGAGCCCGCTCGTCCTGTCGCGGATGGTCGCGAGGTCCGGGATCATCCCGGTGTACCAGAAAAGGGTGCTGACCGTCAGGTAGGTCGAAATGGCGACCACGTCGAATACGAGGGGCGACTGGAAATTGGGCCAGAGGTTTCGCTGGTTGGGATAGGGAAGAATCCAGAAGACCAGCCAGACGCGCCCGAGGTGGATGAGCGGAAAGAGCCCGGCGATCATGACGGCGAAAACCGTCATGGCCTCGGCGCTCCGCGATATGGTCGTGCGCCAGGAAGCCCGGAACAGGTAGAGGATCGCCGATATCAGCGTCCCCGAATGCGCGATTCCGACCCACCAGACAAAGTTTATCAGGTAGGTCCCCCACATCGGGGGATGGGTTATGTTGGCAACCCCCATGCCCACGGCTATCTGGTATCCCCAGCAGGCGGCCCCGAGCAGCACGCCGGTAAAAGACAACGCGATGCAAACCCAGTAGATTTTCCGGGGAGACCACATGGCCCCGATGATCTGCTGGTCCACCATCTCGTAGCTGGTCAACTGCGTCGGCCGGCTCGCATCCATCGCGTCTATGCCACCATGTCCTTGATCACTTTCTTCAAATAGATGACGGCGGGCTTGGTGTTGAGGTGGGCCAGCACCTGGTGGGCCCTCACGTCGTTTATCAGCCTCGATACCCGGCTCTCCGGGTCGAGAAGGCTGCCGAATATCAGAGCGCCGGTCGGGCAGGTCTGCGCGCAGGCCGTCGTGAATTCGCCGTCTCTCACCTTGCGCCCCTCGCCCTTGGCGTGCAGTTTTGCCTCGATAATGCGCTGTATGCAAAACGAGCACTTTTCCATGACGCCCTTCATCCTGACGGTGACACCGGGGTTTAACTGCCAGTTCAGAGGCTCGGGCCGGGTGTAGGTAAAGAAATTAAAGCGCCGCACCTTGTAGGGATCGTTTTGCGAACAAAAGCGGGTCCCGAAACAGCGGTTGTAGACCTGCGTGTTGAGCCCCTCGTCCGTGTGGTGCGGGGCATAGACCGGGCACACGTATTCGCAGGGGGCGTTGTCGCAATGCTGGCAAAGCATCACGAGCCACTTCGCGCCCCTGGCGTCGTCGTCGAAATATCTCTGGACGCGTATCCAGGACATCTCGCGGCCCATCACCACCTGTTTCTTGCCGACCACCGCCACGTTATTTTCCGCGTAGCACGCGGTAACGCACGCGCCGCACCCGATGCACCGGTCGAGGTCCACCACCATGCACCACCGGTAGTCCTTGTGCTCGTGGGGCGGGTAGAAGTCCCTGGATTTTTCGTAGCCGCTCGGCAGGGGGTAGTCGATCTTCGGTTTTTTCCCGGAAGCGGCCGCTTTTTTTACCTCATCGAGACCCATCGTGACGACTATTTCGCGCCCGTGCTGGAAATAGCTCCCGTCGGTGTTCGCAATGGCGAGGGTGCGGCCGGTTCTGTGGATGTCGGCATGGAGCGGCGGGCGGGCAATGCCGCCGGATACCGCGTCGATCTCGCCGGGGAGAAGTTCCATGGGATTTGCGGGAAGCCCGTCCGCAAACCTGCCGAACCGCGTGTGCCCCTGCCCGACGGGTATTGCCAGCGTCCCCCTTGGAACGGTATAGATGGGAAGGGCCGGGACCTCGATGCTCCCGTGCGGGGTCTTTAGCAGCAGGACCTGTTCTTTCTCGATCCCGAGCTTTTGCGCGGTTTCCGGGTGAATCTCGACCCATCCGCCCCAGGTCACCTGGGTCATCGGGTCGGGGATTTCCTGGACCCACATGCGGTTCGCTTCGCGCCCGTCGAAAAACTGGATGGTGGGATAGATTACCAGCGGGAGGCCCTCGCCCTGTTTCGGCCCTTGATCGGGTTCGGGAAACTTGAAAGCCGTGGGGGCGGGCGGGGGCTGGAGAGCGGCGTCCGGGCCGGCGCTCGTCCAATACCCGCCGCGCATGAGCCCGTCCCGCCGGAAGGAATCGAATGCGCCCTTGCCTCCGGCCTCGCTCCAGGCGCGTTCCCAGTAGGCATCGAGCGCCCCGCGGTAGTCCTTCCACGGAAACCTCTCCGCGCCCTTTGCCTTCTTGCCGGTCGCAATGAGAACGTCTCCGATGTGTTTCGTGTCGAATACCGGCCCCATCACCGGCTGGAGGAACCCCGTCACGCCCGTTCTCGGCGAATAGTCGCCCCAGGATTCGAGCGGGGTGTGCGCCGGCAGCACCATGTGGGCCAGGGAAGCGGTCTCGTCCACCGCGCTTGCAAAGCTCACCACCGTGGGGACGGATTGCATCGCCTCGGCAAACTTCCACGACTTCGGAAGCGAGTATGCCGGGTTCACCCCGTAAACGAGCAGCAGGTCCACTTCCCCCGCCTTCATCCGGGTGGTGATCTCTTTTATCGTATCGGCCCCGGCGGCCCGTGTGTACGAGGACTCTTCGTCAAAGCGGATCGCCTCGATGCCCGCCGGCTTCATGGTGCACAAAAAATTGGCCGCAACGGCGGTTTCCACGGCATTGGGGACCGAAAAGGAAAGCCCTTCGGCGATGGCCAGGGGCCGCTCGGCTTTCGCAAATCCCGCCGCGGCGATCCGTATCAGTTTCGGGTCGCACCCGGCGGTCGAGGCCGCCTTTTCCAGGGGCCAGTTCGCGCTCATTGCGGCAAGGGCCGCGCGGCGCTCGGGGGCAAGGTCGGGAACGAGGTTTTCGTCGAGCATCACCCGGATCATCCCCAGCCCGACCGCGTATTCCATGCCGGGGCGGGTCGCGACCCAGAGGTCCGCGTTGTTGGCCGTCATGGAAAGCCTCGGGCCGACGAAGATAAAGGAGTTCTTCCTCTCGCCGTTTAGCTGATGGAAATCGGCAAATTGCCGCGCGTATTCGAGGTTGGATATCCAGGTTTCGAGGAAACCGGCGTTAAACGATATCAGAAAATCCGCCCGGTCGATCTTGTAGGAGGGGACGGCGTCGCGGCCGAAAACGACCCGGTTGGCCTTTCTCAGGGGCTCGAAGGCGTAGGGCTCATAGATCACGGGGCCGCCCGGCTGCCCGAATTCGGAGAGCCAATGCCCGGCGAGATCGGCAAGCGAGCCTGTGATGAGCTCGGTCATAAAGACGATCCGTTCGCCCCGGCCTTTTTTGACGATATCGTCCAACTTCGAGCCGAGCGCCCCGAGACCCTCGTCCCATGAAATCCGCCCGAGTTCCCCGCCCTGTTGCCGCCGCATCGGGCCGGGATAGCGGTCCGGGTTATAGAGGCCGTGAACGGAGGCCTGTCCGCGCATGCACAGCTTCCCCCCGCTTACCGGGTGGATGGGATTTCCCTCGACCTTGATGACGCGCCCGTCGCGGTTTTTGGCCAGCACGCCGCAGCCCGCCGGGCACTCGCGGCAGGTCGTGGCGTAGTACGACGCCCTTCCGGCAACGATATCCTCCGGCGGATTGATATACGGAACCAGGTGGCGCGTCGGTTCCGAGCAGCCCCCCAGGAGCGCGCCCGTCCCGGCTGCTCCGAAAAGTTTGAGAAAATCCCGGCGACCCGGATCAGGCATCTGTAAAGCCCTGCAAACAATTTGTGGGTGAGGAGATCAGTTAAAGGCCTGAGAGAAAACGGTAACCGACAGAGGGAACGCCGCTCCGCGAGCCGCTGCCGTCTACCCCACGCCGAGGACCGGCCTCAAACCAACGGCGCCGGCTCGCGGCCGGGCGGCCCACATCGAAAAATAAGAACACGGGGGCCGATTACAATATAAGGAGCCATTTTTTGTGCCCCGGCCGCGGGTCGGCCCTTACCTGGGGCTTCCGGCAACCGCGCGCCCGGATAACGGTAGACCCGGGGCTATCCGGAAGATTCCTATCGGCCTCTCCATTGCGCCATGTCGGAACAGAATTCCCGTTCTTCAGGATGGGTTTTTTCCCACGTGGTAATTGACCGCGTTTCGGAGTTCGACATGTGTTCGTTCATGCATTTGCAGTAGATTCTTATGGTCTCGCTGGTCTGTCCCTGATCTTGATTGTCCTGAATGCACTCCTTAATCCAAATATCGTCGTAGACGTCCGCAAAGGCCGGCACACTCGCAACAGCGAGAACCATCGCCAAAACAACGAGAAACAACCGCATGGATTTTCTCCTCAAAAAGAATAGGGGCGCACCATCGGGTCCAATTGCGACAGGATTTCAAGTTAGCAGGCTCCGCCATGAAAACAAATCAAAAAGACAAGGGGTCGGATAAGGTTGGCGAGAGACCGTCGTTTGGCGTCATGACGCTATGAACACGGGAATCAAGGCGGTCATGATGGGCGGCAGAACCATTGGGGCTGTTGCCCAAACCGCAGCTTCCTTCCCGGGTGCGGAATCAAAACAAATACATTCGAGATGCTCAGCCCTTACCCTTCCGGTGGTCCGGGCGGGGATCAACGGGCTGTTGCCCAAGGAAATATCCAAGCTGCGCGACTATTGATCGGGACGTGAGTCCCCCTCCCTTCGATGGGAGGGGTTAGGAGAGGGTGTTGAATTTTCAAGTACTTACGACCCCCTCCCCCAGCCCCTCCCGCCAAGGGAGGGGAGACCTCCTCCCTGTTTTGGCCACACCTGTCGCAGTTTTTGCATTTGGGCAACAGCCCCTCCGGAGTGATAACGAGGATAAGAATCTCTTCCCATTCTTTCCCTCTGTTTTCCCTCTGTTTTCCCTCTGCTTTTCCTCTGCGTCTCTGCGTCTCTGCGTCTCTGCGTCTCTGCGGTGAATAACCATCCTCAAAAACCGGCATAAAAGCTCACCGCAAGCCCGCACGCCAGCGCCGCGACCCCGAGGAAAATCATCCCCAAATAGGTGGAGAGCTTTCCCGTGGTCCAGTGCCGAAGACCGGCCGCAGCCTCGGAAAACGCCTTCCCGGAGCCCACTATGCCCCCGTCCAATCCCCTTTCGTCCACGTGGATCCACAAGGTCCTCGCCAGGGTCTCGTAAGGGCGCGCAATCACCCTCAAGTAGAGCGCATCGAGGTAGAACCCCGCAAGGGACGCCTTGCCCATTCCGCCGAAAAGGCCGGGAATCTGCCTGAACACACGAAATTCCTTCGGCCCGTAGAGCATGTAGGCGACAATCACCCCCGCAACCGCCAGCACCGCGTCGTAGGCGGCTATCCGGGCCTCGATTTCGGCCGTCGCCCCGATATGCGGCACCGCTCCCCGCACGGGGGCGAGGTAGCCCGCGAGCCATTCGCCCCCGCCCCATTCGGGCGCAAGATTGAGATACCCGGCCCCCAGCCCCAGTACGGCGAGCGGCCAGAGAGTATCCACCATGATGCGCGGCAACGGCCGCGCGTCGTGGACCCCAACGCCCACGGGCCTCGCGAAAACCGCGAAAAAGAGCCGAAACGTGTAGAGAGAGGTAAGAAACGTCGCCGCAAACGCCGCGAGCCGGAAGATTTCGAAAAGATCGCCGGGGTTGTTGAAGACCGCCAGCAGAAGCCGGTCCTTGTTGAGAAAGCCCCCGGCGGGCGGGACCGCGCCAAGCGAGAGCGCCCCGGCAAGGAAAAGCCAGAATACTTTGGGCATGAACGGCCGCAGCCCACCCATCTTGAAAATGTCGCCCTCTTCGTGCAGGGCCTGGATGATGCATCCCGCGCACAGAAACAGGAGCGATTTAAAAAAGGCGTGCGAGAGCAGGTGGGACATCGATCCGATGATATCGCCCGCGCCCACCGCAAGGAACATGTACCCGAGTTGGCTGATGGTCGAGTAGGCGAGGACCTTCTTGATGTCGCGCTGGCCGAGCGCCGACAGGGCGGCGTAGAGCGCGGTCACCGTCCCGACCGCCGCAATGGCCGTCATGGCGGTTTGCGAGAGCGACACGACGGGATAGAGCCGCATCAGCAGATAGACCCCGGCCGTCACCATCGTGGCGGCGTGGATCAGGGCGGAAACGGGCGTCGGGCCGGCCATGGCGTCCGGGAGCCAGACGGTTAGCGGAAGCTGCGCGGATTTTCCCATCGCGGACCACAGGAGCAGCAACCCGAAAACGGTCGCGGCCCCCGCCGTCAACTGCGCGGCATGGGCGTTTATAAACGAGATCGCCGTGCTCTCGAAGTGCACGAAGAAAAGGCCTATCGCGATCCCGAAAGCGATATCGCCTATCCGGGTGAGAAGAAACGCCTTGCGGCCGGCCGTCGCCTTTGCCGCATCCGAGTACCAGAACCCGATCAGCGCATAGGAGCAAAATCCCACGCCTTCCCAGCCCACGAACAGGAACACGAGGTTGTCGGCCAGCGTGATCACCAGCATCGAAAAGACAAAGAGGTTCAAATAGCAGAAGTAGCGGGAATAGTCCGTGTCCTCCCGCATGTAGCCGACGGAGTAAATATGGATGATGGTAGAAACAAAGGTCACCATCAGGGCCATGAGAGCGGAGAGGGGATCGAAATAAACGTCCGCCGCCACCCGGAAATTATCGACCGCGATCCACTGGAAAAAAGAAAGCGTGAAGGTGCTCCGCCATCCGACAAGGAAGGCCGCCAGCGCGAAGACAAACGATCCCCCCACCGCCGAGCAGGCGGCGACCTCGGACCAGCGCCTGGCAACGCCTCGGCCGAAAAACGCCTGAAAAACGGCCCCCGCGAGCGGGAGCAGCAGGATAAGCGAGAGGATTGCCTTCACTTTATTATCCTCTCAGCACGCTGTAGGTGTCCGCGTTCACCGAACCGGTCCTCTTGTGCGAGTAAATGATCAGCGCCAGGCCGATGGAAACCTCGGCGGCGGCAAGGGCCATTATGAATATGACGAAAACCTGGCCTTCGAGAATGTTCCAGCGAAGCGAGGCCCCCACCAGGGTGATCCCGGCGGCGTTCAGCATGATCTCGACCCCGATCAGGATCATTATGAGGTTGCGCCGGGAAGCCGCGCACACGGCGCCGAGCAGGAAGACTATCACTGACAGCAACAGGACTTCGTTATAGGATGCGATCATGGCTTCACCTCGGACCGCGCGTCCCCCGCGACCTCCGCGTCCCCCGCGCCTTTGTACCTGCCGAGGTAGAGCGCTCCCGCCAGGGCGACAAAGAGCAGAAAGGAGACCATCTCGATGGGAAGCCAGTATTTCGAGAAAAGATACTCCCCGAACACGAGCGGCGCTACGGTTGCCGGGGCAAGGCCGGTGTCCATGGCGGGGGCCTCAAAGATGAGGAAACCGGCCGCCGCGAGCGAGACCACCCCGAGAATTCCCGGGAAAATCCACTGCCTCCGTCTGTGCGCGGCGGCCGTCTCGCCGCCGATAAGGGTCATTACGATAAACAGGAACAGGACCATTATGGCCCCGGCGTAAATGATTACCTCGAGGGCCGCCAGCACGGGCGCGCCCAGCATGTAGAAAAGAACGGCCGTCGCGAAGAAGGACTGGAGCAGGTAGACGATTGCGTGCACCAGGTTCTTGCGCGTTATCGCCATCGCGGTGGCCGCGACGATCACGGTTGCGAGGACGTAAAATATGATGCGGAGGGAAATCATCAGTATCCTGTTTTCTTAGAGAGGCCCGCAGGTTCCTATTCAAAGTCGATCACAAATGCCGTTTTTCATGTCCGTTCCGGTGCGGATCAACCCCAATGCTATTTTCTAAAGGCGTAGTCCTTGTGGGGCCGGCTTCCCACGGGCAGGCGCCCAAATCCACGAAAGCCTGTGGCCCAAATCCACGAAAGCGAAGAAACCGCGATAAAAGCGGATAGGGGACTCCCCTCCCCGGGTGGGAGGGGTAGGGGGAGGGGGTTGTAAGCGCTTGAAATCACCGACACCCTCCCCTTTCCCCTCCCGTCGAAGGGAGGGGGACATCGTCCCGCTCAGTCGTTGGGTCGTCTAACACTCGTTGGGTCGTCTAAATCCTTCTTTACTCGTCGCATCGCAACCCCGCATCACTCAAAGCCTCGCAAGCGAAGTCAGGGCATGTTGGTCTTTAAATCCACCGGCGGCTTTTCACCGACATGCTCTCCCTTGTCCTCCGCGACCGCAACGCCCGCATGCCGGTAGAAGCTGTATTCGGCATTCTTTCCGCCGCCGTCTATGAGCAGATTTTCCTTCTCATAGACGAAGTCGATGACATCGTACTTCGAGAATTCGAAATCGGGGGTGAGCTGTATGGCAAGGGTCGGACACGCTTCCTCGCACAGGCCGCAGTAGATGCACCGGGCGAAATTGATCCGGAACCAGAGCGGATAGCGCCTTCCGTCTACCCGCTCGGCCCCTTCCAGGGAGATGCAGTCGGTGGGGCACACCGCCGAACACAGGTAGCAGGCGACGCAGCGCTCCTCGCCCTCCGGGTCTCGGGTCAAAACGATTCGGGCGCGGGAGCGGGCCGGAAGCGGCCTCTTGTACTCGGGGTATTGCTCCGTTATAGGCTTTCTGAAAAGGTGCTTCAGGGTGACCGCGTAGGAATCGGCAAGCCCGAGGACGTCATCTATCAGGTCGCGGAAAACGGATTTTTTCGCCTCCATCTCACCACCCCATCAACAGGACGATACCGCCCGTGGCGACGATATTGATAAGCGACACCGGCAGCAAAAACTTCCACCCCAGCCGCATCAACTGGTCGTAGCGCAGCCTCGGCAGGCTTGCCCTGGTCCAGATAAAGAAAAGCGGGACCAGCATCATCTTAATCAGAAACCACATCACGGGAGGCAGGACCGGGCCGCGCCAGCCCCCGAGGAAAAACACCGCGATGAGCGCCCCGAGCACGATCATGCTCACGTATTCGCCAACGAAGAAAAGCCCGAAACGCATCCCGCTGTATTCCGTGTGGAAGCCTCCGATGAGTTCGTTTTCCGACTCGGGCAGGTCGAAGGGAATCCGGTTGGACTCCGCCATCGCGCTGATGAGAAAGACGATGAAGGAGACCGGCTGGACCAGGATGAACGGGTACCGGGCCTGGGCGTTTACGATGTCCACCAGGCTGAAGGACCCGGCGAGCATGACGACGGGAACGAGCGAAAGCCCAAGCGAGAGTTCATAGCTTATGAGCTGGGCCGACCCGCGAATCGCCCCGAGCAGGCTGTACTTCGAATTGGACGCCCAGCCGCCGAGCGCCACGCCGTAGACGCTAAGCGACGCCAGCGCAAGCACGAAAAGCATCCCGACATTGAGGTCCGCTATCACCATCGGGATGCGCGTCCCGCCGATGGTGAGGTCGGATGCAAACGGGATCACGGCGACGATTACGAGCGGCACCGCCGCCACCACGGCCGGGGCGGTGAGAAAGATCAGGCGGTCTGCGGCCCTGGGGACTAAATCCTCCTTGAGGATCATCTTGAGGCCGTCGGCAAGGGGCTGCAACAGCCCGTACGGCCCTACCCTGTTCGGCCCGTAGCGTATCTGGAAGCGCCCGAGAAGCTTTCGCTCGACAAGCACCATGTAGGCCGCAAACCCGAGCAGCACGCCGATAACGATGCTCAGTTTCACGATCAGGACCATGAACCCCAGAATCCAGGACATATTCCGCTTCCGCTATATCTTCCCGTGATGGTTCACCGCAGAGACGCAGAGGACGCTGAGAAAGCGCAGAGTGAGTGCATCAAGCATCCAAAGGCTGCCGGCAGCCGTAATAGCTCATCTAATCTTGCCCTATTTCCGGCGGTACTCCGCGGCAACTCCGCGGGCTCTGCGTCTCCGCGGTGAAAGGTTACATCTTTTTAATCCGCTCAACGGGCACCCACGCCGGAAAAGCTTTCAGCTTGCGCCAATCCACATCATTGTGGCGCGGCATGACCAGCACCCCTTCCGCCATCCTGTCGCTGAGCGAGAGTTTCATCTCGACGATCCCCCCGTCCAGCTCGATTGAAACCATGTCGCCGTCGGATAGCCCCGCCCCAGCGGCGTCCAGGGCATGCATAAAAACGAGCGGCTCGGGGACGACGCTTCGCAGCGTGTCCGAATATGCCGCGAGTTCCCCCGAGGCAAACATGCGGTCGACGAGCAGGAGTTCCAATCCGCGGGGTTTTGCGCCCTTTTTCTCTCCGGCTTTAACCTTCACGAACCCGCCCTCGGATTTTTCGGGGATAATTCTTGCCTGGTCCACCGGGTATTTTGCTTCGCCGATTGTCTCGAACGCCGGAATTTCCGCCGCGATCAACTCCGCCGACGTCAGCACCGATTCTAGCGGGCTGGTCTCGCCGGAGATTTTCCACAGGATTTCACGGGCCGGCCGGTGGTCGCAGCCGGGCACGAAATCCCGGAATACTCGCGGCGGGTGGGCCCCCCATATCGGCTCGCCGCCCCGGTGCACCCGCTCGGCGAACTGCACCCTTCCTTCCTGGTTTACAAATGTCGAACCGGTCTCGTAAAGCGTTGACGCCGGATGGAAGATCGCGGCCCGTTCGACGGTATCGGTCGGCAGGTAGTCGATTGCGATCAGAAGATCGAGCTTCGAGAGCGCGAGATCGAGCCGCTCCCTGTCCGGAAAATCCCGCAGCGGATCGCTCTCGAGCGCGACCAGCGCACGCACGCTGCCCTGCTCGATTCCTTCCAGTATCCCGGAAAAATCTCCCCCGTCCGGACCGGAGAGAAGCGCGGAACTAAACGAGGACGCACCGGGCAAGACGTAGAAGATGCCCGCCTGTTTTCCCGCCTCCCTGAGCAGCAGGGCGCAGTCGGCGGCAAAGGCCGGGGTGGACTCCCGCACGACGCCGGTCCCGCAGACGATCACGGGCCGTCTGCTTGCCCGAAGTTTTGCCGCAAGCTCCGGGATGGTTGTCCGCGCCTCCGGGTCGCCGAATTTTGCCGGAAGGGCCTTGCAAAATCCTTTCGCCGCATCGCCCAGCGTTTTTTGCTCTTCTTTTGAAATCGAGCCTTTTACCAGCGCCCCGAAGCACTTCTCGATCCCGTCGGGCGGAGCGGGCACATGAATAAAATCGAGAGGAAGGGAAACAGGGCGCGGATCGATCACCACCACCGGGGCGTTCCTTCTCGATGCCTGCCGGATCGCGACGGCGGCCATCGGGGCCTCGTTTAACGGGTCCGCCCCCACGACGATCACAAAATCCGCGATCTCGATTTCGCGCATCGAAACGGCGATACCCTTATCCAGCCTCTCGACCGCCGAGCGCACTTTCAGGGAAATCGCCGGGTCCGTGAAGAAGGCGGGGCCGCGCCAGCCCTTCCCGCGGCATATCCGCTTCAGCATGCACTGGGTCTCTAAGCTGTTTCGCGCCGAACCGACCGCGGCGATGGCCTCGGGGCCTGCCGTCCTCGATATTTCCGCCAGCCTGCGCGCCGATTCCTCGGCGGCGGCCTCAGGGGTCGTTTCCGCACCGTCGATTCGAGAAATCCGGGGACGTTGCTTGTAGTCCGTCCCGCCGTTTGTGTAGGAGAAGCCGAACCGCCCCACGTCGCAGATGAAAAAGCCGTTTACGAGCTGGTTCAGTCGCCCCTCGACCCGCATAATCGCCCGGTAGTGGGCGTTTCCGATCGTGTTGCATCCGAGCGAGCAATGAATGCAAAGCGAGGGCGACCGCTGGAGATCCCACCTTCTCACCTTGAACCGGGCCGGTTTGTCCGTGTAGACGCCGGTCGGGCAGATGTCCACGAGGTTCCCGGAAAAGGGGCTTTCGAGCGCCCCGTCGGAAAATCTTCCAAAATAGAGCCGGTTTCCGATCTGGAGCGGTCCGAGGTCGCGGTAGCCGGTAAATTCCTGGTAATAGCGGGAACACCGGTAGCAGTGGATGCACCGGTTCATTTCGTGCTTGATAAACGGGCCGAGATACTGGTCGCGGTAGGTTCTCTTCTTCCCGAGGTAGCGCCTCACGCCGTGCCCGCCGGAAACCGTCTCATCCTGGAGAAGGCACTGGCCGCCTTCGTCGCACACCGGGCAGTCGTGGGGGTGGTTGAGCATGAGCCACTCGATCACCTGCTTCCTGAACGCGACGGCTTCCTCGTCGGTTGTCGAAACGACCATTCCGTCCCGCGCGTCGATCATGCAGCTCATCTGGATGCCCTTAACCGGCCCGTGGATAAACTTCACGGCGCACATCCGGCACGCGCCCACCGACCCGAGGGCCTCGTGGTAGCAAAAGCGCGGGATCATGATGCCCAGCCGTTCGGCGGCATCAATGACTTTGGTCCCCGGGGGGACTTCTATTTCCAGATCGTCAATTACCAGCCTGGGCATGGAACGGACATCCTTTCCGGCTTATGTGTTCCCGGACTTCGTCTTCGAAGAAATCAAGAAGGCTGATTACGGGCTCGGCGGCCCCGGGGGCAAGCGCGCAGTAGGCATTCCACACCTGTTTGCACATGGCGCGGAGCATCGGGATATATTCCTCCCGGCCCTCGCCGCGCTCGATCCTTTGGAGCAGGTCCCGCATGTACGGCAGGCCTTCGCGGCAGGGCGTGCACCAGCCGCACGATTCGCGCGCGAAAAACTCCATGAGGTTCAGCGTGGTCGCAACGAGGCAGGTCTTCTGGTCGAAAACCATTATCGCCCCCGTCCCGAGCCGGTTTCCAATGGCCCTCAGGTTTTCGAAGTCCATCGGCACATGGTAATGCTCTTTGGTGACATACCGCGTGGACGCGCCGCCGGGAAGGCAGGCCTTATATTCCGATCCCGGCTTCATCCCGCCGCAGTGTTCCTCGATAATTTCGCTGAGAGGCGTTCCCATCGGGACCTCGACCGCACCGGGGGAATTTACTTTCCCGCTGACGCAAAAGATTTTCGTCCCCCCGCCGTCGGGGGTCAGCGCGAGGCTTTTGAACCACTCGATGCCGTTTCGGAGAATATGCGGCACGTTGGCAAGGGTTTCGACGTTGTTTACGACGGTCGGCCTTTCCCATAGCCCTTTTTCCGTGGGATACGGAGGCGGCTTGATCGGATTGGGGCGCTTGCCCATGATGGCGTTCAAAAGGGCCGTGGCCTCGCCGCAAATGTATCTTCCACCGCTTCGGTGGACGACGATGTCGAAGGAAAAATCCGTCCCCAGGATGTTGTTTCCCAAAAAACCGGCCCGCCGCGCAAATTCGAGTTCCCGCTCGAAGATGAACGCGCTGCTCTCATACGAGGGCCGCACGAAGAAGAAGGCCTTCGAGGCGGAAATGGCATACCCGGAAAGGATCATCCCTTCGATTATGCAGTGCGGGTCGACATGCATCAGCATCCTGTCCTTGAACGTGCCCGGCTCCATCTCGTCGGCGTTTGCGGCCAGGTAGCGCGGATAGGCGCCGTGAGCCGGGATCGCCGCCCATTTTTTCCCGGCGGGAAACCCCGCCCCGCCCCGCCCGCGCAACCCCGACTCATCCACGATCCGGGTCACCTCGGAGGGCGGGACCTTTCCGCCGATAAACTTTGCCAGCGCCTCGTAGCCGCCGCTCCGCCGGTATTCGTCCAGGGTGGCCACCCGGTTGGGCTTGCGGTTCTTAAAAAGTACCTGCTCATATTCGGGCATGGGACTACTCCGGCTGGTAGTATTCGTTATTGTGAACTAGCTTGTCCAAAATCCGGTCGATCTTTTCGGGCGTGAGCTTTCCGTAAACCCGCTTGTTGATGACCATGGCGGGGGCACGGTCGCAGTAGCCGATACAGCAGACGGGGAGCAGGCTGAACAACCCGTCGGGGCTCATTCCGCCCAAGGGAACGTTTGCGCGGGCGCTGACGTAGTCGATGACGCTCTGGTGGCCTTCGAGCCAGCACATGGCGCTGTCGCATACGCGAATCACGTATTTTCCGACCGGGCTTCGGTAGATGAAATCGTAGAAGGTGGCAAGCTCATCGAGCTCCAGGGGGGACATCCCGAGAAGCCGCGCAGCCTCCTCCATCGCCTCGTCGCTCATCCAGCCGTGGTGTTCCTGGATTTCCAGCATGACGTCCACGGCCTTTTCGCGGGACGTTTGGCCTTCCGCGATCATTTCGGCCAGCTTAAGTTTCAAATCTTCCGACAGCATCTTCTTTTACTTTCCTGGAAATCATTTTCACCGCAGAGACGCAGAGAGCGCGGAGAAGAAACAATCAGGTATAAGTTCTGCCCCGAACAGGCTCTTTTCTAGGTTTCCGCTGGTTCCCAAGCCCGCTGGTTCCCAAGCCCGCTGGTTCCCAAGCTCCAGCTTGGGAACCCAGACCTGAAGCTCCAGCTTCCTTTCCTTTGAAAGCATGCCCGTTGGACACCTCTCTATTTGGTCGACTTATCCCGTGCATCCAGTAAGGGAAGCTGGAGCTTCCCCTCACGGGTTCCCAAGCTGGAGCTTGGGAACCAGCAGAACGGAGGATTTTTCCGTCCTCCGTCCTCCGTCTTCCGACACCCGTCCTCCGTCATCCGTCATCCGTCCTCCGTTTCACCGGTCGCAGTCCGGCATGATGTAGTCCATCGAGCCCAGAATTGCCTGGAGGTCCGCTATGGGCCGCCCTATCGCGGTGCGGGGGATCGCCTGCAGGTTGGCGAAATCGGGCGCGCGAATCCGCAGCCGGTAGGGCATGTTCATCCCGTCGCTTACGACATAGTAGCCCTGCTCGCCGCGCGACACCTCGGCCGCCGCATAGGCTTCTCCCTCCGGCATCTTAGGCCCGCGCGAAACGTTTATGAAATGGTGGATGAGGCTTTCGATGTCCTTCAGGGTATCCTCTTTGCGAGGCACCGCATAGCGGTAATCATCCGTTATGTAGCGCCCCGGGGGCATGTTCCGGGCGGCCTGCTCGATGATCCGAAGGCTCTGGCGCATCTCGTCCATCCTGACCAGGTAGCGCGCGTAGCAGTCTCCAGCGCTTTGGAAGGGAATTTCAAAGTCGAAGGCATCGTATGCCGCGTAGGGGAATTCTTTCCGCAGGTCCCACTCGACGCCGCACGCCCGCAGGTTGGGTCCGGTGACTCCCCATTCGATCGCGGCCTGTTTTGGGAGCACCCCGATCCCGACCGTCCTTGCCTTAACGATGGGGTTCCTGTTAACGAGCTTTTCGTATTCCCTGATCCGGGCGGGAAATATGCGGGTAAAGGCATCCACCGCCTCCTTCCAGCCCTCGGGCAGGTCCGCCGCGACACCCCCTATGCGAAACCAGGACGGGTGCAAACGCCCGCCGGTGATCAACTCGATTATGTCCATTATCTGCTCGCGCTCGCGAAACGCGTAGAAATTCAGGCTCATCATCCCGATATCGTGCAGGAATGTGCCGGCCCAGATAAGATGGCTGTTAATCCGGAAAAGCTCGGAGAGCATCACCCGGATGAACTTTGCCCGGTCCGGAACCTTAACGCCGGCCAGGGTCTCGACGGATGTGAGATAGGCAAGATTGTTCCCGACCCCGTTCATGTAATCGATACGGTCGGTATAAGGGATGAACTGGTGCCAGGATTGGCGCTCGCCGATCTTTTCGACCGCCCGGTGGTGATAGCCGATATCGGCCCCGAGATCGGTTATCTGCTCGCCGCGAAGCGCCAGGACAAAGCGCATCACCCCGTGCGTCCCGAGATGGTGGGGGCCGTAGTTGAGGACTATCGTATCCGCGCGGTCCGCGCCCTCGACCAGGCATTTTGCGTCGAGCGGCTGGTTGATTTCCGCGTCGTCCCGCGTGTAGGGGGGCATGTCGGTTGCCCGGTAGGGATGGCCCTTGAGCAGCGGGTGCCCCTCCCAGCCGGGCGGCATGAGGATGCGCCTGAGGTTCGGGTGGCCTTCGAACCGGATGCCGAACATGTCGTAGACTTCCCGCTCGTACCAGTTGGCCGAGGGCCAGATATCGGTAATCGAGGGCAGGACCGGTCCGGCGCAGGAAAAACCCGTCTTGATGCGGATGCGCGTCGCGGGATCCAGGGAGAGCAGGTGATAGACCGCCGTAAAGTCCGCGAGTTCCGCCGTGGCGTCAACGGGGCACCTGGTCCCCTCCACGCATTCGGGATGGCGGTGGCGGCGAAAGGATTCATCGATGGCGGTGAGGTCGTCGAGGCGCTCGAACCTGGGTGTCGATTCGGACTTGAGGTAGCGCAAAACTTCTTTGAGCCTGCCCGCGTCCACTGTGAAAGCCGCCATGTCGGTCGTGTGCGGGACCTGCCGGACGGAGGCGCCGAATTTTTCTTTTAGCGCCGATGCAACCGAGCGATCCGTTTCCTTGAGCCGGATTCTCGGGGCGCGAGGGGTCCACATGATATCCGAGCGGCTCCCCCACAGGCGCGGCGGCGTGTCCGACACACCCCGCTCCGACACCCCCTCGTATCCCGGCCCCCGCGTATCCCGCGTCTTGGTCTTCCCATCAACCAGGATCGGCTTTACAGTTCCCTGCGTACCGCCGGCCCTTCGGAAAACCGGTCCGGAGGGGCGCTCGGTGGCGACGATTTTTTGCTTCAGCATCAGCAGGCCCTGGAAAAGCGCTTCGGGGCGAGGCGGACATCCCGGAACGTAAACGTCCACGGGCAGTATCTGGTCCACTCCCTCGACCACGCTGTACACGTCGTACATTCCGCCCGAGTTGGCGCACGATCCCATCGAGATCACCCATCGCGGCTCGGCCATCTGCTCGTAGAGCCTCAGGACGACGGGGGCGATTTTCTTGAACACCGTGCCGGAAATAATGAGCAGATCGGCCTGCCGGGGGGAACCGCGCATCACCTCGGCCCCGAACCGGGCCATGTCGTAGCGGGGCGTAAGCGCCGCCGCCTCTTCGATAAAACAGCACGACAGGCCGAAAAACATCGGCCAGAGGCTGTTTTCGTGCGCCCAGTTAAAGAGTCGGTCAAGGGTGCTCAAAACCGGGGTTTTTGAATCCCCGGTTCCGAGTGAGCCTCCGGTCCCCAATCAAGGCCTCCTTTTTTCCAGATATAGACGAGACTAACGAAAAGTACGATTATGAAGAAGCTCATCTGGAGCCACCCCGCCCAGCCCAGGCCCCTGAAGGCGACGGCCCACGAAAAGACGTAGACCGCCTCGACATCGAATATGAGAAAAAAGGTCGCGACCAGGTAAAACGGCACCGGATAGAGAAAACGCGCCGAACCGGTCGGAGCGATCCCGCTCTCGTAGGGACTTTCCTTGACGGGCCCCTCCCGCCTCGCCCCCAGCCGCCCGGTAAGAAAAAGGATGACGAGGATCATGACTATCACCGCCCCCGTGTAAACCGCCAGGGCAAACACTCCCGGCTGCCACGGGGACATGAGTTGGGCCGCGCTTTGAGGCAGGGGTTCCATCGGTTCCTTCACAATCGCTCAAAGTGGTTATGGCGGGCCGGGCGCACCTGTAAGGGGTCGCATCCGGGGGCAATGTGTATTATTGTTCCCATTACGGCTCGGGGCTTGCTATACGTGGTTGCATAATCATCGGGAATCGCTTGATTTTCACTCTTCTGGAGCCGTCTGAAGTAGTAGGAATCTAAGAACGTGCAACCAAAAGTCAAGAAAAGCGGCGGCCGTGGCCGAATGACAGAAAGCATTCACCGCGGAGATCGCAGAGAACGCGGAGAAGAAAAGAATCAGGTCCAAGCACTGCCCCGCTTCGGCATTTCCTCAGTTTTCCTCTGCGAACTCCGCGATCTCCGCGGTGAATGCCTTTACCCACCAAACGAACTCGGGGAAACCGGATGCGACCAAAGAAAGCGTACCAGTGGCTTGTCGAACACCACAGGGAGACCGCCCGCTACGATTCGATAAGGGAACTCCTCGGATGGGACCAGCGCACGTGCCTGCCGCCGGCGGGCCAGTCACACCGGGCGGCGCAGCTTGCAACCCTCGCCGGACTTCTCGCCAGGCGAAAGACCAACCCGAAAATCGGCGAAATGCTTGCGGAAGTCGAAGGCTCGGGGCTCGTGCACGATCCGCTATCGGATGAGTCGGTAAACGTCCGGGAATGGAGAAGGATCTACGACCGCTCGTGCAGGATTCCCGAAGCGCTCGCGGTTGAGCTGGCAAGGGCCGCATCCGAGTGCGAGATGGTGTGGCAGGCGGCAAAACCCAAGGACGACTGGTACGGGTTTTTGCCCCATCTCGAGTACCTGGTCTCACTCAAGCGCGAGGAAGCAGGCATGCTTAGCGTCAAGGGCGAGATTTACGACGCTCTCATCGAGGAATTCGAACCGGGAGAAACCGCAAGAACTATCGAAGCCGTGTTCGACAGGCTCGCAAAACCGCTGGTCGAGCTGTTAGACCGGATTCGCGGGAGCGCAAAAAAACCCGACCCCGGTATATTGCTTGGAGATTCGCCGGTTCGGGCCCAGAAAGCCTTGATCCGCCATATCGTCGAGCGCATCGGCTACGATCTCGATTCGGGCAGGATCGACCGGTCCGCCCACCCGTTCACCTCGACCATAGGCCCCGGAGATGTCCGGATCACCACCCGCTATGAAAAAGGTTCCTTCGCCGAGGCCTTGCTCAGCGCGGTGCACGAGGCGGGACACGCCCTCTACGAACAGGGACTGCCGGTGGCCCACTGGGGCACTCCCCGCGGCGCCGCCGTTTCGATGGCGATACACGAGTCCCAGTCGCTCATGTGGGAGAACATTGTGGGACGCTCCGCCGGGTTTTGGAAGAGGTTCCACCCCGCCGCCCGAAAGCACCTTCCGTGGCTCGCCCCCCTTCCGTTCGATTCTTTCCACCTTGCGCTGAACGCGGTGCGCCCCGGCCTGATACGCACCGAAGCCGACGAGGTGACCTACAACCTTCACGTGATAATGCGCTTCGAACTGGAGAGGGCGCTTATCGGGCGGGACCTCGAGCCTGAATATCTACCCGAGGCCTGGAATGAAAAGATGTGGAATTATCTGGGCCTCGTTCCCCCGGACTACGCGAGCGGGGTGATGCAGGACGTGCACTGGTCGGGGGGCGCCATCGGCTACTTCCCGAGCTACGCGCTGGGCACCATCTATGCGGCCCAGTTTTACGCAAAGGCCGCACAGGACCTGGGCGACCCGGAACTACTGTTCGAATCCGGCGATTTCGCCCCCTTCGTGAGATGGTTCCGCGTAAAAGTCCACTCGCAGGGAAGCCGCTACCTTCCCAGGGACCTTCTCAGGGCGGCCACGGGCGAGGACCTTGATCCCGGGTATTTAATCGATTATCTCAACGGGAAATATTCGGAGCTATACGGGAACGGGTAGCCGACAATGAAGTTGCGGACCCGGTCCTTCCCGCGTATCATAGGAGGGAACATCCAAAATGATGTCTGCTCATCGCGTGGCCCTTCGGCGAGGCGGCGAGGAGTACGTCATCTTTTATCATTGAGGTGAGGTGAATTGCAGTGAATAGCAAAGAAATTCTTGAACAGGCGTTGCGGCTCAAACCGGATGAGCGATTTTTGATCCTTGAGGGCTTGCTGAAAAGTCTTGATGAGCCGGATCAAAAGCTCGACGCCATATGGGCGGAAGAGGCCGGAAAAAGGCTCAGAGCATATAGGGAAGGAAAACTGGAAGGTATTCCTATGGAAGATGTGTTCAAGGAAGAACGGTGAAAGTCATCTTCTCAAGAATGGCCAAGCAAGAACTTGATGATGCCGTTCACTACTATGAACTCGAATACCCGGGCCTCGGCGGACGATTCAAGGAAGAAGTTCGGAAAACAGTGCTCAGGATCGCCGAATATCCCAAAGCCTGGTCGATCGAGCGTGATGACGTAAGGAAATGTTCGCTGCACAAATTCGCCTACAAGCTCCTGTATTCCGTCGAAGCCAATCATATCTTCATAATTGCCGTAGCTCATCAACATCGGAAACCGGATTACTGGGTCGAGACATGAAAAATTACCCGACGGCGGCGGCAAGAGAATGACCACCAAAGAGAGAACACGAGCGAACCCGCTAGCTCCCGCGCGCCACGGGACGGAATGTCCAAAGCTAAGTCTACTCTTCGCGTGGCCCTTACAGCCGTCGGACAAGATCATTATTTCATGGTTGCGGCGCCCGTTGGCGCGCCGTCTCCTCCGGCATTGCCCTCGACTTTGTTGTTTCCAAAAGAGATTATACTTCCTCCAGCCGCTCCGACAGACAGTCCCTTAAAATTGTCCATTATGGTGTTGTTGCTCGCTCGAACAACGGCAGTGGCGGAGTTGACAATAACACCCGAAGTTCTGTTATTAGAGATAACGCAGTCTTCCAGATTTATGCCTGCTTTACTCTGCCCATATACTCCGGCCTGTTTGTTCCCGGAAATAACGGAATCGTGTATCGTGACATTCGAGCGAAGAACGTGCACACCATAAGTGTTCCCTTCGATCCGGCATTTCTCGATGACGGCCTTTCCGGCGCCGGTGGCCGTTGGAACGATACGCACTCCGGCAAGCACGCTGGCGCTATTGGAATGAGTGTTGGTGATCGTGGAGTTATGGAGGAAGAGCTGGCTCTTTCCGGTGGGTTCAAACGCTACTCCGGCGTCCGCAAAGTTGAGAATCGTACAGTTCTCGATAGTAAGAGAGTCACCGGTATTAAAGGCCACCCCTTTTAGCCCTGCCCCGGCCCCCCCGATCCCATCTATTAGAAGACCCCTGAGGACAACCTGGTCATTCTCTCCGGCATTCACAGTGATGCCGCTTGATCCCATAACCAGGACCCCGGCCACGTGCCCTCCACCATCTATGGTGAGCGATTTGGTGATGGTCACCCCTCCATACCCCCCGGGATCCAGCGCATTGATTTCTCCGCCGGCCGCGGTCTTCGAGATCGCTCCCGCAAAGGTCTTGCATGGAGCTGTGCGGCTGCACGGATTGACATCATCTCCCACTCCCGACACCCACGTACGGGTGGCTTGCGCGAAGAGCTGTGAGTTGCATGCCATCAGGATGGCCATTGCGGCCACCAAGGTAAATCCCCACTTTATTCCGCGCATGACAGGCCCTCCGGTTCGGGTTATGAGAAGCATACAAGGAAGCGGCATATTTCAACGACACCGGCAATTTACATACCACAACCCCGCTGGAGACACAAGGAGAAGGGTGCGCGCCGCCGTGCGGCCCGGATGCTTGGGAACGTACATGCTCCCATGGCGTGAAGCCATGAAGCCTTGCAGGGTGGGCACGATTTAGGGGCTGTTGCCCAAGTCAGGGTACGACGAATTGTTATACCTTAGGTCCGGGCGTCGAACTCTAAAACCGTCATTCCCGCAGCGTTTTTGGGCGGGAATCCAGAGTCTTTCAACACCGTTGCAAGAACAAAGACGCTGGATTCCCGCCCAAAAACGCCGCGGGAATGACGTTCCTTGTGTCCCGGGCTTAACCATGAGTGCATTAGGGTTTTACCGCAACTGACTTGGGCAATAGCCCGTTTATACCTGGCCATGATGCCCGGGATCATCCGCGGACGGTGACGAGGTTTGATGTCAGGGAGTCATTGCCGGGTCACCCTTTGATATTGTCGGCCCGGCAGAGCCGGGGGGTTAACTCATGATTAATCAAGCCGCCTTATCTCCCTATTCCGCTTGATAGTCCCGCCCGCTTATTTTATAAACAGCGAACACCCTAAAAAATGTTCTAAATTATTGGATTTCCACATCCGCGGGGCCTGCCCGTAATCCTTACCGGCCCGGCCCCGGCATTCGAGGTCGCCATGATAATACCCGTAGTGCTGTCCGGAGGAGTCGGGTCCCGGCTCTGGCCCCTTTCCAGGGAGCATTTTCCCAAGCAGCTCATGCCCTTGACGGGCGGGACCTGTTCACTCTTCCAGGAAACCCTCAAACGCTTCGAGCGTATTCCCGAAACGGCCCCCGCGATAGTTGTCTGCAACGACAGCCATCGTTTCCTGATCGCGGCGCAGATGCAGGAGATCAACAAGGACCATACCGCGATAATCCTGGAGCCCGCCGGCCGCAATACCTGTCCGGCCATCACGGTTGCCGCGCTCGAAGCCGTCAAGGAAGGGGCCGATCCCATCCTGCTCGTCGTTCCCGCCGACCACCTGATCAAGGACCCCGAACTGTTCGCATCGGCGGTCCAGGTGGGGAAGGATTTCGCCCTTTCCGGCAAGATCATCACCTTCGGCATAGTTCCGGACCGGCCCGAGACCGGGTACGGCTACATAAGAAAAGGCGAGTGCGCCCGCGGCGGCGAAGAGTCGGACAACTCCGTTTTTGTGGTCCGCGAGTTCACCGAGAAGCCCGAGCTGGAAAAGGCGCGCGCCTATGTCGATTCGAAAGAGTTTTTCTGGAACAGCGGAATGTTTATGTTCAAGCCCTCCGTCTTCCTGCGCGAGCTCGAACAATATGCGCCGCAGATCCTCGACGCATGCCGGGAGGCCTACGAGCAGGCAAGGCGCGACCTGGATTTTATTCGGCTGGATGAAAAATCGTTCACATCGTGCCCGAGCAATTCCATCGACTACGCGGTCCTGGAAAAGACTTCCCACGCCGTCGTGATCCCGCTCGATATCGGTTGGAGCGATGTGGGAAGCTGGCTCTCCCTGCACGATGTCTGCGAAAAAGACGGGTGCAGGAACGTGATCACCGGGGACGTGCTGATCGAAGACGCGCACAACTGCTACATACACTCCGAGAACAGGCTGGTCGCCGCGTTGGGGATCGAGAACCTGATCATCGTCGAAACCAAGGACGCGGTCCTGGTCTCATCGATCGACAGGTCGCAGGATGTGAAACTGATCGTAAACAAGCTGAAAGGCCAGTTGCGCGACGAGGCGCTCACCCACCTGAGGGCTTTCCGGCCCTGGGGCTCGTTCGAGAACATCGATACGGGAAACCGGTTCAAGGTCAAGCGGATAACCGTAAATCCCGGCGCGGCCCTTTCGCTCCAGATGCACTATCACCGCGCCGAACACTGGATCGTCGTGAAGGGCACGGCCCGCATCGTCAAGGGAAACGAAGCGTTCCTGCTGAACGAGGACCAGAGCACCTACATTCCTTGGGGCACCAACCACCGCCTGGAAAACCCCGGCAAGATCCCGCTGGAGTTGATCGAAGTTCAAACGGGGAGCTATCTCGGCGAAGATGATATCTGCCGCTTCGATGACAACTACGGGCGGATCGAGGGGTGAAGCAATTCAAAATACCCGCCCCCGGGTGTCACGATACGCGAATTCGTTGATTTTCCACTGTGCGCAAGGCGTCAAAACCGTCATTCCGGCGAAAGAGACTGTGTCGTAACGGGCTCATAAACCACCCGCTGTTCAACCGCGGTTTTTTTTCGAACGTAGCGACGAGGGGGAGCCGCTTCCTCCCGTCTCTCCACCAGATTACTTCATCTTCTCGGGTTT
>JBAQYM010000262.1:0-20902 GCA_049300095.1 Syntrophobacteraceae bacterium
GATCAACCCCGCCCCTACGTCTGCGGGATGGCGTCAGGCCCGCCGCAAATCCGTAGGGGCGGGGTTGATCCCCGCCCGGTCTGCCGGAAGTAGAGACATTTCACAACAACTCCCCGGTTTGGCAACAGCACGATTTCCCACTTCGGCAAGCGGCCACCCGTCACCCGCGATTCGCAACCGTACCGCGCCACCCGCGATTCGCAACCGTACCGCGTCACCCGCGATTCGCAACCGTACCGCGCCACCCGCCACCCGCAACCCGCCACCCGCAACCGATTTCTGACTTGACATTACGTTTTCGCTATGTTTTATGACTGACCAGTCCGTATCGGGACATCGAGGAGTGCAACGGGTGCAAAAATCGCAGGAACAGCAAGCGGCTCACGCCATTTTGAAAAAGCTCGCCAACGTCGCGGACCAGGCCGGCGTTATCGAGTCCATGATGGGCTCGAAAATCGCCTCGGCTTCACCCGAGGTCCTCGTGGACGAGCTTGCCCGCTGCTTCCTGAGCCTCCAGGCCGCGCTCAAGACCTCGACCGGCCACAACCGGGCGCAGGTTTCCGGGCTTATCGAGGCGCTCGGCGAAGTTGCCCGCGGCCACGGCATTTCGCCCTCGCTTTTCTACCCGGCGCTCCTTGAAAGGGTGCTCGCCGAACCCGCGCCCGATGAGACCGGGCGGCTCCACGGCAAGCCTTCCACCAAGGAGAGGATCCTCGATGCGGCCCTCGATGTTTTTTCGCAGAAGGGATTTCACTCGGCCACCACGGATGAGATCGCCGAACGGGCCGGAGTGGGGAAAGGGACCGTGTACCGCCACTTCGAGACCAAGGAAAAACTGTTCGAGGAACTCGTGCGGTTGCGCCTCGATGAACTCGAAAGACTCGCCGGGGCGGTGATCGACGGGCACGACGACGTTCTCACGATGATTTCCAAGTATATTCAGGTCTATTTCGAGTTTTTCGACCGCAACCAGCGGCTCTACCGGCTCATCGTCCAGGAGCGGCTCGACCTTGGCGAAAACTCGTCCTACAACTATTTCAGGAGGGTCATGCGCGCCCTCCCCAATTTGAAGCGCAAGGTCTACGAAGGGAGCCAGCAGGGAATCCTCAAGGACATTGATTTCCAGACGGTCTTCTACGGCGCCATGGGGTTTGCCCACGGCGTTATCCAGAAATGGCTCGCCCGCGATTGTTCCTACTCGCTTGTCGAGGAACTTCCCGGGGTGCTTGAAGTGCTTTTTTACGGGTTTGTCAAAAATACGGCTGGAACCGAATGCGAGAACTAAAAAACCAACATGAGAAGGAGGAGTAGAGAATGAGCAGAAGCGTGGAAGAAACCAAAATCATCGACATCATCGCCAACCAGCTCGGGGTCGACAAGGACATGGTCACCCCGCAGGCAAATATTGTGGATGACCTCGGCGCCGATTCGCTCGACGTGGTGGAACTCGTAATGGCCCTCGAAGAGGCCTTCGACATGGAAATTCCCGACGACGACGCGGAAAAGATCCGCACCGTGCAGGACATTTTCGTGTACCTCGGCAAGAACCAGGCGGCCTGAGATCCGCTGTTGCGGGTTGCGAGTCGCGAGTTGCGGGTTACGGGTTGTGCAGGCCGCGGGATACCGGCAGGACCCGTGACGGGTTCGTGACGGGTTATCGAGTTGCGTGTTGAAAAAGATGGGCGGGGTTTATACCCGCCCTTTTTCTTTGATGATTTCCGGCAGACTCATTCCTCTTTTGATAAACCGCAACCAAACGGACCCGCCTGCTCAGATCCCCCACAGATGCATATCTTCATACGGCCGGGCGATATCGGCATCGACCAGCTCTTTTAGCTTCATGGCGCAGGCGTCGTCCCGGCAGGCGCCGCGCCAAATCTCCGGCGCCACTTCGACGATGAAGCGCTTCCGGTCGCTCTCATCCAAGCTCATTACCGCATCTCTAATTTGTTCGAAGCTCATGGCAAATCACCTCTGTGCTATATATATAGTCCGCTCTCCGGAACCCGGCAAAGCAGACGAGTACTGCTACCGTCCAATTTAATTACGGCAGGTTGTAAATCAACGGAGCATGATTATCGAAGGATAGCAGAACGTGCTTATGGGCGAGTTTCGCGAAATCGATGCCGATTATCTTCGGGGAGCCGGGTCGATCGTCGACTCGGGGCCAATCCGAGCGTGGAACCGGTTGGAAAGGGCACGGGGAACCTTGCCGCTCATCCGGGCGGTTCTTGTCGCCCCCGCGCTGGAATCGGGTCCAATTGGGCTGGGTTTGCGCCGGCGCGTTCGAGCGGGACGAAACGCGTTCTTCGCGCGGGATCGCGGGACCCGCTTAAAATCTCCAGACCTGCATCATCCCGATGCCGCCGGTCACAGAAGGATACCCGTTCTTTTTCCCGAATATTTCCTTCTGCATGAAGTCGTCTCTTACCAACTTGTCGTTCATGTCCGAGTACTCGGGATTTGCGAATAGAAGCTGTAATTCTCCTCCCGCCACGGAGGCCAACCCAGGATGTTCCGTATTGAAAAGGATCGAAGGGGTGGAGCATCCGTAAATTCCGGCGAGCATAACCAGGGCGAGCGCAAGTTTGCGTATCATATCCGCCTCCATCAAGCTGTTGTCCACCAAAGGATAAGTATCGATAAGAGCTTTGGGAATACCTCCGGGCGCAGGCCGTTCATGTTTGAGGCGGGAAGGGGCGGGCGCGGAAGGCGGCGACTTGTCCCGCCGATTTTCACATTTGTGCCTTAGTGGTGCAACTTGCACAGAAAAGCAATTCGAGAAGATCATTTTCCATTGTAAAAAAGCGCGGCGGGAAACGCCTTTTTTCAGGCTGTTCCGCACGGTATTGAAATCGGGGAATATTTCACATTCAAGTGGCCGGGAGAAGAAAAAGATTGACTCTTGGGCGTTTGCAGAATACATGTTAGCAAATGCACATTGTGCACAATTCTGCCGAAATAAGGTGCTGGGCCTTTCCCGGAGCCGGCGGCGGCGGGCATTTCCATTGGCGGAAATCATCTTGTGCACAAGCTCCGTTTCCTTTCAGAGCGGACCCAAAGGCCCGGCACGGCGGCCGTGCCCGGTTTGGGCGTTCTTTTAATCGAGAAAATACCGGATGAGCACCATTAACGACCTTTTCACAAAGCCCGTCCTCATATTCGGGTGCGGCAACATTCTCGTCGGAGATGACGGTTTCGGGCCGGCGGTGGTGGACCATCTGCTCGAAAACTTCAAACTCCCCCCCCATGTCGCCGCCCTCGATGTCGGAACGAGCATCCGGGAGTTGCTCTTCGACCTGGTGCTCATGTCCGAGAGGCCCAAGCTCATTATTATCGTCGATTCGGTTTTCAATTCCCCCCGCCGGCCGGGCGAGATATTCGAGCTGGACGTGGATGAGATCCCCTCCATCAAGGTCAACGATTTTTCTCTTCACCAGTTCCCTTCGGTGAACCTCCTGCGCGAGTTACAGGAGGGGGCGGGCGTCAAGGTGAGGGTGCTCGCCGTCCAGGTCGGCAAAATCCCGGACGAGATCGAACAGGGCCTTTCCGACCCGGTCAGGGCCGCCGTCCCCGCGGCCTGCGAATGGCTGCTCAGAGAAATCGAGGAGACGCGATGATTGTCATCCGCATCGGTCAGCTCGCGGACCAGCTCGGGGTCCACAGGAACACGATCCGCAACTGGATCCGCAGCGGCAGGCTTCCGGCGCGGAGCATGTCCGGGAAGCGCTACCTGCTTACCGAATCCGACTTTACGAAAATCTGCCAGGAATTCGGCATAGACCGCTCGACCCTCAAGCTCAAGCACGTTCCGGGGGCCCCTCTCATGAGCCGCGAGATGGGGCTTCTCGAAGAAAACGTGCGCCGCATCGAGCCGCCGTCGGGAAGGCTCATGGCCGACCCCACCTGGGGTGAGGTGTGCATGACGTGCGGAAGCTGCGCGAGCGCCTGCCCCATTTCGGGGGTGGATGGGCTCGATCCGCGCAAAGTCGTGCGCATGGCGGTGCTGGGGCTCGAAGAGGACCTCCTGGCATCGCAGTGGCCCTGGAAATGCACATTGTGCGGGAAATGCGAGAGGGCCTGCCCGCTCAACGTCGAAATCGTCTCGCTCATAAGTCGCGTGAGGGGGCTTCGCGAGAGGGCCAAGGTGCCCGGGCCGTTGCACAAAGGCGTGTTGATGTGCCTGGACAAGGGAAACAATCTCGGAATTCCGAAGGAGGACTTCGTCGCGCTGGTCGACGAGATGTCCTCGGAGATGGTCGAGGAGGGTTTTGCGGGCTTCCGCTCGCCAATCGACGTGAAGGGCGCCAACGTCCTCATGTGCGTGAATTCCAAGGAGCCTTTCGCCGAGCCCGACGACATGAAATACTGGTGGAGGATTTTCCATGCCGCCGGGGAATCCTGGACCATCCCCTCGCAAAACTGGGAGGGGGTAAACTGGGGGTTCTTTACCGGGGATGAGGATTCGCTGCGCACGATGGTCGGGCGCATCATCGAGAACATGTACAGGCTTGAATGCAAGACGCTTCTTCTGCCCGACTGAGGGCATTCCTACTATGCAACCCGGTACGGGTTGAACCGCTGGTTTAAGGAAGAGCTGAAGAACTTCGAGGTCACGAGCATATTCGAACTTCTTACCGGCTATATAAACGAAGGCCGCATAAAGATCGACCCCTCGCGCCACCGCAGGATCACCACGTACACCGATCCCTGCAACTACGGGCGCAAGTCGCTCAAGGCGTTCGGCCATGGCTATTTCGAGGAACCGCGCGCAATCATCAGGAAATGCGCGCCCAATTTCGTCGAACTCTACCCCAACCGCGCCGAGGACTACTGCTGCGGGGCGGGCGGCGGGGCCTGGGCGATGCCGTTCAAGGAGGAGCGCGTATACTACGGGCGGTTCAAGGCGCGCCAGGTCCAGAATTCCGGCGCGAGCCTCGTGGTCACGGCCTGCCACAACTGCCGGGACCAGATTATGAAAAGCCTCCGCAAGGAGTACGACCTCAAGGTGGATGTAAAATACATCTGGGAGCTGGTGGCCGACTCGCTCGTGCTGCCCGGCACACGGGGAAGCAGGCCGTGATTCACCGCCGAGATCGCGGAGGGTGCGGAGAAAGACTTTGAGCAAAACCTTTGAGCAAAACCGTTGCGCGAGATCTTTGAAGAAAGCCGAAAAGGAGCAGTCAGAAGTTAATTTTGTTTGCTTTTCTCAAGTCTTTCTCCGCGTTCTCTGCGCACGCGGCGGTGAATCAAGGCGTTCTTGGAGTTTGTAAATGATTGATTTCGAGGAAAAAGTCGGCGGAGTAATGGTCGTGGGAGGCGGGATAGCTGGCATCCAGGCCGCGCTCGATCTCGCAAACAGCGGCTATTACGTCTATCTCGTGGAGCGCACCGGCGCCATCGGCGGCGCGATGTCCCAGGTTGACAAGACGTTTCCGACAAACGACTGCGCGATGTGAATTCTGTCGCCCAAGCTGGTCGAGTGCGGTCGGCACTTGAACATCGAACTGATGACGATGACGGAACTCGAGAAGGTCGAGGGAGACCTGGGCAATTTTACGGTCTCTTTGCGCCGGCACCCCCGTTACGTGGACATCGAGAAATGCATCGCCTGCGGCAAGTGCTCGGACAAGTGCCCCCGGCAGGTAAATGACGAATTCAATCAGAATATCAACTCGCGCAAGGCCATCGGCGTAAAATACCCCCAGGCGGTCCCCCTGAAATACCAGATCGACCCGCGCCACTGCATCAGGATGCGGGGCGGCAGGTGTTCCGAATGCGAAAAGATCTGTCCCTGCGGGGCCATCCGGTTCGACGACGCGCAAACCGAGCTTACCGTAAACGTCGGGTCGATCATCCTCGCGCCGGGCTACCGCGCTTTTGACCCCTCGGGCCTGAGCTCGTGGGGCTACAAGCGATTCAAAAACGTCATCACCGCGATGGAGATGGAGCGCTACCTCGCGGTCTCGGGCCCCACCAGCGGGAACGTGATCCGGCCCTCCGACGGAAAACCCGTCAGGAAAATGGCCTTTCTCCAGTGCATCGGGAGCCGGGACTACAACCAGATCACCAAGAATTACTGCTCTTCCGTCTGCTGCATGTACGCCATCAAGCAGGCAATGATCGCCTCGGACCACGACAAGGAGCTGCGGGTGTCCATATTTCACCTCGACATCCGCACGCACGGCAAGGATTTCGAGCGGTTCTACGACAGGGCGAAGCAGAAGGGGATCGGTTTTCACCGGTGCCGCATCCATGCGGTCGAGCCGGGTGATGTGCCGGGTGAGGTCTGCTTGCGCTACATAACGGAAAACGGCAAGCAGATGACCGAGGAATTCGAGCTGGTGGTCCTCTCGGTCGGAATGGAAATTTCCCCCGAGGCGATGCTTTTGGCCGAGCGCACCGGGATCGACCTCACCCCGGAAGGGTTTGCCGCGACCTCGTGTTATTCGCCGGTGAGCACCTCGCGGCCGGGGATTTTCGCGTGCGGCGCCTTCACCGGCCCCAAGGACATCCCGCTTTCGGTCATCGAAGCGTCGGCCGCGGCGACCGCCTCGTCGGTCCGCCTCTCGGACGTGCGCTACAGCCTCTCGCACCAGAAGCAGTTTCCACCCGAGCGCAATGTCAGCGGTGAAACGCCCCGCATAGGCGTTTTCGTGTGCAACTGCGGGTCCAATATAGCGGAGGTGGTCAGGGTAAGGGAGGTTGCCCGGTATGCCGAGACGCTTCCGCACGTCGCCTTTGTCGAAACGAGCCTTTTCGCCTGCTCGCAGGATTCGCAGGAGCTGATTCGCACGAGGATACACGAGGAAAGGCTGAACCGGGTCGTGATCGCCTCGTGCACGCCGCGCACCCACGAGCCGCTCTTTCGCGAAACGCTCAGGGCCTCGGGCCTTAACGAATGCCTGGTCGAGATGGCAAACATTCGCAACCAGCTTGCATGGGTCCATGCCGGAGAGCCCGAGGCGGCGACCGCCAAGGCCAAGGACCTGGTCCGGATGGCCGTTGCGAAGGCGGCGCTGCTCGAACCCGTGCCCCCCGTTTCCGTGCGGATCACTCCCCAGGCGCTCGTAATCGGCGGCGGACTTTCGGGAATGGTGGCGTCTCTAGCCCTGGCCGACCAGGGATTTCCCGTGCACCTGGTCGAAAAGGCGGCCCAGCTCGGAGGAAACGCGCGCCACCTGTTCAAGACCTGGAAAAACGAACCCGTCCCGAGCTACATCGAGATGCTGGCCGGCCGGATCAGGGAACACAGCCTTATTTCCGTCCACCTCAAGTCCGCGATCGTCGAAGCCGAAGGTTACGTCGGAAGCTTCCGCTCGGTCATCCAGAAACCGACGGGAAACATCTCGATAAACCACGGAGTGGCTATCCTGGCAACCGGCGGCCAGGCCTTCAAGCCCACCGAGTACGACTACGGCCTGTCCCAGAGCATCTTTATCTCGCTTGAATTCGATAAACTCCACGCGGTGGGAGACGAGCGGATTCTAAACGGGCGCAATTTCGTTTTCATCCAGTGCGTCGGCTCGCGCGAGCCGGAGCGCAACTACTGCTCGCGGGTCTGCTGCACCCACTCGATCCAGTCGGCCATCGCGCTCAAGGAAGGCAACCCCGACCGGAGGGTCTTCATCCTCCACCGCGATATCAGGACGTATGGATTGAGGGAGGAACTCTACCGGCGCGCGCGCGAGCTGGGCGTTATTTTCATCAATTACGACGTGCACCAGAAGCCCAACGTGGTCGTAAGCGAGGACAGAATCGAAGTGATCGTCTGGGACCACATCCTGCACGAGCCCTTCAGCATCCCGGCCGACGTGGTCATCCTGGCCACGGCCGTCGTTCCGAACCCGGAGACCAGGGAACTGGCCAAACTCTACAAGCTCCCGGTCGATATGGACGGGTTCCTGCAGGAAGCTCACGTCAAGCTGCGTCCCGTCGATTTTATAACCGACGGCATTTTCCTTGCCGGGCTGGCGCACTACCCCAAGCCCATCGAGGAATCGATCTCGCAGGCGCAGGCGGCCGTGGCGAGGGCGGTTACCGTACTGTCGAGCAGGTGGGTCGACCTGGACCTGGTAAAGGCCAGGGTGGACGAGCAAAGATGCGACTGCTGCGCGCTGTGCCTCAATGTGTGCCCGTATGAGGCCCTTGTCCTGGAGCGTGACCAGGCGGAGGGCGGCGCGGAAAGCTCGACCGGCAAACAAAGGCTCGTCGTCCGGGCCGCAAAGTGCAAAGGGTGCGGCGCCTGCCAGGCGACATGCCCCAAGGAAGGCATAAGCGTAACCGGCTTCTCGTACAACCAGCTCTCGGCCCAGGTCCGGGCGGCGCTGGCGCTGGCGTAGAAAACGGATGTCGGATGTCGGGTGTCGGATGTCGGATGTCAGATGTTGGATATCGGATGTCGGATGGTGGATGTCGGATGACGGCGATGGGAGGTTGGATGGCGGATGCGGGATGCCCGTGGCCGAGGCGTCGCGGGTGGCGGATCGATCATCCAATATCCAACATCCAGCATCCAATATCCAATATCTGACATCCAGCATCCAGCATCCAGCATCCGACATCCGACATCCGACATCCGAACTGGGAGGAATAGAATTTGTCAGTCTGGTATCCTCAATTTGAACCGAAGATTCTGGCCTTCACCTGCAACTGGTGCTCCTATGCGGCGGCGGACCTCGCCGGCACCGCGCGTATCCAGTATCCGACAAACATTCGGATCGTGCGCGTGATGTGCTCGGGTATGGTGCACCCCAACCTGGTGACGGAGGCCTTTCAACTGGGCGCCGACGGCGTCCTGGTGATGGGCTGACATCTCGGCGAATGTCATTACCAGGATGGTAATCAGAAGGCTAGGGCGAGATTGTCGGTAATCGAAGAGATGCTGTCCCTGATGGGACTCGAGCAGGAGCGTTTTCGCCTGGTGTGGTGCTCGGCCGCGGAGTCGGAACGCTTTGCGGGCGTGGTGCGCGAAGCAACCGAGGAATTGAGGGAAATAGGCCCTTCTCCCTATCGTGAAGACGCTGGGATGTACACGAAAAGAGAGTTGATACAATGCCTGTAAAACTGGCGGCCGAGTGGTTGAGCAGTTGTTCGGGGTGCGAGATGGCCCTGCTCAATACGGGGGAAGGTTTCCTGAAGCTTCTTGACCGCCTGGAAATCGTCCATATGCCGATTCTCATGGACCACAAGTATTTCGGCCTGGATGGGGGATCGGGAACAATCGAGATCCCGAGCGCCGATATCGGGATCATCAGCGGAGGCATCAGAAACGAGGAGCAGCTCAAGGTGGCCGAGGCGATGCGCGAGAAATGCCGCATCCTCGTCGCCTTCGGGACCTGCGCGTGTTACGGCGGAATTCCGGCCCTGGCCAATCTCTTCGAGGACCGGGACCTTTTCCGGCGCTACTACCGGACCGCCGAGGCTACGGATGCCGCCCCCAACCCCGTCGAGGTGGTCCCTCCGTTTCTCGAACGCACCTTCGCGCTGGACGAAAAAATCGAGGTGGACGCCTGGCTCCCGGGCTGTCCTCCGCACCCGGACAACATAGCGGCGGCGCTCGCATCGCTGATCAAAGGTAAAATCCCCGCCCTGCCCGTTAAGAGCGTTTGCGACTCCTGCCCGACCAAACGCGAGGGCAAGGGCTCGGTGCAAAGAATTCGGCGCTGCATCCGAAATGCCCGCTTTCAGCCTGACAAGCCCTTGTCCGAGATGCGCTGCCTTCTCGAGCAGGGCTTTCTGTGCCTCGGTCCCGTAACGCTTGCCGGGTGCGCCGGAAACGGCGCCGCGAGCCCCCGGTGCATCGAGGCGCGCGTTCCGTGCCGGGGATGCTTCGGGCCGCTCAAGCGTGGCGGAAACCAGCTCCTCGATATCCTGAACGCGCTCGCAAGCAACGGGATCGACGTCCGGAACCTGCCCGACCGGCTCTCGGTGCTGCGTTTTGCGGGGGCCCACCGCAGGCTGCGGCGCCCGGCGCCGAAGCCGGCGCGGCAGTGAGCGGTTAACGGTGAGCAACGAGCGGTTAACGGAACATACATGTTGTGGCACGGTCTCCCGGGGCTGTTGCCCAAGTCCACAACAGCGGAGAAACCGTGCCAAACGTCGATAGGGGTCTCCCCTCCCTTGGCGGGAGGGGTTGGGGGAGGGGGTTGTAAGTACTTGAAAATTCGACACCCTCCCCTAACCCCTCCCATCGAAGGGAGGGGGACCCACGTCCAGCCCAATTGTCGCGAGGTTGCATATGTATTTGGGCAACAGCCCCTCCCGACCACGCCACGACAGCAGTGAGAATGTAGGTTGGGTTACGTTGGATTACACTGGACCGCGCGGTACACGGTCTTGGCGGAATACTGAGAGGAAACCATGAACGATAACGCCGCGGAGGCTTCGCAAAGCAAACCTGCCGGCAGGGAAATAGTCATCCAGCCCGTGACCCGCATCGAAGGGCATGCACGGATCGGGATCAGGCTGGACGAGAACGGTGACGTCGCCGAGGCGCGCGTGCACATCATGGCCATGCGCGGGTTCGAAAAGTTCATCGAGGGCCGTCCCGCCGAGGAAGTGCCGGGGATCGTCACCCGCATCTGCGGGATATGCCCCTGGCAGCACCATCTGGCCTCGAACAAGGCCGTTGACGGCTGCTTCGGGGCCGAGCCGCCCCTTGCCGGCACGCTCCTGCGCGAGCTGACCCAGGTGCTGGCCCACATCAGCGACAAGGTGCTCCATTTCTTCTTTCTGGCCGGACCCGATTTTCTTGTCGAACCCGGACAGCCCTCGCTCAGAAATATCATGGGCATTGCGCGCCAGGCGCCCGAACTGGCCGAGAAGATAATCCGCATGCGCTATCGCGGGCAGATGATGCTGGAAAAGTTCGCCGGCCGCGCGATCCACCCCGAAGCGATCGTGCCGGGCGGTTTTTCCAAGCCGATGACCGCGCGCGAACGCGACGAGATGCGCCTGGGCGCCCGCGAGCAGCTCGAATTCGCAAAATTCGCGCTCGATTTTGCGAAAACCCGGATATTCTCGAAGCTCGATCCCGAGACGATGGAGCTTGGCGATATCACCACCGGTTTTCTCGGCACGGTGCACCCGGATGACGGCGCTCTGAGCCTGACGGACGGCATCCTGCGCCTGATGCGGCCCGATGGTTCCTCGCAGGAGTTTTCGAGCCGCGAGTATACCGATTTCATTGGAGAACACGTCGAGCCGTGGTCGTATGCGAAATTTCCCTACGCACGCGGTTGGGGCGACGGATTTTCGATGGCCCTGGACGATCCGCGCGGCATATACAGGACCAACAGCCTGGCGCGAATCAACGTGGCCGACACGATCAGGACACCGCTGGCGCGGGCCGAGCTGAGAGAGTTCCGCTCGCTGTTCGGGCGGCCGGCGCAATCCACGATGCTCTACCACTGGGCGCGCCTGATCGAACTGGTCCACGCCTGCGAGCGGGTCTCCGAGATTCTCGATAACCCCGAGATAATCGATCCGCTCGTTCGAAACGACGTCATTCCCCGGGCCGGCCGCGGTGTCGGGTGCGTCGAGGCCCCGCGCGGAACACTGATACACGACTATTCCACCGACGAAAACGGTTGCATCACGAGGGCCAACCTGATAGTAGGAACAACCCATAATCTTGCGCCGATCAACATGAGCGTCAACCGGGCTGCCCGTGATCTTATAAGAAACGGTGAAGTGAACGAGGAGTTGCTCAATCGGGTGGAGATGGCGGTCCGCGCCTACGATCCCTGAATTTCCTGCGCCACGCACCACCTGGACGGTGGTGGGATGTTCGAGGTTGCGGTTCTGGATGTCGACGGAAACCAGGTTGCCGGGAGCAGTTTACGAAAATGAGTACGACGAGGAAAACAGATAAAAGGCCAAAGGTTCGCGCGGAGCGCGTGGACACCAAGTGCGGCTACATCGGCCACATGACGGTGGACGACATCAAGGCGCGCTCATTCGGGGACAACGTGAATTACGCTTGCCCCGAATGCGGCAAGATCCACCTGACCGTCGAAGAGACCGAAGAGGCCGAGGCGAAGATCGTGCGAAAGAGCAAACGCTTCGCCAAGATAAAGTCGGATGCGGAAATATAGCTGAGCAGTTTTCGCCCCCGCGCCGGCGGCGCGGGGGCGGGTCCCGCCGCGAGGAAAAGTCAGCCCCCCAAATAACCGTCCGGTCATCCTTCATTACACAGCCAGAATATTTTATTGGATCAGGCCGCGCCTGATAACGAGTTTCCTGCAAAGTAGCATCATTGTCCGGTTAGGTTTTTCCAAGTGACATGCTTTTGTGCCCCAACGGGGCTAAATAACTCAGCCCAGGGTCAGTCTCGCGCTTCGCGGGACGCCACCCTGGGTGATGCGCCCCCCCCCCGGTGATGATGCCCTGAAGGGGCTACATAAAGGCGGGACATGACGGCGATTGCTCGCGCAAATCCCGCGTCTTTGCCGGTATGTAACCCCTTCAGGGTATGAATCTTGTAGCCTTCCGTTCCCAGGGTGGCGTCCCGCGAAACGCGAGACTGACCCTGGGCTGGAATATGAAGCCCTTTCAGGGCAGGGCCACCAGCGCACGCAAGTTCCTAGCCGGACACCGCTGGAAAAATAGCCCTATCTTGTGGGAAAATAAGCATAAATTATCGTTTGCATGCCGGGGCGCGGCCATGAAAATGATTTGGCGGCAAAGGGGCATCGGTAAGGAAGGGCTGTCCGTGGACCCAAAACCAAGAATCTGGAAATCAGGACCGGACAAGACGCCGCGCGAAGTCCTCGCCGAGGCGGCCTCGCTTCTCGCGCGCGGAGGGGTTGTCATCTATCCGACCGAGACCTTCTACGCCCTCGGGGCGGTCCCGCTGATGGGCGAGGCGCTCGACAGGGTCTTCTCCGTCAAGGGGCGCGAGGCGGGAAAGCCGCTTCCCCTGATCGGCTCCGGAAAAGAAGCGGTCCTCAATGCCGTATCGGGCTGGCCCGAGGCCGCCGAAAAGCTTGCCGGGGCGTTCTGGCCCGGCCCGCTGACGCTGGTCCTTCCGGCCTCGTCCTCACTGCCCTCCGCGTTGCACGCCGGGACGGGAAAGGTCGCCATCCGAGTCTCTTCTCACCCGGTCGCCGTCCTGCTCGCGGAAGGCTGCGGGGGGCTCCTGGTCTCGACCAGCGCGAACCGGTCGGGCGAGCCCCCGCCGAGCCGTCCCGAAGAGATCCACCCGGACGTGCTCGCCCGGGCGGACGGGTTCATCGACGCGGGGAATTTGGCTGGCGGTTTTCCGTCAACTATAGTAGACGTTGCCGTTTTCCCGCCCCGGTTGCTAAGGGCCGGCGCGGTCGGCTGGGATGAAATCCGGCGGGTGCTCGCGGCAGGTTTGCCTTGAGATTTTGTGGATATTTTCGCCCAAAATCATTACACTGAGACGGAATTGGCCGGTTCGGCCCGGATAGGCCCAATTCGGTTTGCTTGAGGCGCATCGCGGCTGGAAGCCGCTCCCACGGGTCGGAACTGCTGGAAGCCGCTCCCACAAGCTGGATCACATGATACTGTAATCGAAGAGAATAAAGACGTGCGGATTGCGTTCATAATTTCCGGAATAATGCTCCTGGTCTTCCTTGCCGCGGTGGTGGCGGCGAGGCGCTGGAGAAGGCTTGACGGCGGTCCGCCGCGCGTGCTGCTCTCGGGAGGGGGGACGGGGGGCCACGTTAACCCCGCCCTGGCGATAGCCGAAGGGATCAAGGCGCGCGAGCCGGGGGCCGTGTTCCTCTACATCGGCGTGAGGAACAGGGCGGAGAGCGTGATCGTGAGAAGGGCCGGCTACCGGCTCCGTTTCGTTTCCTCGGAAGGGTTTCCGGGCTTCCGGATATCCTTTCGCCTCTTGCGCTTTCTTGTAAAGCTGAGCATCGGCGTGGCCGAGTCCCTCGTGATGCTTGCGGTTTTCGCCCCCCGGTGGGTGATCGCGACGGGAGGCTACGTGAGCGCCCCGGTGATCGCGGCCGCGCTCATTTTGAAGAAATTGGGGATCGCGCCCGTCGGCATCTTCCTGCACGAACAGAACAGCATCCCCGGCCAGTTGAACGCCCTCATGGGGAGGTGGGTGGACCGGGTGCTTCTCACGTTCCCCCAGACCCTGTCTTTTTTCCCGAAAAACGGCGTCGTCGTCGGGTATCCGATTCGCCACTCGATCGTCGCGATCCCGCCCGACGAGGCGCGCGAAAAGCTCTCCTTCGCCATTCCGCCCGGCAGGGACGTCGTGTTCGTCTTCGGCGGCTCCCAGGGCGCGCGCGCCATAAACCGGGCCATCGTCGACGCGCTGCCCCATCTCTTCCCTCACAGGGAGCGGCTCTTCATCATCCACGGCATGGGGCTTGCCGCCTCGGCGGACTACGACGCCCCCGCGGATACCGAGTCGCGCCTCGAAAGGACGCTTTCCCCCGACCAAAAGGAGTTGCTGGACGACTTCTATTATCGGCAGGACTATTTCCACAACATCGCCGAGATATATTCGGTAAGCTCGCTGATCGTGTGCAGGAGCGGCGCCGGGAGCCTCAACGAAATCTCGCGGGTCGGGAAGCCCGCCCTGCTCATCCCGAAGGCGAACCTTCCCGGCGACCACCAGGTGATGAACGCCCGCGCGATGAAGACCGCCGGGGCGGCCGAGGTCCTCTACGAAGACACGATCATGGAGGAAGGGCAGATCCTGGAAAAGCTCGACGGCTGGGTGCTGGCCGAAAAGATAATCGCCCTGCTCGACAGTCCCGCGCGGCTCCGCGCCATGTCCGAGAGCGGCAGGCATTTTCTCAAGCGGCAGACAATCGAGCGCATCCTGAGTGAAGTGCGCGGGGAGGGCCGTTTTGCGGAGAGCGACTCCTACCAGTCCGTGCCCTTTAAGGACCTTACGAGCAACAACCGGCTGCTCCAGCTCCTCAGCGCCGCTTACGGCCGATCTGGTCGCGAATTCGAACCGCTTTCCGTGGTGGGCGATCCCGACGATCTCGAATACTACCGGCACCGGGCGGCGGGGCTTCTCAGCCACAAGGGATGGGAGGACCGCAATCTCGGGGTCAAACTCATCGGGTTGACCCGGTACAGGGAAAAGATTCCGACCCTTCTCGAAATGCTCTCGGACCGCACCCCGGTAAACCGCGTAAAGAGATTTTTCGGGGGCGATTACGAGCAGGTGGGGTTCATTCGCCGAAATATCGTTCAGGCCCTCCAGGTGCTCGACCATTTCGACTCGCAGGTGGAACGCCGGCTTTTCGACGCGCTCGAAGACACGTATTTCGAGGTGCGGGCGCAGGCCTGCCGGACCGTGGCCCATTTCGGCCCCTTTATCGAGGGGAGCCGGGAGTGGCTCGACGCGCTTCTCGCGCGCATAGCCGATCCGTGCTTCGACGTGGTGATCGAGGCGGCTAAGGCGCTCGGCGAGATCGGGACCGAGGGCGGGGCCGTGGACGCCCTTCTCGCCATGAACGAATCGCATTACTGGCAGGTTCGGGACGCCGCCCTGCGCGGGCTCGAGCGCATGATCGACCGCGGCGCGGTCGAACCTTCCCCGGAGCTGCTGGCCGCGATGTCCTCGTTTATTCTTACATCGACCGATTTTAAACCGCACTTCGCGATCAAGGAAACTTTCTCGGTGCTCCAGGACCGTTGCGCCGCAAAGAACGGGGCCGAGCGCCGGCCCTTCGGCACGGCCGCGGGAGCGGCTTCGGGCCGGGCTTCGGGCCGGCTTCCCGAGCAGGCCGCCAGGAAATCGAAATGATATACGAAATCTGCAATTATCTCTTTCCGCTCTCCGACATTTTCTCGTTTTGCCGGCTGGTGAACTACATCAGCTTCCGGGCGATAATGGCCGCCCTGACCGCGGTCATCTTCATCTTTATTTTCAGCCGCCATTTCATCCTTTTCGTGCACCGCCACTGCTTTCTCGACCAGGTGCGGGAGACGGGCGTCCACTCGGCCTTCGACAAAAGGGGCACGCCCACGATGGGCGGGGTGCTCATAATCGGGGCGGTGCTCGTTTCGATGGCGCTGTGGGGCAACTGGCACAGCCCGTATCTGCTCTGGTCGCTCGCCGGGATGCTCTGGTTCGGCCTTCTCGGCCTGTGGGACGACATCTTGAAGGTGAGGATGAAAAGCGGGGACAGGGGCCTCTCCGAGCGGGTGAAACTGGCCCTCCAGGGCCTGTTCGCCCTCGTCTTCGCCTGGATGTGGGTGGGACCGTTCGCCCCCCTGGGAAGCGGGCTCGCCACGAAGCTCTACATCCCGTTTTATAAATACCCCCTGGTGGACATCGGACCGTACCTCTACGGGATTTTCATCTTTGTGTTCGTGATATTCGTCTCGAACGCGGTAAACATCACCGACGGCCTGGACGGGCTCGCCATAACGCCCTCGATTTTCGTGGTGGCCGTCCTCGGCATTTTCGCCTACGTCGAGGGGAACCGGATATATTCGACCTACCTTTATTACCCGTACCTGCGCGGGGCGGGTGAGATGACCATTTTCGGGGCGGCCTTCGTCGGGGCGGGGCTAGGATTTCTCTGGTACAACGCCTATCCCGCCCAGATATTCATGGGCGATACCGGCTCGCTTGCAATCGGCGGCACGATGGCCGTGATCTCGGTGCTGCTCAAGCAGGAGATGCTCTTCCCGCTCCTGGGGGGCCTCTTCATTGCCGAGGCCCTCACCAGCCAGGTCCAGGACAAGATCGGCGTCAAGTGGATCGGGCGACGGATCTTTTACCGCGCTCCGCTCCACCACAATCTTCAGCACAAGGGCATCGCGGAGACAAAGGTCGTGATCCGGCTGTGGATCGTGGCCGGCCTCCTGGCGCTCATATCGCTCGCGACCCTGAAACTGCGATAGGTTCCCGGCTTACGTTCCGCGGTGAATACCGGATGCGGAATTATTACATTAATGGGGCCGATACCGACTTGTTCGGCGGTAGATCATTCATTTTTGACGAGAGGCCCCGGAAATGTTTCTTGAAAAATTTCGTAAAATGAAGGAATCAATCGGGAGCTGCTGTTCGGGTGCGAAGAGATACATGCTGACCCGGCATGTTTTCGATACAACGGAAGAGAAGGCCCGGCCCGGCGAATGCGAAATCTTTTGCGACCTGACCGACAAGAGGACATTCTTTGCCTGGCAGCGGAACCACATGGCAAACGAACGCACGTTTCTTTCCTGGTGCCGGACCGGCATTGCCCTGATAGCATTCGGTTTCGTGATCGAGCGGTTCGACATCCTGATTCGCGAGATGAATATATTTGCGAGCCGTCCCGATATAGTCCGGCACCTGCACGGGACGCGCTTCATAGGGGTTACGACTTTCGCGCTCGGGGCGGCAATAGTTGTGCTCGCCGGGTGGCGCTTTTTCTATATCCGCAAGCATATTAACCAGGGGGAGACGGAGTTTTCCATTTTGCCCGACATGTTCCTGATGAGCTCCGTGCTGGTTACCATCGGCGCCACATTTGTGCTGTTCGTCTCCTTTTTCTGATTCATCTCCCCTCGATTAACAGATATGTTTGGTCGCGGGAAATCCGGCGTCCGCGGGAGAGGGCATGTCCCCTTCCAGCGGTTTGAGGGTTTCCCGCCTACATGGGCGGATGCGATCCCGCCGGACGGGACCGCCCTCACCTGAAGCCTGCATCAAATAGGGAGGGACACAGATGAACATTTTAATCCTTGGGGCGGGAGCGATAGGCAGCCTGCTTGGGGCGCGGCTCTCGAGAACGGAGGCCTCGGTCCGGCTCTTCAGCACCAACCGCGAGCACATGGAGGCAATTCGCGAAAAGGGCCTGTCGATCGAAGAACTCGACGGCACGGTCGAAAACTTCAGGCTCGACACCTTTTGCGACCTCGATCACCTTCCGCGTAACCCCGACGTGGTCCTGGTGGTGGTAAAAACCTATGACACCGAGGTCGCCGTATCCAGCATTCTCGGGTTGCGCTTCCCGTCGACGATCTTTCTCACGCTGCAAAACGGCATCGGCAACTTCGAAAAGATTGCCCGGATCGTCGGCAAGGACGCCGTCCTCGCGGGCAGCACCGCCCAGGGGGCGACACTGCTCGAACCGGGCGCGATTCGCCACGGCGGAAACGGCCCGACCTACCTGGGGGAGCCGGGCGGGCTGCCGACCGAGCGCGTCCACCGCATAGTCGAAGTGTTCCGGCAAGCGGGGTTCAAGGCCGATCCGAGCGATTCCGTCGAGCGGCTCATCTGGGAAAAACTTATCGTAAACGTCGGGATAAACGCCATCACCGGCCTTACCGGGATTCGGAACGGTTTCATCGCCGAGATGCGGGAGGCTTCCGAGCTTTGCGCCTCGGCGGTCGAAGAGGCCGTCCTGGTCGCCAGGGCCAAAGGTTTCCCGATAGGGTTGGAGATGGTCGAGCGGGTCATCGGGGTGGCAAGGGCCACGGCCCGCAACCGCTCCTCGATGGGGCAGGACGTCGACAAGCGGAAAAGGACGGAAATCGACGCGATCAACGGCGCGATCGTGCGGTTCGGACAAGAGGCCGGAATCCCGACCCCGGTGAACCAGACGCTCACCCGGCTCGTCAAGACCCTCGAAGCAAATTATACGGTGGACCAGGCGCCCTGAGCGCTTGCACTGCGCCCGTTTTACGGTATAATCCGGCCACCTATACGGAAGACGGATGACAGAAGACGGAAGACGGAAGACGGAAAATAGATGACGGAGAACAGAGGATTTTTCTGTCATCTGTCCTCCGTCCTCCGTATAGGCTGTTCGACCGGACCCTCCGGATGATTCAATCAGACCGGGCAGGCCGCGTGCCGCCCGAGTACAAAGGAGATGCGAGATGAGCAAACGGGTTACGGTTCCAGAAATCATGGCGGCGAAGGGAAAGAGAAAGCTTACCGAGCTGACCGCGTACGACTACCCGACCGCGTTCTGGGCGGACAAGAGCGGAGTCGATATGCTGCTGGTCGGCGATTCGCTGGCCATGGTCGTGCTGGGACAGGAAGACACGCTTTCGGTGGGGATGACGGAGATGCTCCACCACACGCTGGCCGTGAGCCGGGGCGCCAAGCGGGCGCTGATCATCGGTGACATGCCGTTCATGTCCTACCAGGCGAGCGTGGAACAGGCCCTCGTCAACGCCGGCCGGTTCATGAAGGAGGGCAGGGCGAACGCCGTAAAGCTCGAGGGCGGGGCCAGGGTCGTCGCGCAGGTGCGGGCGATGGTCGAGGCCGGAATCCCGGTCCAGGGCCACTTGGGGCTTACCCCGCAGAGCGCCGCGCAGTTCGGCGGGTTCAAGGTGCAGGGCAAGACCGCCGAAGCGGCCAAGGTGCTCATTGACGACGCCGTGGCGCTCGCCGATGCGGGGTGCTTCAGCATCGTCCTCGAAGCGGTCCCATCCCCGATAGCCGAGATGATAACCGAGGCCTGCCCCGTACCCACCATCGGCATCGGAGCGGGTCCGGCCTGCGACGGGCAGGTGCTCGTCATCCATGACGTGCTCGGCCTTTTTGACCGCTTCACCCCCCGTTTCGTAAAGAAGTACGCAAAGCTTCAGGACACCATCATCGAGGCCCTGGTCAAGTACCGGGAAGAGGTGGAGCAGGGGATTTTTCCGGGACCCGAGCACGGGTTCATCATCGACGAACAGGAAGTAAAAAAGCTCGGCGGGAAGTAGGAAGATCCATTTCCGCTAATGCTTTTTCGGTCTTGAAAGGCGGGAGATTTGCCGGGTGGGCGGAGGTTGCGCCCGGCATGCTTCCCGCCTTTTTTCGTTCGGACCCTACCGCGATGCCCGGTCAAATACTGTGAATCTCCCACCAAATTACCCGCAACGCCTGATTTGAAATTCCAAAATGATTCGCTAAATTAGCGTGCAGTTGTCTCGCCGCCAATATCCCCCTAAAATCCTCTGAGTCCCCCACTCGGAAGCCAGGACCCCTCCTCCTGGCTTTCTTTTATGGTGCGCGCTCACCGCGAAGACGCAGAGGACGCGGAGAAGACACGCGGATGAAGGATCGTTTATCGGGTATCGGCCTCAGTCTTCTGACTTGACGCCTGATATCCGATATCTCGCCTTGTTCTTTATCTCCGCGCCTTCTGCGTCTCCGCGGCGAACGCTCACCTTTTATGGCGCATGATTGGGATCGTGATTACCAATTGTCCAGCCGGGCGGACCGGCAGGGCGGCAATACCGCGGCGCATCCGGGCGGGAACGGCGCGGCGTCGGTTCATATCCTTAAAACCTGGAGCACAATTATGAAGATATTTCTATTCCTGGCGGCCGTTGTCATCGCGGCGGCCGGGGCGCTTTGGAGCGGGCTTTACAATATGTCCGCGCTCGAACCGCACTGGGACATCACCCACGAGATTATCGCAATCGCCCGCGACAGGTCCATAACCGTGCACAGCGCCAATGTGAAGGTCCCGCCCCTCGACGACCCCAAGCTTTCGACCGCGGGCGTTTCGCATTACGCGGAAATGTGCCGCGTCTGCCACGGCGCGCCGGGCGTCCCCCCCGAGGGCCTTGCGCACGGGCTCTATCCCGCGCCGGCGAACCTTCTTTCGGGACACGCGCAGAAGAGGTGGAAGGACAACGAGTTGTTCTGGATAGTGGAAAACGGCCTGAAGATGACCGGAATGCCCGCTTTCGGCCCCACGCACAACCGGGATGAAATGCTCGGGATCGTCGCGTTTCTCAAGCGCCTGCCCGGTATGACCCCCGAGCAGTACCGCGTCCTTGCGGGCGGAACGGCTACAGGGGGCCACGGGGGCGGGCACGACGCCCCGCACTCTCACCCGCACTCTCAGCCGCACGGACAATAGGCGCGCCCGGCGGGCTTTCCGGCTTCCTCCGCAACGAGGGGATTCGGCATTTCTGCCACGCGTTGTGGCGCCGGGTTGTGGCGCGGTCGGGAGAC
>JBAQYM010000263.1:0-24886 GCA_049300095.1 Syntrophobacteraceae bacterium
GGAATCCAGCAACTTTGGGATAACTCGTTTTGCTCCAACGCATTGCGAAAACGCTGGATTCCCGCCCAGAGACGCCGCGGGAATGACGACAGTGTAGCCCGTTCCTTTTCGTCAGGCCCATGCATTCGATACGTCACTGTAATTATGTAACTGTGCACTTGGCGCTCCTGCTTCCCGGTCCGCCGACATGGCCGGATCACCTTCGTCCCGCAATCCAACGCCGGACTATCCCCTTATTTGGCGCGAAGAGAAAAACCAGCACGAATATCAGCGTGGCGATCAGCACCACCGCCGCGCCCGAGGCGACATTGACGTAGAAGCTGAGGTAGAGCCCCGCAACCGTCGATAAGGCGCCGATCGCCGCCGATATGGCCATCATGGTGGACAACCGCTTGCTCAGAAGTTGCGCGGTGGCCCCCGGGGTCACGAGCATCGCCGTAACCAGCCCCACCCCGACCGTTTGCATCGACACGACGATTGTCAGCGCGATAAGGACCAGCAGGAGCGTTCTCAGGAACTCGACGGGCAGCCGAAGGGTGGCGGCAAGCAGCGGGTCGAACGAGATTACGAGGAATTCCTTGTAGAGAAGAAAGATCGTTATCAGGACCGCCAGCCCGATGCCGGATGTCAGCCAGAGGTCAAAGGCGGTGACTCCCAGAACGCTGCCGAACAATATGTGCGTGAGGTCCACGGCGTAGGCCTTGACCGTGCTGATCAGGGCGATCCCGAGGGACAGGGCCGCGGCGAAGAGAATGCCGATGGCCGTATCCTCTTTCACGGTCCCCTGGCGGGAAAAAAACCCGATGGCCAGCGCCACGATGATCGACGCCGCGAGCGCTCCGAACAGGAGATTGCCCTTGAGCAGGTAGGCGATGGCCACGCCCGGCAGAATCGAGTGCGCCATCGCGTCGCCCATGAAGGCCATCGAACGCAATACGACGTAGCAGCCCACTATCGAGCACAGCACGCCGACCATGAGCGACGCCAGGATGCCGCGCTGCATGAAGCCGTAAGCCAGGGGGTCCGTCAGCCACTCCACCATGATTTATCCTTCGTATTGCTCCGGCTTGTGAGCGGCCTTGTCGACAACCACCGCGCCGTTTAAAAACAAAACCTGTCCGCCGAACGCCTCGGTAAGCACTTGAGAGGTGAGGGTTTCCGCCGGGGGACCGGCCGCCACTAGGCGGCGGTTGAGCAGGAGCACCTCGTCGAAGCGTGTTGCCGCGAGGTTCAGGTCGTGGGTCGAGACCAGCACCGTCACCTGCTGTTGCCGCAGTTGCTCGAAGAGGGCGAGCGTGGTCTCCTGGGTGGAAATGTCCACGCCGGTAAACGGTTCGTCCATCAACACGATATGGGGTTCCTGAACCAGGGCGCGGGCTAAAAAGACCCTCTGCTGCTGCCCGCCCGAAAGGCTCCCGATGGGCCGGTCCGCCAGGTCGGCGATGTTGAGCTTTTCAAGACAGCCCGCAACGGCCGCCCGGTCCTGTTTGCCGGGTCGCTTGAGCCAGCCCAGGCGCCCGTATCGGCCCATCATGACCACCTCGGCCACGGTCACCGGGAAACTCCACTCGACCTCCTCGCGCTGCGGCACATAGGCCACGCAATCGAGGTGATGGCCGGGCGGCAGTCCGTGAATCAATATGCTGCCTTCCCGCAGCGGGATCAGCCCCACAAGCGCCTTGAACAGTGTGGATTTGCCCGCGCCGTTGGGGCCTATTACGGCCACCCTGGTCCCCACGCTCACGCAAAACGTTACGTCCCGCAGGGCCGTCTTCTCGCCATAGGACACCGTGGCGCCGTCCACGACGAGGTGGGCCGGCTCATGAAAGAGGCCGTCTGTCTTGCAATACTGTACCGCCATGGAGGCGTTTCCGATTCTTTCCCGGTCCCTACTTGAGCGCGTTCACGATCGCGAGGGTGTTGTATTTCATCATTTCAATATAACTCGGCGCGGGACCTTTGGGCCCCGTGATCGAGTGGGTGTAGAGCTCCGTCACCACCTTGATTCCCGTTTCCCGCGCCACCTGTTTTGCCAGTTGCGGGTTGGCGCCCGTTTCGAGCAGGATTGCCTTTGTGCCGGTTGCCTTGATCCCGTCGATCAGGCGCGCCAGTTGCCGGGCCGAGGGTGATGCGCCCGTGCTGACGCTGGGGATGACCGTTCCGGTCACCTTAAAACCATAGCGGTCCGCGAAATACCCGAGACTCTCGTGATTGGTCACCAGGAGGCGGTGATCGGGTGGGACCTGCCCGACCTGATCGGCAATCCAGCGGTCGAGGTCCTCGAGTTGGGCAATGTAGAGATCGGCGTTGGCCGCATAGGCCGCCGCCCCTTCGGGGTCCGCATCGCTCAGCGCTCGCCGAATGTTTTTCACATATTGTATGACGTTGTTGGGGGCCAGCCAGAAATGGGGATCTCCCTCGTGGTGGTGGCGCCCGGTAAGGGGACGGATCAGAAAGCGGCCCTTTTCCGCCTTGAAGCCGGTGAGCGCGATGAGGTACCCTTGATTTTTTTCGAGCTCGACGATACTGCCCTGAACCAACCCGCCGCAGTCAAGGGGCATCGTCCTTTCCACGTCCAGGGGGGCCGTGTTCGCCGCCGCAAAAATCTGCAGCCTGCCCTTGCCCCCGGCGATCTGGAAGTCCCCTTTCTCATCCGCCGCGTATTTGAGATATCCGCCGTAGGTCCCGTCATCCTGTTTTATCAGTAACAGTTCAAAAAATCCGCTTTCCGCCGGGACCGGCGCGGCGGAACCGGCGTCCCGGCCGGCCCGCAGTTTCTGGACGCGTCCCTTGCCTGCCGCGTCGCACAGGACGTCGGCAAAATCGGCGTCGCTCAGCTCCGCCGTTTCACCCTCGCGTAGCGCGCGGCCGGTCAGACCCGCCGACGCCTCCACGATCTTGCGCGCGCCTCCGGCATTTTGCAGGAGTCTATCCAGAAAATTCTCGAAACCGGCCCCGTTGATAATCAATAGATTGCTGGCGGCGATTTTCGCCGCATCCGCCGGTGTGGGCTCGAAGCTGTGCGGGTCCGCCCCGGCGGGGAGCAGCACCGCGACCTTCTGCCGGTCTCCCGCCACGTTTTGCGCGATATCGGCCAGGAAGGTCTCGACGGCGAGCACATTGAGCGCCGGTCCGGCGGCCTCGCTCCCCGGCGCGGCGAAGGCGTGACGCGCCGGCGCGGGAGTCAAGAGCGTCAATGCAACAAGAAGTGCAAATATAAAGCGTTTCATGTGGAAACCTTGGCGCTGTTAAGACACTGGTCGCATATCCCGTCCAGGCGAATGTCCACCCTTTTGACAAGTCCGGGAGAGGCCTTCAAAAGCGATCCGACATCCAGGCGCAGCGTCTCCGGTCCCAGGCATCGCATGTACCCGCATTCGCTGCAGTAAAAATGAGGGTGCTGGGAATGCCTGATCCCCGAATCCAACCCGTAGCGATACGAGCGGTCGCCCGACCGGATGCGCTCGACCAGTTTCTTTTCGACCAATAGATCCAGGATGCGATACAGGGTCACCCGATTTATGAGGCGTGGGTCCCGAAGACTCATCTGGATTTCCCGATGGCTCAGCGGAGACGGGCTGTCGCCGATTATCCGCAAGACCCTCAGGCGATGGGGCGTCGGGTACAATGAAACTTCGGCCAGCATCTTTGAGTAATCATGTTTCTGAGACATGTGAGCTTCTCCCGTTCGGTCCGCGGGACCGCGGCATGCGAACACCGTCGGCTCAATGCGCCGTGACCTTCCCACGGCCCCTGACCCCCTCACGCAAACTCATGCCGCATGAACGAACCCGTGGCCGTTATATAAACACAGTGCAACAAAGTTGCAAGCAAACTCTCGCTGATCGGAAACTCGCGCTGATCCCTGTCGTTTGGATCGGACCGGGAAATCCGGAAGCCCCTTGAGGTTCATGGGCGAGAGGGACCAGCCCGGGGCCGCATCAACTCGACTTTATTCCGGCATTGGAACTTCCACCCTTCCCGCCGTTGCAAGAAAAACCAGCCTGGGGGCCGCATCAATTCAACCTGGTCTGTGCACTTTTAGGATAAGCATGCGGGTGAGCTCGACCACGGCAAAGATTCTCGAGAGCGGCAACACTCAAGCGGTCCGCCTCCCGAAGGATCTCGAATTTCGTTGGAATGAGGTTCATATCGAACAGGTCGGGCGAGGCATGGTCCTCTAAGAAACAAATCGGGTGCTGGCCCAAAGGATCGAGTGAAAAACGTGCCGAAGGAAGCCTCTTGGGGGGAGCTTAGCAAATGTGGCAGGAGATATATCTGTAACAAAAATGTACAGAAATAAAAACCGGCACACGACTGTTCCTTAAAGCTAATCGCGGTGTTTGGCAAAAATATGGCGAGAGTGAAGTCTGCCCGCGAAGAAGTTATCCTCCCCGACAACCGTGCACCCCATTGCGAGCAATCGTTCGGCCAGGCGGCTTTCGACGAACCCGGCAACACCCCTGACCGCGCATCCCCGTTGGACATTATCTGTCATCGCATCTCCGAATGAATTACCCACTGTCTGTCTGCTCGGAAAATTGTAACGTGAAAGTATACCATTTGTCGCATAGCGCAGGCCATTTTCTTGTATAAGGAGAGTTCCGGTAACCTGAAAACCAGTGTGGCACTTATGGAAGCCGAAACAATCCGATCCCCGGAGCCGAATCAAAAGGGTCCGCACCACATGGGGATGTGGTACTTTGAATGTTTTTTGCGGAAGAATCGCTGACGTCACAGGGTTGGGGGTTGCGATCAGCGTTTGGAGGGCAAGCGTGTTAACCGGCAAGCGCATAAGACTTTGCGGAGCGCGGCAAATCCTCTCAGGGGCCGCGAGTGCGATCTTTGGATCGTGAGATGGAGGCTGTCAGGCGAAAAGGTCGTGAAGTCACGCACCACCTCCTTCCTCCATCGCCAGAGAGATGGTACATTGAGCCGGAGGAAGCGGTTGCGGCGAATATCGGGGAGATACCCGCACAATCCGGCCACCATTGTGGTTTTGGGCCATGTCAGTGCGACCATGCCGGGTTTCTTGATCAGGTTGGGCTCAAACCTTTTCTTGTAGCCGGAATGAGGACGAATGAAGATATCCTGTCGTCCGTCAGGGAACTCCTCCGTAAAGCTGGCACGCAAGCCGAACTCAGCCAGATATCCATGCGGGCGAAAGACCACCGTTCCAATGGTTCTTGTGATCATAAAATAAGCACGGAATCTCTGATGGAACTCACGGTCAGACCATTTGCATCCGCTTCCCATCGAATGATGGTGTGGCTTGCGGCAAATGATTTCGCGGCACATGAAAACATTCTAGACATGGATAGAGTTTGGGTATAACATACTTCGGTTAAATGATGGCGGGTCTCTAAACTTCCAGGGCTTGACTTAAATTCTCAATCGGGTATTATTCTCGAAAATTGGGCTACGCTCTACTAATCTCCGATTATGCTATCTTTTTTCGACTTCGGTTTAAATCATGTAATCGAGTTGGCGGAGCTTTATGTAGAGAACGGTGAATTCGAGAGTGCTGTCGATCCGGATCGGACAAGATGGCCTGAAAGAGCGGTACCCATCTTAAGCGCCCTACAATCATAGCCGGCTTTCTGTCCCGACATAAACTCGAGTACTTGACTTTGGCGCATAAGACCCAGCACCAGAATCCCAACACAGCCACCCAGGAGCATTCCGAACGCGAATGCCAGCCAAACCATGATCCACCTCCAGAAAAACAATCCTGTCCAATCCATACGACGTAAGACAAACATTTTCTTCGGGGCTGCAACTGGGTTATCGACAGTAATTTGTTCCCGATCTCCCAGTAGTTTTGCAGTGGGGGCGTAGTGATAAGGCACGAACCCGGCAGGTTGCACCGAAGAGGGATGGTTTAAGAATCCCCTGTTCATGGCAAGGCTGGGCTCGCTAAACGGGATCATCCTCCATCCGAACAAATCGGAGAACGAGAGGAACTGGGACAAGCTGCTCGGGGCAGTCGTCTTAAACGTGAAAAAGGTGGTTCTCAAATTTCAAAACTGGAAATATCGGTCATTTGTTTGTATTCGACTAATACATAGGCTTTGGGTCATCGGATCGATCAAATCTGACCACCTACACCAAGAAAAACCTTATGATAAAATCTGAAACTACGAAATCTCTTGATCAAACGTCACCGAAAATTGCGTTGATCACCGGGATCACCGGCCAAGATGGAGCTTATCTGGCCGAATTTTTGCTCGAAAAGGGATATCTGGTGCATGGTATTAAGAGGCGCGCCTCGCTTCTCAATACCCAGAGGATCGATCACCTCTACCAGGACCCGCACGTCGACAGCCGCAGACTGGTGCTGCATTATGGTGATCTCACAGATTCCACAAACCTCATCCGAATCGTACAGGAGGCCCAGCCTGACGAGATATATAATCTGGGCGCGCAGAGTCATGTAAAGGTTTCTTTCGAGTCCCCCGAGTATACTGCCAACAGCGATGCTCTCGGTACTCTGCGGCTTCTCGAGGCGATCCGGATACTGGGGCTTGAAAAAAAGACCCGCTTTTATCAGGCGTCAACCTCCGAGCTATACGGGAAGGTCGCCGAGACACCTCAAACAGAGCGCACGCCCTTCTATCCGCGGTCTCCCTACGGGGTTGCCAAGCTGTACGCATATTGGATAGCGTTGAATTACAGGGAGGCCTACGGTCTCTTTTCCTGTAACGGGATCCTGTTTAATCACGAGTCGCCTTTGCGCGGGGAGACTTTTGTTACCCGGAAAATTACGCGAGCAGCCACGCGCATAGCCCTCGGACTGCAGGAAAATCTCTATCTGGGAAATCTTAATTCCCGGAGAGATTGGGGACATGCGCGCGATTACGTGCGGGCCCAATGGATGATCCTCCAGCAGGACGAGCCGGATGATTATGTCATCGCCACTGGGGAACAGTACTCGGTTCGCGAATTCTGCCAGAGGGCCTTTCTAGAGTTGGGAATCGAACTCCAATGGCAGGGAAACGGGGTGGATGAAAAGGGGGTAGTTGCCAACATCAGGTCCTCAGCTTTGCTTGAAGTGCATGCCCATTGCTCCTGTATCTCACATCTGACGCCCGGCAAGATTTTGGTCACCGTAGACCCGGCTTACTTCAGACCCACGGAGGTAGAAACGCTTCTGGGGGATGCATCGAAGAGCAGGGCCAGGCTCGGCTGGAAACCCGAGATTTCTTTTGGCGAGCTTGTCCGGGAAATGGTTGCCTGCGACCTGAATGAAGCGGCAATGGAATTGATATGCAGGAAGAACGGTCTCAGGTAGGCCGGTGCGAGCACCTCGCCTTCGGTTCCCGGTTTTCGAGTCCGGAATGATCGTTGGCGTCCTGATTGTTTGATTATGCCTTTCCAGAGTAAACAAAAAGCACTGATAGTCGGGGTAGCCGGCCAGGATGGATTTTACCTCAGCCGCCTTCTTGCCGATAAAGGCTATTGGATCTATGGTGCCGACCGGTATGTGGCGTCGATGGACGCCGAGCAAAAGGAATTGTTATCGGGTATTGCGCACATCGAGCTGTCCCAGCACGGAAAGCTTGTCGAGTACATAAACGAGATAATGCCTGATGAGATATATTATCTGGCGGCGCATCATTTCTCTTCACGGGGCGATGAAAATCGATTAGGCAGGCTTTCACCTTTCCTGTCCGTGAATTTGGTAACCCCGTGTGAAGTGCTGGAAACGATGCAGGCCCAGCTCCCGCGGAGCAGGTTTTTTTACGCTGCCAGCTCTCATATATTCGGGCTGCCTGACCACAGCCCGCAGGATGAGACGACACCGTACCGCCCTGTAACACCGTATGCAATCAGCAAAACGTCGGCCATATACATGTGCAGGTATTTTCGAGAGTCTCATGGAATCCATACCGTGGTCGGCATCTTATATAATCATGAGTCTCCGCGCCGATCGGAGGAATTTGTTACGTCCCAGATAGCGCGCGCCGCGGCCATGGCCTCTCGCGGGTCTGACAATCCCCTGGTTCTGAGGGATTTGCAGGCGGTGGTGGATTGGGGCGCGGCGGAAGACTACGTGGCGGCAATGTGGTTGGCGCTCCAGCAGCCCTCCGGTGATGAGTACATAATCTCCAGCGGAATTCCTCGAACCGTAATGGACTTTGCCCGGGAAGCGTTTGGCGTCGTGGGGCTCGATGCAGAGCGATACGTTTTTCAGGGATCGGAGACCACTGCCGTGACGCACAAATACTATGTGGGGGACAGCGGCAAAATCAGGCGGATGTGCGGTTGGCGCCCCGCCAAGACGTTTGAATCTTTGGTGAAAGATATGGTTGAGGTCCAACTTTCTCGTGTCCGGGAGGACTGAGCCATAACCACGGCCATACCGAATTTGCGGTTAAACTTCGAAAAAGAGACTGGACAATGCACCTTATCCATCGCAAAACATGTCGGGTTTGTGGTTCGGCGGCCCTCACCCCGGTAATCGATCTTGGAGAGCAGTACCTGCAGGGATCGTTTGTCAAGGCTGGCAAGGAACTGCCGCCCCAGAGGAAGATTCCCCTCTCGCTCGTGCGGTGTAATCCATGCCTGGATGAGAAAGCCTGCGGGCTCCTGCAGATGGAGCATTCCGTCCCGCCCGAGATCCTGTACTGTTCTTACTGGTATCGTTCCGGCACAAACCAGACCATGAGACAGCACCTCGAAGGCATTGTCAATGAGGCCGTCGGTCTTCTTAACAAGCCCGCGGCAACGGTACTTGACATAGGCTGCAATGATGGGACCCTCTTGGGCTTTTACCCCCCTGAATACCGTCTCTATGGTGTGGATCCTTCAGACATAGCCCACAGTGCGGTCAGTGAGCGCATTACCGTCATCCAGGACGTCTTCCCATCGCATGAGCTTCTGTCCCGGATGCAACACGAAAAATTTGACATAGTTACGTCGATTGCAATGTTTTACGACTTGGAAGATCCCGTAGACTTCACTCGCAATGTGAAAAAAGTTCTCAGCGAGGATGGCATATGGATTTTTGAAATGTCCTACATGCCTTCGATGCTGCAGATGACTTCTTACGATACCATCTGCCATGAACACCTGGAGTATTACAGCCTGACCACGATCGAGTACATCCTCAAGCAATCCAGGCTGAAGGTATTCAATGTGGAACTTAACGGAATAAATGGGGGCAGTCTTCGTTGCTATGCGACCCACGATGACAACTTTTCCTATAGGACTGAACGATTTCAAAAGAACATAGTCGAGATGCACAAGGTCGAGTTCGACTACGAGTTGGACACCGATAAGCCGTACAAGAACTTCCAGGACAAGATAAACGTGCATAGGCACGAGCTTCAGACCTTGCTTAAGACGCTCAAGAAAGAAGGCTGGAAAATACATATCTATGGGGCATCCACAAAAGGCAACACAATACTGCAGTGGTGCGGAATCGACAACCGGATCATTGATTTTGCCGCTGAACGGAACCCCGATAAGTATGGGGCATTCACCTTGGGCACTGATATTCCGATCATAAGCGAACGTGAGTCGCGGGCAATGAAGCCGGACTACTATCTGGTCCTCCCATGGCATTTCAAGAGCGAATTTCTTGAAAGAGAAAGGGAGACCCTGGCGGGCGGCACAAAATTCATTTTTCCGCTTCCCACGATCGAAGTGATCGGTTGCTAGACGAAGTTGCCCCAACCAATCATCGTGCCTTGAGGAGAATGTGAATCCACAATTATGAGTTGCTTCTTGTCCATATGTATTCCTACTTACAATCGGGCATCCTATTTAAAAGGCGTGGTCGAAAACATTTTCTCGGAGCTGGAGGAGTACGACAATGCCGGGGAAGTGCAGATTGTCATTGTGGACGGCAAGTCGCAAGACAATACGACCGAGGTTGTCGATACTCTTAAGGCGAAAGCTGGGGCGGAAATCAAATACTACCGGAGGGACCGCAAAGTCGGAATCGACCGCGATATTTTGAAGTGCATTGAAATAGCGGATGGGAAATATTGCTGGCTGTTTAGCGATGACGATGCTTTTCCGGCCGGGGCAATCAACCATCTGGTCGAAATTTTGAAAAAAAATGTGGACCTGACGGGTTGTTTCTGCAACAGGAAATCCTATGACTTCAGCCTTCGCAAGGAAATCGCCGAGGCTGGGGCATGGGCCGGCAAGCTGATCGAGGGAGACCGTCTTTTCACGGATAAGGCCGAGTGTTTCAAGTGCCTCGGGATGGACCTGGGTTTCATATCGTCCCAAGTGGTGAGTAGGTCCCGGTGGCAGGAAGCCGTGGAAGGGGCGGACTTTAAAGACTTGTACAGCAGCTATTACCTCATGGTCCACGTAATAGCCGAAATGATGAATTCGAGCTTTAAGTGGATGTATATAGATCGTCCCCTGGTCATGCAAAGAACCGCGAATGATTCCCTGCTGCTGCGCCGCGGGGTCATGGACCGGCATAACGTTGAACATAACAGCTTTGAAAAGATCGTTAAGCTCCATTTCGATGCCGATAGCGAGGTATATTGGGCATTTTTCGACAAAATGGTCCAACGTCTGCCCAGGGTGGTTGCGAACCTGAAGTCCCAGCGAGTTCCCTATAAAACTCAGTGTGAGTTGCTGAAGCTCTATTATAGCAAGTATAAGAGATACCATCTCTTCTGGGGCACGGTCGTCCCGATTTTCCTGGTCCCGAACACTGTATTTGTTCTGGTCAAGAAGATTTACATGAAATATTTGGTATGAAGCCGATCTAAGCGTTTGTCGGCAACCGTTGGGGTGAGAACAAAGGGATTTGCTAAAAATGTCCTTGGATCGAAGTGCAAACATTTTGGTTACCGGTGCGACGGGCATGGTCGGCTCGGCTTTAGCCGCCCTGCTCAGGAAGAATTCATTTGAAAACGTCCTGACCCCCGCGAGAAGGGAACTCGATTTATGCAATCCCGCGCAGGTGGATGATTACTTCGCTCGATTTCGGCCCCGGCATGTCTTCATGATCGCCGCAAAGGTGGGAGGGATTGCCGCCAACGAGGCAGATCCGATCGGGTTTATGCGCGAAAATGTGCAGATCGAGATGAACCTCTTCGAGGCATGTCATAAATACAGGACGAAAAAGAATCTTTTTCTCGGCAGTTCATGTATTTATCCGCGTGAGTGCCCCCAGCCCATCAAGGAGGAATACCTTCTGACGGGCCCTCTCGAGCCAACCAATGAAGGCTACGCCCTGGCCAAGATCGTCGGGATCAAACTTGCCGAGTATTACTTCCGTAAAAAAGACCTGCTGACGATTTGCGCCATGCCCTGCAACATCTATGGGACAAACGATTATTTCGATCTGGACCGGGCCCACGTACTTGCGGCGCTTGTCAAACGATTCGTGGACGCCAGGGAAAATAACCTGCCCAGCGTGACCCTTTGGGGTACGGGGGCAGCGCTTCGGGAGTTCATACACGTCGAGGATGCCGCCCAAGCCCTCCTGCTTCTGATGGAGAATTACGACGGCCTCGGTATCATCAATGTAGGAACGGGAAAGAGCATCAGCATCCGCGAACTGGCGGGCCGGGTCGCCCAATCGTGTGACTTTCGGGGTGAGATTCGGTGGGATTCGACAAAGCCCGATGGAATGCCTCAAAAGCGCCTTGACATCTCGAAGCTGACCAGCCTCGGGTTCGCTCCGGAAATCAGCCTGGGCGAGGGTATAATAAGGACGATCGAGGAATACAAGAGGCGTTATATAACAGGTCGCAGTTGAGAAGCCGTCACAACGGGTGCAACCTTTAATCCTTGCCCAACAATCTGCACTTGCTAAGTAAATTCGTTAGATTCATACATATAAAAACCTAGAAGAAGGGAAATCATCATAGATGAGTGAAAAGGTAGCATTGATTACAGGAATTGCCGGTCAGGATGGCTCCTATCTATCGGAATTACTTTTGTCCAAGGGCTATAAAGTGCATGGCACGGTGCGTCGAGCAAGCTATCCTCATACCGAGCGAATCGATCACCTGTTAAGCGCTCATGACGACCACGACCCCGATTGCCGCTTCAAGCTCACCTACGCGGACATGGGGGACGTATCGAGCATCCGCAACGTTCTCGAGACCGTACAGCCCGACGAGGTGTATAACCTGGCCGCCCAGAGTCATGTCGGAATCAGCTTCATTACGGGAGAATCGACGCTCGACTTCAACGCGGTCGGGCCCTTTCGGATTCTCGATACTCTAAGAAGGATGACTACTCACACCAAGTATTACCAGGCCTCGTCGAGCGAGATGTTTGGAGCATCACCGCCGCCTCAGAATGAAAGCACGCCCTTTCTGCCGCAAAGCCCTTACGGCGTATCCAAAGTGGCGGCCTTCTTCATTACCCGGCTCCACCGTGTGGCTTACGGTATGTTTGCGGCCAACGGCATTTTGTTCAATCATGAATCTCCACGCCGCGGAATAAATTTCGTTACGCGAAAAATTACCATGACCATTGCCAAACTGCTTCTCGGCGAGGTCAAGCAACTCTATCTCGGCAATCTTGATGCAAGACGCGATTGGGGGTTTGCCGGCGATTATGTAGAGGCCATCTGGAGAATCCTGCAACAGGATCAACCCGATGATTTCGTTATCGCAACCGAGGAAATCTACAGCGTGAGGGATTTTCTCAGCGAATCTTTCAGTACTTTGGGATTGGATTGGCAAGACTTCGTAGTCATTGAGGACCGGTACAAACGGCCCGCTGAGGTTCCCGCGCTGCTGGGTGATGCCGCAAAAGCACGCAAGGCACTGGGGTGGGAGCCTCGGGTGAAGTTCAAAGAACTGTGCTTCATGATGCTTGAAAACGATTTGAGTGAAAAAGGTCTGACGATGGAAAAGGCCAAAGAACTGGCGCAGAGACTGACGGTCCGGCGGAGTAAACTCTAGGGGGTAGGACAGAAGAGATGGAAAACGCATTCTGGCAGGGTAAGCGTGTACTGGTGACGGGGGGCGCCGGATTCATCGGCTCCTTCGTGGTTCGGAATTTGAAAGAAAAGCGCGGCTTACCCGAAAATCAGATTATTGTCCCCCGGTCGAGAGATTGCGATTTGCAATCGTTTGACAATTGTAGATCCGCCGTCAGGGGCTGCCAAATCGTAATCCATCTTGCGGCCGTTACCGGAGGGATCGGCTTCAGCCGCTCTTATCCTGCCAGCCAGTATTTCCAGTCATCAATGATGGATATGAATCTGGTAGAGGCTGCGCGGCAGGAAGGGGTGGAGAAATTCGTGGCGATCGGCAACCTGTTCGCCTATGCCGCCGACGCGCCGATGCCGCTAAGAGAGGAATATCTTTTCAACGGCCTCCCCACGGAGGCGCATCGCGGCGTGGGCTACCTGAAAAGGAACTTGGCGCTGCTCTCCGATCTGTACTTCCGCCAGTACCGGATGCCGATGGTGGTGGTCTATTCGGCAAACGCCTACGGTCCCGGGGATTCGACCGACCCCGCCCACGCGCACGTCATTCCCGCAACCATCATGAAATGCTTCCGCGAAAAGGACCTGCTGGTCTGGGGCGATGGATCGCCTACACGCGACTTTCTCTACGTGGAAGACATAGCAGAAGGCTTACTCCTTGCGGCGGAACGTCTATCGCCTCCTCATTATGTCAATATCGGGTCGGGATCGGAAATAAGCGTGCACGAGCTGACAAGCCTGATCGCTCGCTATACCGGCCTGGAGGGCAAAATCGAATACGACACCTCCAAGGCTGGCGGAGATGCGCGCAGAGTGGTTTCGACCGAGAATGCGGGCGCGTTGCTGGGGTTTAAGCCGAGCGTTCCGATAGAAGAAGGCATCAGGCGAACCGTTGAGTGGTATAAACAAGCACTGGGCGCGCAGAAATCCTAGTCGGGGAGGGCGTTTTTTGAGGACGGTAATCGACCCTCGAATCTCGCCATGAACATCCTTGATGCTCATGCCCTCGGAGGCGGAGACGATTTATTGGGCTCGTTCGATCATGCACTGTTTTTTGTCACCGGAGGATACCATGCAAACATTTGCTGAGCCGGAATTCTCGGGGACTCTAATTTAGATTGCGGAGAGCGAATCATGCATTCCAACGAATATGATTATAACCTGCTTCGATCCTGCGGACAGGATGTATTCATCAGTTCAGGCGTTCAAATTAGACGGCCCCATCTGGTCTCAGTCGGAAATCATGTTGCAATTGATTATGGTGTCTATATTACCGTCGCAGCCGAGATCAACGACTACGTACATATCGCGCCTTACGTCACTATTATCGGGGGTACGGACGGTTTGCTGCGCATGGGACACTTCGCGGGTATGGCTGCCGGCTGCCGCATAATTTGCGCCAGCGACGAACACTTGGGAGAAGGTCTGGTGGGTCCGACCATTCCGGCCGGCTACAAGGACAACCTGATTATAGCTCCGGTAATTTTTGAAAATTTCGCGACCATAGGAACAAATGTCGTAGTACTGCCGGGTGTGACTCTCGCGGAAGGCAGTGTTGTTGGAGCTTGCTCTCTTATCAACAGGAACACCGAACCATGGACTATATACAGCGGAACTCCCGCGAGGGCCGTCAAATCGCGAAGAAAAGACAAAATGATTCAAATGGCCCGAGAGCTTGGGTACCTGCGGGAGTAGAACCGGTTTTCATAATGGGACCCGGTTCTACTCCGTAAACTGGACTTTGCCTTGCGTCCATATGACGCGGGCCTATCTCACCATACCTTTGTGCAACTCTAACCGCCTCCAAATTGTTGATTCTTTAGGGATCTAGAAATGAACCATTTCATTCCACAGACGCAACCCTGGTTTGGACCTGAAGAAAAGCAGGCAGTTGCGGATTACATGGAGAGCGGCGGGTGGGTCACCGAGTTCGTGAAGACCCGTGAATTCGCCCGGGTAATCGCCGAATATACCGGTGCCGGATTTTGCTCGGTGCTGAGCAACGGCTCGGTCACCTTGACGGCCGCCCTACTGGCATGCGGAATCGGCCGGGACGATGAGGTGGTCGTACCCGCTTATACAATGATTGCGACGGCCAATGCCGTCCCGATGGCTTGCGGAGCGAAGCCGGTATTCGCCGATATCGAGCGGGAGACCATGTGTCTGGACTTGGACAGCCTGATGGCGGCCTGCACTCCGAATACCAAGGCGGTCATGCTGGTCAGCATCAATGGAAGATACCCGGAAAAGCTTGAAGGCATTCTCCGGTTTTCCCGGCAAAGGGACATAAAGGTTATCGAGGATGCAGCGCAGTCTTTGGGGAGCTATTGCTCCGGAAGGCACGCCGGCCGGTTTGGCGAATGCGGAAGTTTTTCTTTCAGCATGCCCAAGATCATCACGACCGGGCAAGGTGGGGCCTTAATTACGGACGATGAGGAGTTGTATCGGAAAATAGAGCTGGTGCGAAATTTTGGCCGCAAGCAGGCAGGCGTGGATGACCATGTGTTTTTTGGAACAAATTTCAAATTCACGGATCTGCAGGCAGTGGTCGGAATCGAGCAGATGAAAAAGCTCCAGCCCCGTGTCCAGCGGAAAAGGGAGATCTACAAGGTCCTGCAAGAAGAGCTTTCCGACGTTCCCGGGGTGAAATTTTTTGCGACATCCGATGACGCTACACCCTGGTTCAACGACATATTAGTGGAAGACCCGGCTTCCCTGCAAGAGCACTTGAAGGCGAACAATATCGGCAGCCGCCCTTTCTACCCGCCCCTGCATACTCAGGCTCCCTATAATATGCAAAAAGGGCTGTTTCCGAACGCGGAATATATTTCCAGCCGAGGATTGTGGCTGCCTTCATACGCACAGTTGACCCAATCTGAAATCGAAAGAATCACAACCGTCATTCGGAATTATTTCTCTGCGTAGGACTGACGATGGACTCATCGATTAAATGTAATGTTTATAAATTCGGCGAAAAAGTAACCTTCCTAGTCATATCCTGCGATGCATACTCGGACTGCTGGAAAGGTTTCTTCCATGGCTTGAGAAAGTATTGGCCGGACTGCCCTTTCCAGGTCGCCATCGTTTCGAACTTCAAAGACGCCGGAGAACCCGGGGTCAGGACCATCAAAATCGGCGAGGACGCGGATTGGTCCTCCAATCTCTTGATGGCGTTGGATCGCATCGAAACCCCGTATGTCCTACTGACCTGTGAAGACGGCTGGATGACGACGCCGGTCAATACTGGCGCGATCCTGGATTTTGTGAGAGTGCTCGACCAGGACAGGGCCGACTACATTCGGCTGCACCCCTGCCCACCCCCTGACAAGGATTTCCTCGAGGATGCCCGTCTCGGCCTGCTGGCCGACCATGCGTCGTATCGCACTTCAATGCAGATGCCTCTGTGGCGCTTATCCGTTTTGAAGGAACTCCTGAGGCCCGGTGAAAACGCCTGGGAATGGGAACTGAACGGCACGATCAGAAGCCGGGCATATCACGATCGCTTCTTGTGCGTGAAGGTGTTGGACAGGGTAAATGGACTTCCTCGATACGAGGGAATCGACTACATTAATTCCGCAGTCGTAAAACGTAAATGGTCGCGCATGGCCATCGATTATTCGGAGAAGGAGAAGTTGGGAATCGATTTTTCGAGACGACCCGTGGAATCACGCTGGGAAGAGTTCGTTAGGACTCACAGGATCGGGCAATTAATTGAGAGGCTCTCTTACGGGCTGCACAATCCACGCAGGGTCTTGCGAAGGCTGCGCCTGAGCCTGGGGGTCACTTCCGGCCCGAGCTAGCGGGTGGGTTCTACTATCTGAGAACACCTGGAGATTAGTGGTCCATTGTTTTTGCCCTTCCCCTTGATTAATGATGGTGGGCGTCATACCCGTTATGGATTCCAATCATAAGGCCCCCAGACGCCGCCGCGCCGCATTCATCATGATCGGAGGCGGTTACGCTAATGCAGTCATATCAACGGTCCAGGGGCTGGTCCTGCTTCCGCTCTATCTGTACTATGTCGGGGACCGCCTGTACGGTCTCTGGCTGGCAACCGGCGGGGTTCTGGCAGTTCTGGGGTGTTTGGACGTCGGATTGGCCTCTCTTTTAATTCAGCGAATTTCCAAATCCTATGCGCAAAATGATCCGGACAAGGTCGCGAGCTACTTTGTCAATGGGCTGATTTACTACAGCGTCCTCATGTCCGCCCTGGTGCTGATAGCTTCAGCTCTGTCCTTCTTTGTACCCGGCATGTTCAATGCCTCCTTGGAAGAAGCGGAAATCCTGAGAGAATGTTTCATCCTGGCTGCCCTGGGATTGGCGTTGAGTCTGCTCAACAATGCAGTGGCCGGTTTTCAGCAGGCTTTGCAGCGGCCGCTTTTCATGCAGTTCAGCACGACCATATGCAGTATTATAGGCCTTGGGGCGACGGTAGTCATGTTGTACCTTGGCGTCGGCCTGAGGTCCATTCCTTTGGGGTTTTTGGCCCGCAACATTCCACTCATTCTCAGCAATTTCATTTTCGATCTGCACCTGCTCAAACAATTAAGAGCCGCTATCAGGTTCGACTTCGGTGTTATACGTGAGATCCGAGGTCTCAGCCTGGCCCTTTTTGCCTCGAAACTGGGGAGTTCCGCAGCCGGCCAAATTGAACCCGCCCTGATCGCGTATTTTATACGTCCGGAACTGGCGACCAGCTTCGTAGTTACCAAAAAGGTCACCGCCATTATCGATTATTGCCTGAACACCATCATCAGTTCGGTTTTCCCCGGGTTTGCCCATCTTTATGGGGAGGGGAATAAAGTCAGAGCAGCACAGGTTTACATGCAGATAGCAACCATGATCTGCTGTCTTAGCGCAGTAGCCTATAGTCTATACCTGGCCGGGAATCACGCTTTCATTGACTTGTGGGTGGGGAATCAGCAGTTTGCCGGTCAAACCGTAACATTGTTGATTGCTCTGGGTTGCTTCTTTGCAACGCTATTAAATTTTAACTTTTATTTCATATCGGCAACCGGGGATATAAAAGTTCCATCGCTGATTAATGCAGCAGAATCAGTTTTCCGTTTATGCTTAATGGCAGTGTTATTAAATATGGTGGGTATAATAGGTTTGCCGTTGGCTATAATAATAAGTTCTATTGTATTTTATATATGCGTTTCCCGGCGCATGCAAAATCATTTTCCTTCGAAACTATTGACTCTCCGAGACACGTTGAGGCTTTTCTTAGTTTGCTCGGTGCTTTTTGCAATTGCCTTGGGAGCCTCATCGATACCTCTTTGCAGCTGGATTACGCTGATCTCGTACCTCATAGGCTTGGGTATAATCTTCATTCTCATAGAGTGCGCTACGATCCCCATGGTCCGAAGCTGGTTGCAGGGCCTCGTACTGCAGCACAAACTGTTTCCATGAAAACCGTCCCCTGGGGAGGTTTAAGAGCGATAGACAAAGTGCGGACGCCGGTGCCTTCGTACTCGTAATCTTCGCGCCAAAGAAGCTCCTGCGTTATTGGATTGATGCACCGCATCTTTTTCGGATGCGGCTTCAACTCGTTTTGTCAGGAACTTGCGCCGGCCTTTGTGAGAAAGGGCGCCGACTAACTCAGGCTTTACCGGTCTATCGGCAAGCATCAGGGGCCGGGCATGTGTGATTTTACGGGCTGATGCGCGCCCGCTCTCAACCAGGCGTCTAGGCTCTCTGCGCTCATCCTCGGTAAGCCGGATGTTGAACTGATTATTCATGATCGTTGCCCCCTCAGGAGGGTAACAACACATAATTTAACTAAGTTGGCGATGATACTGGTTTATAGTGGGACAACGCGCTAATTTCCCTCATTCGCGGAGAAGCCGCTGTCGATGAAGACCTCTTTGAACTTCACAAATGTGTGTCTTCAGAAGATCGTGTGCTCGATGCCGATATCGTTGCTGCTGATGTGTGTCCGCCGGCTGCCGACGGTATTTTTCTGCCACCTGGTCACAGATGATCCACTCCCACATGTCTGTCACCTATATGCGACGAAGACACCACGTGAATTCGAGGCAGACCTTGACTACCTGCTCCGCGAATTCCGACCGATAACCCTGGAGCAACTCAAGTCGATCATCCTCAACGGCGATACACCGCCTAAGCGATCTTTTTATCTGACTGTCGATGACGGGTTGCGTCAGGCTGCGGAGATAATGGCCCCTATGTTCCAGCGTAAGGGAATACCGGCGGCTTTTTTCATCTCGCCGGCCTTCCTTGATAATGTCGATATGTCCTATAGGTTCAAGATAAGCCTGCTCATCGGGATAATGCATGAGCGCAAGATCCCCCGGTCGGCTGAAAGGGCCGTCGAAGACGTGCTGAAAAGAGTTCATTCGCATAGCAGCGACGGCATGATATCAACATTGCTGCAGGTCTCTTTCAAGAAGCGTCATCTGCTGGACGAAATCGCGAATATTCTCGAATACAATTTCGAAGACTACCTCCGTCGCGAACGGCCTTACATGAGTACCGAACAGGTATGTGCTCTTGCTCGGGATGGTTTTGATATTGGGTCGCACAGTGTTCTGCATCCCAGTTATGCCGAGTTGAATCTTGAAGAGCAACTGGGACAAACGCGTGACGGGGCCCGCATGGTCAGGGAGCGGTTTGGAGTTGACCGGGGGATCTTTGCATTTCCATTCTCTGAGCGGGGAGTGGGGGATGATTTCTTCCACAGGATAATTCGCGAGGAAACAATCGACCTGCTTTTTGGAACTTCCGGCTGGGAACATGAAAGCGATAAGCGGTTGGTTCAACGCGTCCAGATAGATCTTGCCGAGCCACCGTTGCCTGTGTTTTTGCGAGCTTCGCTGCTCTGTTTTTTGATTAACAGATTAAAAAATTACTCCGGGTTCCGCTCCGGCTCTCCAGTGTTCAAGGACAACCTGTGAAACCTCTGCCCCCGTCTTACCGGATACTGCCGGCCTCCATCCCTTTTCGGGTTCCAGGCTTTTTGAATCATTATCTGCCGGGGGTTGAGACACTTTGCCCCGGAGAAATCAAATCGGAAGACTGGTTCGAACAATTTGCGGACAGCGTCGTTCAACGCCTGGGAAAGCAATACTTTCCCATTTGCCGTATGAGCGACGGGGAATTTCTGTTCCTGTTGGGTGAGCAAAAACCCGACTCATCATTTCCCCTCTCAATTCGAATCAAGCATCAAATAAAGAGAATTCTGAAACTCACGCCTTCGAAGCGGGTGTTCGGCGGACAGACCCCTGACGGGAAAAGGCTCTACGTCAGCGGCACCTATTCGGAGGAGGAAATGTCTCAGATTCGGTCGGAATACACTTGGCATCTGAGAGAAATATCAGAACACGGGGTCCTGGCCCTCCACCTTACACACGGCACTCCACGGCCCTTCCAGCAGCACTTTTTCCCCGCTCTTGGTAAATGGCTGGATGATAATGAATTTTCACTGACTTTCAGCAACTACGTACCCTTCTACTTTGTGTATGCCCTGCTTCGCGGCAAAAGAAAGGCGGAGATTCTCGACGGCCGGCGGGCCCTGGTAGTTCATGGTGCACGCGGGCACAAGAAAGATGTGATTATTCGTTCGCTGCGGGAAGAAGGGGTACGGGAAATCTTCTGGGCGGCAATTTCCGAGAGCAGATCATGGTTCGATAATCCGGACCCGGAACCTTATATTGGGAGAGTGGACTTGTGTTTGGTCGGGGCCGGTGTGGGTAAGCCGAGAGTACTTAATAATCTGGCCGTGCTGAATGTCCCGTGCATCGACGCCGGCTATGTGTTCGAAGTCTGGGCTGATCCAGCGGTGGCACCCTACAGGCCCTTCATCCTGCCGGATCATGATCCCAGGAGCAGGGAGATGGCCCATTTGAACAAGGCTGAGAGGGCAACGTTCAAAAAGCGGTTGGACCTCAGGCAAATGAGAGAGGATGGCAAATAGCCGGGCCGGCTCACCTAGCCGATAATTTCAAGCCTACCGAAAGGAGACCCAAAATTGAGCCGAGCACTGGTAACCGGAGGAGCTGGCTTCATAGGGGCGCATCTTGTGCGCGAGTTGCTCCGCTCAGGAATCGAAGTAGTCGTACTTGATGATTTGAGCGGCGGATTCGAGGAGAATATCCCGGATAAAGTGAGATTCATCAAAGGATCGGTCACGAACGGGGACCTTGTTAATAATCTTTTTGCGGAATTTCGGTTCGACTATGTTTACCATCTGGCTGCCTATGCGGCAGAGGGGCTCAGTCATTTTATCCGTCACTTTAACTATGAGAACAATCTTCTCGGTAGCGTCAACCTCATCAATGCCGCGGTAAACTACGAAACCAGATGTTTTGTATTCACCAGCTCCATAGCCGTCTACGGGGCCGGCCAGGTACCGATGCGGGAAGACATGGTGCCCCAGCCCGAAGATCCTTACGGCATTGCCAAATATGCCATCGAATTGGATCTGAAGGTTGCGCATGAAATGTTCGGTTTAAACTATGTTGTCTTCCGCCCCCATAATGTCTACGGCGAATTCCAGAACATAGGGGATAAATACAGGAACGTGGTCGGCATCTTCATGAACCAGATACTGACCGGACAGCCGATGACCATCTTCGGAGACGGTGAGCAGCAAAGAGCATTCAGTTACGTCGGCGACATTGTGGGGCTGATGGCCCGCGCCGCGTGGACCGCAGGTGCCTACCAGCAGGTGTTCAACATAGGCGCCAATACTCCGTATACCGTAAACCAGCTGGCAAATTCCGTCGCCCTGGTGATGGGCGCTCCCGGCCATCCTGTAAAACACCTGCATCCACGTAACGAAGTGAAAATCGCATTCAGCGACCATGGCAATCTCTCCAGAGTTTTAGGCGAGCCGGAGTTTACCGCCCTCGAAGACGGGTTGAATCGCATGGCCGAATGGGTAAAAGAGGTGGGTGCGCGCACCACCAGTATATTCCAGGCGATAGAGATTCCCCAAAACCTGCCTCCCTCATGGCGGGCATAACCCGATAATTCATTTTCCGAGCAGATTCGCTTGCTATGAAGATCAGTTTCTTTGTCGACAACCTTGCGGGAAACGCCATCATACGTGCCGCTCCGCTTGCCATGGCCCTGCAGCAGGAGGGTTATGAGGTGGAGGTAATCGGGTTCCTGGTGGCAAGGCCCGAGGTCTACTTCCCGATGCGGGGATTATTCGACTATAAGACCATTACTATAAAGAACACCTTAAAAGGGGAGATTTCCCGTCTGGCTCGGCTGGCTGAAGGAGACATTATCTACGCCTGCAAGCCTCTGATCACCAGTTTTTTGCCGGCCCTGGTGGCCAGCCGGTTGGGGTTCTCGCGGCCGCTCCTGCTCGATATCGAGGATGATGAGCTGTGGGTCCCCGATCCGGGCGGAAATGTCACAAACGCCGAAAGACTATGGAAGCTGCGTCGCACCTACGCTCTGCATCCGTTCACCAGGTTTGCCAGGTTCAAAACAGTTGTCAGCCGGCGTCTGAAGAAGCGTTACGGAGGTGAGATAGTTTTACATGGACCTGATGAGAAACGATATGATCCAGGGCTTTACGGAAATAACATCGAGGAACTGAAACGATGTTTCGGATTGCCGGCGACCGACCCTTGCGTTCTATTTGCCGGAATACCGCATATGCACAAGGGTCTGGATACACTGGCACGGGCCTTGCGCGACCCCCGTCTAGATCGGATGCACCTCGTATTGGCCGGTCCGGAAGATCACCCGACCTTCTTGTGTATGAAGAAAACTCTCGGCGACCGGGCCACATTGCTTGGAATGGTTCCTCAGAGTGACATGCCGCGCCTGCTCGCGGCCATCGACATCGTCCCCACGCCGCAAATCGACAATGATTTTACTCAAGCACAAATCCCGGCAAAATTACTGGAGGGGATGGCAATGGGCAAGGCTTGCATCGCGAGCCGCGTTTCGGATTTGCCCATTATCCTTGGGGAAAACACACCCGTCTCCCGAGGCTGGCTGCATGAACCGGGTGATTCCGCAGGATTGACCGAAGCGCTCTTAAGCATCATGCAAAATCCCCGGGAGGCTAAAAGACGCAGCGAAGCGGCAAGGACCTTTTTTCTCGAAGAAGCAAGTATCTCCGCCATCCGCAGGAAGGTGGCTCCCATAGTGGAGCGTGCCTCAAGGGGAATAAATCGGCCTGACGACGGGAAGATTTTCCACTTCTTCGGTTCGTCTAATCAGGGAATGGAAATGGCCACTACTGCACGAAAGCTCAACCTGGGGTGTGGGTTCCGCTACCGGGACGATGAGTCCTGGGAGAACGTCGACTACCCCGGCAGCCCGCCCAAGGTGAAACGCGCCGACCTGCGCAACGGCGTGCCCTACCCGGACAATGCATTCGACTTCATTTACACATCTCATGTCCTCGATCATTTTACTCTCGACAGGGCCGATTTTCTCGTCCGGGAGATGCTGCGTTGCCTGAACTCAGGCGGGGTATGCCGGATATCGGTCCCCGACCTCGAGTTCAACTGCAGGCGTTATCTGGAGAGCGTAGCGGAGAACTCCGACAATCCCGAACGCCACTTGTGGTTCACGATTGAGTTGCTCGATCAAATGACTCGCACCGAATCCGGGGGAGAAAAGGCCAGGTTTCTGAGGCGCGCACGCCAAAATCCGGTGGTAAGGGAATGGCTAAAACCCCTTTTGGGCCATGAGATGCTGTCGCTTCTCAACGTACCTGACGCAAAACCACTGCGGGGCGTACGCTTGTTAAAACGCAAAATCGCAAGCCTGGTTTTGTCTCGCTCCTTCGAGAAAAGCGGCGAAAAGCATTTCTGGACCTTTGATCGGATCAGTCTCCGTGATATGTTTCGCCGTGCGGGTTTTGTCGATATTGTTCGGCAGGATTGCAGAAAATCCATGTATGCTCCCTATGAATCCGAAAACCTCGACATGCAGGACGGCCGGGAATATAAACCTGGTTCGCTTTACGTGGAGGGACGAAAGCCATAACAACCGGCCAACCTGACCGGGCATAAAATCCTTTTTATCCGATTGCCGGCATGGCCCTTGCCATCAGCAAACCGGGGCAGGCCGGTTGCCCTGCCTGGAGTACCCTGACGGCCGGTTTCTCTGCGACCTCGTTTGCCAGTGATTTGGGCATGTTGTGCCCGCCGATCTTGAGTGTTAAGGTAGATTCCCATTATGATCAGCCAATATCTTAATACTTTGAGAGGCTTGGCGGCTATATCAATCCTGCTCACGCACTGGGACTGGGGAGGGCTGATATTGGCGGCTTCTCTCTTTTCGATAACTTTTTGGGCCAATAATGGACTCCATCCCGGAGTTATTTTTTTTGTAGTCTTGAGCGGTTTTCTCATCCACACGCACAATGCAGAGACCTCGCCAAATCTGTTTTACAAAAAAAGGGTACTTCGGATATTCCCCGTGTACCTGTTTGGCATTGCCCTGGGGTGCTGTATTCCTCTCTTCTGGTCTCAGCCCGGCTTTTTCATGGAATTAACCCTGAGTATCCTGATGGCCGGCGCCCTCGTCCCACATGGTATTCCTCCCGGCAATCAGATACTTGACACCATTGAGGTTTTATTCTGGGCATACATGGCGTACCCCGTTCTGCTAAAGCTCCGGCGAAAGTCGGGATGGGGCATTGTCCTGATGGGCACCATCCTGCTTCACCTCGCGGCGGTTGCGCTCGTAATGCGACTCGACGCAAACTCAGCCTGGGTGAGGAGGAGTTTCTATGTGGTCTTTCTATATTGGGTCATCGGTGTTCTTGCTGCCGACATGTACAGCAAGTGGCAAGAAGTGATAAAATCACGATCGGTCTTTCTGCTGCTGGCAAGTATCACCCTTAGGGCCTGTCCAAAATTAACTTGAACAATTTTCATTCTTGGGAAGGATCGTGTAATTCCATTCACCGTGAAAAGCGGCTTTCTCTATTCGGATATTCTTCAGCTCTTCGTCGGTTACTTTGAT
>JBAQYM010000264.1:0-7910 GCA_049300095.1 Syntrophobacteraceae bacterium
ATCAAAGTAACCGACGAAGAGCTGAAGAATATCCGAATAGAGAAAGCCGCTTTTCACGGTGAATGGAATTACACGATCCTTCCCAAGAATGAAAATTGTTCAAGTTAATTTTGGACAGGCCCTAAGGATCGCCTTTGTGTCATAAATTAGGGGTGTGGCGCGTGGTGATCGGGTACGGCAGCGGCCCTGTTGGGGCGCGCCTTAAGCATGGCCAATGCTTTGGGGTCGTGATCGAGCAAAACCAAGGCGCTGCTAATAGCCCGGCTCGGTAACCTATCGCCGCTTTCATACATCTGAAACGCGCGCGGCCCGCCGCCGATCATCAACCCGGCGGCTTCCTGCGTTAGGCGCAACTTCTTGCGAATGCGCCGGATTTCCTCGGGTTCAAGCAAGCCCTCGCTACGGGCCTTAAGCCGGTTCAACATCCGGTCGGATATTTGCAGGTCTTTGCCGACGAGAATGCCTTCATCCGATTGGTCGCAATACCAGCCCGGCTGGTCAAAGGTGATAGTCTCGCCCTTGTACGTCAACGTCATGGGACGTACATCGCGGCGCATTGGAGCGCCGGTTTCCGGACAAACAGGATTATCAGTCATTGTCTTTCCCCTTAAACGACAGTAACAAAAACTCGGTAACAACATCAGCGGTAAACTTCACATAGAGGACACCGGCGGGCGAGGGGACGTGATACACGTCTTGCCATAGCCGATGATCGGCGTAGGCTGTCATAGATTTATAGAAGTGCTCCCGCTGCATGGCCTGTATCGTCGCCACAATCTCGGCGCTACTAAACCCCAAAGCGGCGGCGCTACGACGCGCCGTTGTCGTAATAGCCAGCTTTTTCACGCTGCTAAACGCGGCCTTAAACGCTTCAAGGTCGTAGGTCGGTTTCCGCTTCTCAGCCATAGCATATAATACATCTTTAAGATGTTTAGTCAAGTTGTTTTGGCGGGTCCGCCCATAAACCGCGGGTGGCCCAGGCAGCTTGCTGGCTGGGTCCGAGGGACAACAGGTACTGCCTTAATTGCCGCCATGTATTCCTCTTGCGCTACGCGCACGGCCAACCTTGGCCGTGTCACCCGTGTCACCCGTGACTATAATGATTTCAGGTAATTTGCTAGTACTGAACTAGCCTATTTATAGTTCAGTCTCTGGTATATAGATCTTCTTTCTATGTTCGTCATAGCGATACCATTTTATGGGAGAGTGTATGTCAATTTCTTCGATTTTTTTCCACTTGTTTGGCGATAATTCTATGCCGTAGTCTTGCGGTGTTTGGGAACCAAAAAAGCCGATACCAGATGGATAAATCCAAGACAAATTGAAAGGTCCGCATTGGACTTTAATATTTCCAGTCTGAAATGCAAACCGACCGATTCCAACCAGGGGTTTACGTGTAAGTTGTTTGTGACCAGATTGGACATTAGACTTAGTGAAATCGCCGCTACCGTCCGATTGACAAAACCAATCGTATTCGGCGTAGAGGCTTTCATCACCAGATATGAAGACTGTGCCAGGTTTTTGATCACCCCCTCGATGGGACTCTGTAAAGCGTACGGCACAAGTATTTGTTGCTTTTCGAATTAAGATGAAATTGCCGTTTGGAGGGTACACATATCCCCAAATTATCATTGCATTATTCTGCAGTTTAATGCGATCTTGGGCTTCTGTATCTTGCGCTGTGGCAAGTCTGGGGATAAAAGCTAACAAGGCCAAGAGAAAAGTAATGATCCTGAGATTTTTATTTTCTAAATCCCGATGCATGAGCATTGTATTTTCCTATACATTGTAATTCAAAGCCACGCACCAGCGCCCAACATGAGACAGTTTGCTTCAAAGTGTCTCATGGTATCGCCTCCAGGCTAGAGCGTGGGAACGAGGAGGGGTTTCATCAGGATATCATATTTTGCCACGCCGCTTCAGATCTTTGACGACGTTCTCGAAGCGCAAACTGGGCTCGTGAACGCGCTCAGCGAAGGCCGCAAGGTCTTCCGCGTCTTCGGCAAGCCGGATTTTTACAGCCTCATTGGCCAGAGCGGAAATAGTCCTGTCAGAGTCCACGGCCATATAGTCCCCTTCTCCACGTCCCCTTACAGCTTCACCTGCTTAACGAACACAATCCCCGGGTGCCCCTTCAGGATTTCGAGGGCTTCGGGCGGGGCTTCGTTGTCGAGGCGGATAATGGCGATGGCTTTGTCCAGCTCGGGCGTGCGGCTGAGGTGCATGTTGGCGATGTTGACGTTGAAGTTGCCGAGCGTCGTCCCGATAACACCTATTACCCCGGGCTTGTCGAGGTTCTGGATGATGAGGTTGATGCCTTCGAGTTCGGCTTCCAGCCGGTAGTTGTTGAGCCGCACCAGCCGAACCTGCCCCTGGAGCACGGCGCCCGAGGCCGAATACTCCTCCTTTTTCCCCGTCACCCTGACCGTTATTTCCCCGGTGTAGCCCTTGGATTCCGAGGTGGTGGCGGTGGTGAGCTCGATCTGGCGCTGCCGGAGGAGGAGCGGGGCGTTTATGAGGTTCACCTTTTCGGCCAGGATCGGGTCGAGCAGCCCCTTGATGACGGTCTGGGTGAGGGGCTGGATCGGGATTTCCTGCATGTCCGCGCCGCTGTAGACGATTTCGAGCTTCCGCACCGGGCGGCAGAGCTGGCCCTGCAAATGCCCGAGCCGTTCGGCGAGGGTGAGGTAGGGGCGGATTCTTTCGTAGTCCTTCATGCCGATCGAGGGAAAATTCACGGCGTTGCGGATGAGGCCCCGCTGGAGGAAGTCGAGGATTTGCGAGGAAATGGCGCGCGAGACGTTTTCCTGCGCCTGGAGGCTCGACGCCCCGAGATGGGGGGTGAAAATCACCTGCTCCATCGCGAGAAGAGGGCTTCCGGCCGGGGGTTCCTTTTCGAAGACATCGAGCGCCGCCCCCGCCACGTGACCGCTTGCGAGGAATTCGCGGAGGGCCTCCTCGTCTACCAGGCCGCCGCGCGCGCAGTTGAGGATGCGCACTCCCCGCTTGGTTTTCGCAAGGGCCTCCCGGTCGATCAGCCGCCGGGTGTCGTCCCTCATCGGGGTGTGCACGGTTATGAAATCGGACCGTGCCAGGAGCGCGTCCAGGGTCACGTATTCGGCCCCGAGCACGGCGGCCATCTCGGGCACGATGTGGGGGTCAAAGGCGAGGACCTCCATTTTCATGGCAAGCGCCCGGTCCGCGACGATCGAGCCGATCTTCCCCAGCCCGATAATGCCGAGGGTCTGGTGGTAGAGCTCGGTGCCCATGAACTTCTTTTTCTCCCACAACCCCTGCCGCATGGACTGTGTGGCCTGCGGGATGTGACGCGCCAGGGCGAGCATCATCGCCAGGGTGTGCTCGGCGGCGGCCATCGCGTTCGCCCCCGGCGTATTCATGACCAGAATGCCGCGCGCGCTCGCCGGTTCGACCTCGATATTGTCCACCCCCGTGCCCGCCCGGCCGATCACCTTGAGCCGGGACGCATTTTCGAGCATGTCCGCGTTCACCCTGGTGCGGCTGCGCACGATCATGGCGTCGTATTCGGGCAGAACGGCCTTTATTTCCGCCGCGCTCAACTGATCGGGCGCGTCCACCCTCAGCCCGGGGGCCGCCCGAAGCAGCGCCAGGCCGCTCTCATCCAGTCCGTCGCAAATAAGAATGTTGAGTGTGCTCATTTATCTACCCCAGGTAAGCTTTCTGAATCTCGGGATTGGTCGCAAGGTCCTCGGCTTTGCCTTCCAGAACAATCTTTCCGGCTTCCAGAACATAAGCACGATGGGCGTATTTCAAAGCGATGCGGGCGTTTTGTTCGACAACGAGGATGGTGGTCCCGCTTTCGTTGATGCTCTTGAGGACCCGGAAGAGTTCGAGCATGAGAAGCGGAGAGAGGCCCATCGAGGGCTCGTCGAGCAGGATGAAGCGCACGCCGCTCATGAACGCCCGCCCGATTGCAAGCATCTGCTGCTCGCCGCCGCTCAGGAGGTCCCCCCTCTGCGTTCTGCGGTCGGCAAGGCGGGGGAAGAGCGAAAACACCCGCTCGTAGTCCCTCGCGATTTGTTCCTTGTCGTTTCGCGCGAAGGTGGCCAGCTTGAGATTTTCGAAAACGGTAAGGTTTCCGAAAATATGCCTGCCCTCGGGCACCAGGCCGATCCCGTACTTCGCAACCACGGTATGGGCGGCGATGGGGAGCAGGTCGGTCCCGTTACAGGTGATGGCGCCCCTGGTCACCCGCGGCCCTTCCGGCGGAGGCAGGCGCATGATGCTCATGAGCGTCGTGGACTTGCCGGCCCCGTTGGCCCCGAGCAGCGCCACGATTTCCCCTTCGTCCACCCGGAAGGATATGCCGTGCAGCGCTTCGATGGTCCCATATTTTACGTGAAGATCAGATACCTCGAGCATGGACCGGTTCTTCTTCCCCAAGATAGGCCTTGATGACGCGGGGGTTGCGTCTAATCTCGGCGGGCGTGCCCTCGGCTATCGCTTCGCCGAAATCGACCACCTTGATGCGCTCGCACACGTTCATGACGACCCGCATGTGGTGTTCGATAAGCAGGACCGTCAGTTTGAATTCGTCTCGAATCCAGCGAATCAGTTGAATCAACTCCTCGACCTCCCCCGGATTCATTCCGGCCGCGGGTTCATCGAGCAGCAGGAGCTTGGGCCGAAGCGAGAGGGCGCGGCCGATCTCGACCCGGCGCTGGAGGCCGTAAGGGAGGTTTTTGGGGAGTTCCCGCGCGTAGTGGCGGATGCCGAGCAGGTCGATTATTTCCTCGGCGGTCTTTCTCACCCGGCGCTCGCTCTTGTGGAACTTCGAGGTGCGCAGCACCGAACTCAGAAACCCGTACCCGAGGTGGTAATGCTGCGAGACGCACAGGTTTTCGAAAACGGTGAGGCTGTTCCAGAGCCGGATGCTCTGAAAGGTGCGGGCCATCCCCAGGGCCGTTACCTGGTGAGGCCTCAACCCGATTATGCTTCGGCCCCCGAAATTTATCTCGCCCTCGCTCGGGCGGTAAAAGCCGCTTACCAGATTGAATACGGTCGTCTTGCCCGCGCCGTTCGGGCCGATCAGACCCATCAACTCGCCGCCTTCGAGCCTCAGGCTGAAGTTGTAGACGGCGCGGAGTCCGCCGAAGTAATGGGTCAGTTCTCTTATTTCCAGAAGTACCATGGGTTAAGCCTTGAAACGGATGTCAGATGTCGGATATCGGATGTCGGACAAATGCTCTGTCTTCCGTCCTCCGTCCTCTGTCGTCCGTTCTCTGCGCCTCCGCGTCTCCGCGGTGAATAGATTCGTCATTCAAGCAGTCATTCTCACTACTCGCCCATCCCGGGCTTGAGCCGGAACCAGCGGCGGAGCCGCGGGAAAACGTCGGTCAATTCGCGATGGCCCATGATGCCTTCGGGCCGGAACAGCATGAGCAGGATGAGCAGGAACGGCACCACCACCCACTTGAAAACCTGGAGCGGCCGGAAGGCTTCTAGGACGATGGTGAGACCGATCGCGCTGATCACCGACCCGCTAAGCGATCCCATCCCTCCCAGGTAGACCATCACGAGCACTTCCGTGGATTTCATGATGGTAAAGGTCCCCGGATTTATGTAGCCCAGGACGTGCGCGAAAAGGCCCCCGGCGATCCCGGCAAGCCCGGAGGAGAGCATGAAAGCGACCACCTTCATCCGTTGCGTGTTGACGCTCATGATCTCGGCCGCGATCTCGTCGTCTCGAACGGCGATGATTCCCTTGCCGTAGGTCGAACTCACAAACCTCTGGATAATCCAGACGGTCGCGCCCACCGAGATGAAAACCCATATCAGTGTCCAGGGCAGGTCCACGACCTCGCGCATCGAGTTTATGACGTTTGTCATCCCCATGAAGCCGCGCGCGCCGCCGATCACCTGGATGTTTTCCACCGAGCTTTTGACGATATAGTTTACGGCAAGGGTGATGATGGCAAGGTAGTCCCCGCGCGTCCTGAAGGAGGGAACGGCCACGAGAAGCCCGGCCAGGGCGGCCCCCACCCCGCCCGCAAGCAGGGTCAGCGGGAAGAGGACGAGCGCGCTCGAAGGCGACAGGAGCGAAGGGCCGAAGACCGAACTGTTGGTGAAAAGCCATACGTTGAGGACCGAGGTTATGTAGGCCCCGACCGCCATAAACCCCGCGTGCCCGACGGAAAACTCGCCCATGTACCCATTTACGAGGTTTAGCGAAGTCGACAAAATGATGTTGATGCCGATAAACATTATTACGATCTGGACGTAGGCGTTCAGCACCTCGGCCTTGGCGAGCGCCGTGCCCAGAACGCATAGGACGATGTAGGCGAAAATCGGAAGGGAACCGCGCATAGATAGATACAGCCTAAATTTTTGTGGCCCGGGCGACCCCGAATATCCCGGTGGGCTTAATGCTCAGGAATACCAGGAGAATGCTGAACGCGATAAGGTCCCGGAGCGTTGACGGGAAAAATGCGGGGACGAAGATTTCAATAAATCCGAGCAGGAACCCCCCCGCGAAGGCCCCGCGGATTTCGCCGATCCCGCCAAGAACGGCCGCGATAAAGGCCTTCCAACCGACGAGCGCCCCCATGTACGGTTCGAGCACCGGGTAGGCGGTGGCGAAAAGCACACCGGCAAGCGCCGCCATCGAGGATCCCAGGATAAAGGTGAAAACGATCACAGTATCAACCGGTATCCCCATGAGCGGCACCGCCATCCGGTCATATGAGATGGCGCGCATCGCCATGCCGAGCTTGGTTTTGCGAACGATTGTCTCGAGAAAAATGAAGACAAGAATGGTTGTGACGATCACCAGCACCTTGACGTTGGTGAACGTGACCCCCCCGATGTTATGGACCGTGTTGGTGAGCAGTTCGGGGAAATTGCGGCGGCTTGCCCCGAGGAGCGCCAGGTTGCCGTTTTCCAGGATCAGCCCGCACATGAGGGCGGTGATCACGACATAGAGGCGCGAAGCCCCTTTGCGGCGAAGGGGCCGGTAGGCCACCCTCTCGATTGCCACCCCCACACCGGAAGTGAGAACCATCGTGGCCACCACGGTGAAGACAAAAATAAACTCGGGCGGCAGCCCAGAAAATATGCCCGCGTACTGCCCGAGAAGAAATGTCGCCAGGAAAAACCCGATGTAGGCCCCGACCATGAAGATGTCGCCGTGCGCGAAGTTTATCAGGAGCAGGACCCCGTAGACCATCGTGTAGCCGAGGGCGATCAGGGCGTAAAAACTCCCCCACTGGAGGGCGTTAAGCAGGTTCTGGCAAAAAGTCTCGAATGACAATCAAGTATTTCCTTGTCGGCGCCGGATGCCGGATGCCGGATGCCGGATGCCGGGTGTCGGGTGTCGGGTGTCGGGTGTCGGTTGTCGGATGCCGGATGCCGGATGCCGGATGCCGGATGCCGGATGCCGGGCGCCGGGCGCCGGGTGTCGGTTGTCGGTTGTCGGGTACCGACATCCGGATGCAATTACCCGCAACCGCATCCCTGTTGTGAGGTGGTCTTCCGACCACCTGTTGTGGCGAGGTCTCCTGGGGCTGTTGCCCAAATCCACAACAGCGTAGAAACCGTGCCAAACGCCGATAGGGGTCTCCCCTCCCTTGGCGGGAGGGGCTGGGGGAGGGGGTTGTAAGTACTTGAAATTTCAACACCCTCCCCTAACCCCTCCCATCGAAGGGAGGGGGACTTACGTTCCGCTCGATTGCCGCGCGGTTGAATATACGTTTGGGCAACAGCCCGTCCCGACCGCGCCACTCGATGCGACCGCAGGTCTCACAATAGTTGAGACCGTTCTCCGAGACGGTCGCCCATTACTATTCCGGCAGTCCGGGCGGGGATCAACCCCGCCCCTACGTTCAAAGGACAGCATCAGGCCCGGCGTGACTCCGTAGGGGCGGGGTTGATCC
>JBAQYM010000265.1:0-6873 GCA_049300095.1 Syntrophobacteraceae bacterium
GGGCCGGGCTGTGCGGGACCGCGCCGACCGAGACGTCCCCGGGAGGCGCGGGCGGACTCTCTTTCACGCGAGCCTCCACAGGCGCCGCGCCGGGTGCGGGTGCTGGGACGGGCGCGGGAGTTTGCACCGGAGCGGTGACGAATTCGCCTTTCGCCGCGGCGGGTTTTTGCCTGGGCGTAACGACGTAGCTGTCCGGGGAGCCGATGGGCGGTTGTTCAACGGGCGCGGCGGAAGGGCTTATCGCCTGCCGGTTTTGAAGTTCGTAGCGCGAGATGACATCGATATCGGCCGGTGAAACCCTGCGCGAGGAAGGGGTGCGGGGGGCGGGTTGCGTGACCACCCCCCGGAGCCTTTCCAGGTGACGTTTCGCCTCATCGGCCATGCTGGTGTTCGGGACGAGCTTTGTAACGCGGTTCAGCGAAAAAAGCGCGGCTTCCATGTCCCCGGCAAGATAGCTCATCTCGCCGTAGCGAAGATGCGCCTCGGCCAGATCGGGCGCGCCGGCCACGGCCTTTCCGTAAGCATTTCGGGCCTCATCGCCCCGGCGCATCGTCTCGAGAATTTGCCCGATGCGGTACCAGGCCACCCCGTAGGTGGGCTGAAAGCGCACGGCCTGTTCGTATTCCTTGAGCGCCCTCTCGTTGTCGCCCTTCTTCTCGTAGAGCCTTCCGAGGTTGTAGGCGGCGAGTTGGGGCGTCTGGTAAAACGGGTCGGCCAAAGCCTTTTGAAAGGCTTCCTGGGCGAGTTCGACCTGGCCGCGTTCGGCATAGACGGCGCCCAGGGCGTTCAGCGCCTCGGGATAACTGGGCTGGATCTGAAGGGCTTTCTGGAGATGGGTGGCGGCCTCGTTCAACAAACCGCGCTGATTGTACGCCAATCCGAGGTCGTATTGTATGATGGCGCTGCCGGGGCGCTTGGCTTCGGCTTCGGTCAGGTATTTCAGCGCGACGGGGGTGTCGCCGGCCGCGAGGTATTTTTCGCCCATCTGTTGGAGCTGGCTTACCGTCAATCCCGATCCGGCGCCTGTAGAGGCGCACCCGGAAAGTATGAGCGCCGCCAGGATCAGCAAAAGTCCAGCACGTTTCATGGGATCAGATTACCTTATTGAGAGAGTATTCGATAATTCCTTCCGCGCCCTTCTTGAGCAGATTGGGGATAAGTTCGCGGACCTTGTTCTTCGATACGACGGTTTCCACCGAAAGCCAGTCGGACTGGTACAGATGGGCCACGGTGGGGGCGTTGAGGCTGGGCAGGACCGAAATCACATCCTCGACCTTGTCCTTGGGGACGTTCATCTTGAGCGCCACCATGCCCTCGGCCCGGAGCGCCCCTTTGAGCAGGAGGGCGATGTGCTCGATCTTCTCGCGCTTCCACTGGTCCCGCCACGCGGCGGGGTTGGCGATGAGCTGCGTGTTTGACTGCATGAGCTCTTTTACGATCCGCAGCCCGTTCGCGCGCATGGTCGAGCCGGTTTCGGTGACTTCGACTATTGCGTCGCAAAGCCCCGAGATCACCTTCGCCTCGGTGGCCCCCCAGGAAAATTCGACGTTTACCGCGATGCCCTTCGATGAAAAATAGCGCTTGGTGAAATTTACCAGTTCGGTGGCGATCTTTTTCCCCGCAAGGTCTTCCTCGGCCTGGACCGGGGAGTCCATGGGGACTGCCAGGACCCACCGGGCGGGCCGCTGGCTTACCTTCGAATATACGAGGTCGGTCACGACGTGGATTTTCGAATCGTTTTCCATGATCCAGTCGAGGCCGGTAAGGCCCGCGTCGAAGGTGCCGTTTTCAACGTAGCGCGACATTTCCTGCGCGCGGCATATCGAGCAGCTTATGCAGGGGTCGTTTATTTCCGGGAAATAGTTCCTGTCCGAGAGCGAGATTCGCCAGCCGGATTGCTGAAAGAGCCTGATCGTGGATTCCTGAAGGCTTCCCTTGGGGATGCCCAGCATGAGTTGCTTCACTTCTTGTAAACCTCCCGTGGATCGAATATGCGAGTTCCCTCGACTTCCAGGCGGCCCTCGGCGTACCGGCGGTAAAAGCACGTCTCGAACCCGGTGTGGCAGGCCGCGCCCCCGATCTGTTCGACCTTGAGAAGAATGGTGTCGGAGTCGCAGTCGATGAAAATCTCGCGAACGAGTTGAACGTTTCCCGATTCCTCGCCCTTCATCCAGAGTTTTTGACGCGAGCGGCTCCAGTAGTGGGCCTTGCCGGTCTCGACGGTCCTGTCCCATGCGAGCTCGTTCATATAGGCCAGCATGAGGACCTTACCGTCCGCGGCGCTCTGGGCGATAACCGGGAGTAAACCGTTCTGTTTAGTAAAATCAGGTTTCAATGTCAATGGTCCTGTAAATTCATCGCGGATTCGATCGCCCCGGCCCGCGCCGCCAGTTGGCCGCAAGCCGCGCCGATCTCGCCGCCTCGACTTTTACGGATTATGGCAGTAAGTTGCGCTTTCTGCAAGACTTCTTGAAATGCCAGCACTTTTTCTTCCGAGGGGGTGCGAAAATCGGAATCCGGATGGGGGTTGAACGGCAAGAGATTCACCTTGGCGCGGACCCCGTGGAGTATGCGCACCAGTTCGCGGGCCTGCTCGGGGCTGTCGTTTACGCCGTCGAGCAGGATGTATTCGAAGGTTATGCGCTTCCGGGGAGGCAGCGGATACTCGCGGCAGGCGCGCATGAGGTCGGCAAGCGGATACGTCCTGTTGACCGGCATGAGGTCGTTTCGAAGGGCGTCGTCGGGAGCGTGCAGGCTGACCGCCAGGTTCACGGGACTGTCCTGCCCGAGTTGGCGCAGGCGGGGGAGGATTCCCACCGTCGAGAGTGTCACCCTCCGGTGCGAGAAGGCGAGGCCGTTCTGGTCGGTAATTATCCGCATGGCGCGGAGCACCGCGTCGTAGTTTGCCAGGGGCTCTCCCATTCCCATGAAAACCAGGCTGGTGATCTTGAAACGCTGCCCGGCATCTCTTTGCACTTGGCACACCTGGTCGACGATTTCGGCGGTGTCGAGGTTTCGCTTGAACCCCATGGCCCCGGTGAGGCAGAACCTGCACCCGAGGGCGCACCCCACCTGGCTCGATACGCAAAGCGTGCACCGGGATTCGTCGGGGATGAGGACGGATTCGATGTGGTTGCCGTCATGAAGGCCGAAGAGATACTTCCTCGTGCCGTCGTGCGCTTCGTCGACCCGGCTGATGGCGAGGGCGTCGAGCTGGGTCCCGAATTCGAGCTGGTTGCGAAACGACCGGCTGAGGTCCGTGCACTCGTCCCACGAGGAAATATTTCGCACGTAGAGGTGCCGGAAGAGCTGGCGGGCGCGGAAGGGCCGCTCGCCCAGAGTTTGCACCCAGGATTCGAGCTCGGGCGGCGACAGATTTTTTATAAGAACCGGTTTCATACCAATTATGGCTATTTTCTCACAAAATATTGATCCGACGTGCGATCCTGCAGAAATATGCGATTATATCTTTTTATATCGGCGGAGTCATAGAATTTATGGCCCGCCGCCAGGCAGTCGCCGCAGGCGTTTCGCGGAACATGGACGGCGTAGATGCGCCGGCCGGCGTCGGTTGAGGAATCGATTACGACCACCCCCGAGCAGTCCGGGCAGAGGCCGACCAATTCGTGTTGAGATTCGAGGATCTGGTCGGTGTCGTAGTAAATATTGCGCTCGCGCTCGGCGTACTTGCCTTTCTCGCGGTTACGCGCGCGCATCTCGGGGCCCTTTTTCCAGACCCCGAGGGCCTCTTCGACCACTTTTTCGATGTGGCGCGTAATATCGCGGCCCTGCCGGATCTTTTCCGGCCGGTAATCGGGTTCGCGAACCGTCTCGTAGTCGAGCCCGGCCATCGCCAGGATGAGCCCGACGTTTACGTAGGGCAGGGCGCCCTCGATCGAATACCCGCCCTCGAGCACCGCGATGTCCGCCTTGAGGCGGCTGGTAAGCTCGGCATACCCGTGGGCGGAAAAACTCATGTTGGTGATCGGGTCCGTGTAGTGATTGTCCTGCCCCGCCGAATTTACGACCAGGTCGGGCTTGAACTCGGCAAGTATGGGCAGTATCGCCTTTTCCAGCACGTAAAGGAAGCCCTCTTCCGAGGTCCTCGGCGGCAGCGGGAAGTTGAGCGTGGTCCCCGCGGCCGTCGGGCCGCCCAGTTCGAAATGAAACCCGCTTCCGGGATACAGGGTGCGGCCGTCCTGGTGCAGGGATATGAAAAGCGTGTCCGGGTCGTGCCAGTAGATGTCCTGGGTGCCGTCGCCGTGATGGCAGTCCGTGTCGACGATCGCGACGCGGTTCACCCCGTAAGTCTTGCGCAGGTGTTCGATCATGATGGCTTCGATGTTGATGTTGCAAAACCCGCGCGCGCCGTGGACCACCCGCATGGCGTGGTGGCCGGGGGGGCGCACCAGGGCGAAGCCCCGCTCGATGTTTTTCTCGAGCACCTGGGTCCCGATCGTCTTTGCCCCGCCCGCGCTTATCAGGTGCGACTCGGTCACGACGCTCATTTCGTCGGGCACGCAGAAATGCACCCGCTGAATGTCTTCGACGGTCGCCAGGTCGGGCTTGAATTCCACGATCCCGTCTATATCGAGTATGCCCTCTTCAAAGACCTGGTCCTGGGTGTAGAGCAACCGTTCTTCCCGCTCGGGATGGGTCGGGCTGATCGCCCAGTCGAACGCGGGAAAAAATACCAGGCCTGTTTTGGTTTTGGTAGAAAGCATTTAATCCACCTCGAGCTTCAAATCGCCCCCGGCAGGGGGCAGTAGTCGAAAATGGTCCCGAGCACGTCGCGGTAGCCGGGGATCAGGCCGGGTTTTACCTGGACTTTTACGCGAATGTTTTTGCCCGATGACGAAAAGCCCCGGATCATGTTGAACTGGAGGTCTTCGACGACTTCCACTTCCAGTTCGGATTCGACCGCGCCGGCCCTGACGCACTTCTTCCGGAGCAGATCGGAGGCAAGATTTATAGCGCTCTGCCTGTTGAAATCCCTCCCGACCTTCTGCCTGTAATCTTCTTCGGGCGCGACGGCGAAACCGTGTTCCGTGTCGGCGAAAAGGGCCACTTCGCTGGTGGTCCTGGCAAGGGCGGCGCCGATGGCGTTCGCCACGTGCCATTGCGGGACCACGTGCACGCGCAGGCCCGTCATTTGGGAAAACCGGGACGCGAAATGGGGGGCGGGGCCGCCGAGAACGAGGATTTCGCGGGGCTCGACCCTGTAGCCCGAAAGCATTTCCTTTACGGTATAGACCGGCTTGCTGTTGATGCCGGCGATCATCCCGGCCGAGGCATCGAGTATTTTGCGGCAGGCAAGGTCGAAGACGCGGGTCGCGGCCTCTTCGAGCGGGACCCCGAGCCGGTCGGCGATGGGCTGGAGCCCCCGCCGCGACGCTTCGGCGTTGCCTCCGTCCCTGGCCCTGCCGAGAACGAAGAGCGCGTCGGTCGGCGTCGGAACAGGCCCCCCGTAGGCCATTGCGCTCCCGTGGCGCTCGGGGCCGATGCGCAGCTCGCCCTCGACCACCCTCACGGCGGAGTCTCCTCCGAGGGCGATGGACTGCGTGCGAAGGGCGCGGATGAGCGTCTTGTAGCCCCCGATCTCGCCGCCAAGCGGTTCGAGCAACGGGACGCGGCGCACGAGCACGGCCATGTCGGTTGTCGTTCCGCCGATATCGAGCACCAGCGTGTCCCCGGTTTCCGAGGCGAAGGGGAGCGCGCCCATGACGCTTGCCGCCGGGCCGGACAGGATCGTCTGCCCCGGGACCTCGATCGAGGACTCGAAATTGATGGTCCCCCCGTCGGCCTTGAGCACGAGTATGGGAATGCGAAGCCCCTTTTTTTCGAGCGAATCGCGTACCGCTTCAAAAAATTTCTTGTGAACGGAATGGACCGCCGCGTTGAGATAGGCCGTCGCGATGCGGCGCGGGAAATTGAGATTTCCCGAAAGCCGGTGGCCCAGGACGACGTTGTCGAAGGAGTTTCCCAGGACCTCGGCAATTCTTAGCTCATGGGCGGGATTTCGCACCGAAAACTTGGACACCACCCCCACCTGGCGGACCCCCTCGGACTTGAATCGGGCGGCGATCTTCTGGATCTCGGGAGCGTGCACCGGCTGGACCTCGCGTCCGCGGTGGTCAATCGAGCCCGAGACGCAATGGTAGTTGGACCCGGTCCGGAAGAGGGCGGGGTTTACGCCGGGGCCGGCCGAAACGATCATGCCGGTCGGGGCGAGCTTCCCCTCGGCGATGGCGTTGGTGGTAAGCGTTGTGCTCAGCACCGCCCGGAGGATTTTGTGCGGAGGGACATCCCTGGTGACCTGCTCCAGGGCGGCCCATACGCATTCGAACAGGTTGCTATGTTCCGTCGGAACCTTTGCCTGGCGCTGAATGGACCCCTCTCCGATCAGCACCGCGTCCGTGTGCGTTCCCCCGACATCGAGCCCGATGATCATCCCGTTCCCCCGAGAGCGGCTGGCAGGTTGAAAAGATAAGGTCGGCGAATGTGGATGCATGCCGAGCAGCATGCGGCTTTCCGAGTGGAAATGCTATCGGAAAGGGGGGGCACTGTCAATGTAAGCATTCAGAAAGTGTTCAGAAAATGGACGCTTTCGGCGAAAAGGCGGCGCTTTTCAAGGGGGCGCTTTCCGCAAATGGGCAAGGCCGGGCGGGAATGCGGGCAGATCGCGGGGTTTTGCCCAATGCATGGTCCTTTCCCTGGTGCGCATTCAATCCAAATACGTTCGAGACGGTCGGCCCATCCCATTCCGGCAGTCCGGGCGGGGATCAAGGGGCTGTTGCCCAAGTCCTCATGACCGAAATGGTGGTTGCACATCACCGCAAAAGACAACCGGAATAATTCCGTGGGAGCGGCTTG
>JBAQYM010000266.1:0-3409 GCA_049300095.1 Syntrophobacteraceae bacterium
CATCTTTGGGATGAAGTGCGGGAAAAATGGTTCCATAACCGGGTCTTCGACAGTCACCGCGCCTTGGTGGATCATCTGGAGTCGGCCCTGCTCGCTATGGAGCAAAACCCGACCCGAATACGTTCCACAGTTGCTTGGCCTTGGATAATTAATGCTCTTATGAATTAGAAGTGGAATAAGCCCGACAGCCGCTTGTTCCGGTTTCTACCTTCTCCACTGCAAGCCCGGAAGGGTTCCGCTTGTGCTTAGGCGGAGTACGCGACAAAGCTTAATGCGAGTCCAAGCTGCGACTCACGGGAGAGTCTACGGTACTTGACTACCCGTCCAGTTTTTCAGGGGAAGGCTAACGCGGGGTTGCAGCACTTCAAGCGAAGTCATCTTGGGACTGTTACATGCACTCCGCGTCCGGATGACGAGCCCATGCGGGGACCGGTCGCTCGTCCGGCTTGGCATGGCGCAAGCCTTGCCGGACGGACGGGGGGGCCGTCAGGGGGTATCCGGGTGGAGGACTTCGGGGGATGGGGCAGGCTCCTTTGGCGGAGGAGTTGCAGTGGAGGGGACGCCTTTCAGGTGGGCCGTGAAATCGGATATGGTTTTGTCGGCCGCGAAGAGGAATTCCTCTTTAAGGAGCTTGCCGTTTTGCGCTTCAAGCTCTTTTAGGGAGTGGGGCCTGGAAAAATCCGCGCTCTTGTATACATAGCCTTTTTCCCATACGACCTGTCCGGCCGGGTTGATCATCTTCCCAACGGTTGCCGTTCGCAGTCCGGCCGTATCGTCCACCTGGAGGTGGCACACCTGTAAAACGATAAAATGAGTTGAACCGGATGGTTTATAACCCTCGGGGATGGGGTCTTCCATGGAGGAGGGTTTTGGCCAATCGGGGAAATCATTTTGCATCCTGTCAGCAAACCCGTCCAGGACGAGTTTTCCGAAATCGGGCAGGGCGCAGGCTGCGGTCAAGGATTTCCCGCTTGCCTGTTCGATTCCATGGGAGATTGCCGCGCCAAGGCCTCCACCGATGGCCCCGAACATCACCCCGGTAAAAGCAACCGCCTGAGAGCCCGCTGTCTTCTTGAGCAGGCAGGGAGACTCATTTCTTGCGACCTGGATCGCCGGCACCGATTGCATGTTCTTGATTGTCAGCGGCTTGTCAGGGGTTGCGCAGCCTTGGGGAAAGACGAGAAGGAACACGATCAAGATTAAACCCCACCCGGAATTTCTCATTTCTTGCCTCCTAATCATCCGCGAGAACGAACAGCGCCCCCGGCCGAGGAAAAACATAAAGGCCGAGGCATACGATCAAAAGTTGTGATGGTGGACACAAGGCCGTCCGTTCGGCCGCCCGTATGAGTCGCCGACTACCCGGAAAGAAGATGGACGACAATGCCTATTGCCTGGCTGTTGTCAAGTATCCTTCGCCTCCCGCAACCGGAAAAGGTCACGCAATGAGTATGGCTCCTAATATCAAAGATGTTCCGCTCCACGGGTGACACGGGCAACGGCTTCTTGTCGCCCGTGCCGGAGGCAGGAGGAGAAGGGCTAAATAGTCTCATTTATGGCAACCCCGACCGATTTTCCGAGAAAGTACCAGCGTGCGGAGCTGTGGGGCCAGTCGACCGCATTCTCGACAAGTCCGGCTTTTACGGGATTATTGTGCATATAATCGAGTTTTTCCTTCGCCTTCTTTTCGGAATAGACGTTGAAAGCATAGTATTTGGGCTGCCACATTGGGCCTTCCAGATCAATCTGTCTTCCGTATGCCGACAGATCATTCCGGTACAGCTTCTTCAACTGCATCGAGGACCGTCGTTTCCATTGGTTCATGAAAATGCTCAGCTGCCCGTTTTCATTAAAGTGGATCAGAGCATGAACATGTTCGGGCATCACAACAAAACCAACGCAGGATCCCTGCTGATTTTTCAACTGCTCTGAAAGGAAATGGATCACGATCCCTTTTGCCTGATTATCATCCAACAGCCTTCGTCTCCGGTAGCAAGAAAACGTCACGAAAAAGGCATGTCCTTCATTATCGAAAATCCTTCGCCGCATTTTGGCCTTCTCGTTCAGGACTAATCCAAAGATCCCTCTTGTCCTTCGGACCCAGGCAAAAAAAGACTTGCCTGGGCCACCCGCCCTCTTGTGCTGCCGCACACCGCCAGAAGCTGCCGGTGCCACCCGCAAAAAAAGACTTGCCTGGGCCACCCGCGATTCAGGAATTACCTATGCCACCCGCCCCCATTGATCTTCATGAATCGACACCCGAGGGTATTAGCCCATCTCTTACGAAGGTTATCTTCAGCGATGCGTTTTGTTATTTGGTACGATTCAACTGATACAAGAAAACCAAAAATAGAACCCATGTTTCGGCACGAAGAGTGAGGAGGAACCTCAGCAATAACTAATACTTCACTGCTGCCATTGACCCATGATGCTACGCCTATATTTGCAACCTCGTCCGGGTCACACAGAAGAAGCTTGTTTGCAGCTGGCATCACCAATCTTTGAATATCACGTCGTATTGGGCGATTAGCTGCGTCCAAGAAAAAAAAAGCCGCTTCCCAGGTTCCTACCAAGCCTCCATCGCTCACATTTATCACAAAAGCGCTCGAATCGGGTGCCCATAGCACCTCTGTAAGTGAAGGATTAGGCAATACTGGCAAACGAGATATTTTACCACTTTCGTCGACTAATGATAAACCAATGCCAGTAGCAATTATCGAAAGTCTACCATTCGGTGCGGAGATGGTTGTAGGAGTTAAGTTTGCGCCAGCATATGGCGACTGGGCCTCAGCGGCCCAGATGCCGCCGGTACAATTTTGGTGCACAGTGGAGAGGTTGCTGCTTATCGCGTTTGAGCTCCAACCGAGCAGGATAAGCAAAAACATCCAAGAAAATGTCTTCATAATTAACTCCCATTATTCAGGGCAAGACCAGTTATTTGGGACACCAGTGATTGTTACTGGAACAGTAACTCTCCCAAACGAAAGAGCGTCTTGTTGGGTTGCAAATCTATAAATATCCATCCGAGTGGTCAAGCTATTCCTAATATTTGCATCTCCTACATCTCCAATCGTAAATGTCGTACCACCGGTAGCATGCTCATAAAGATCTGGGGCGTGTACTCTAACATTTCCAATATTATTTCTAATCTCAATCTGCGTGGCAACACGCTCCTCATACGTGTCATATGGCAATCCGAATGACTCTGGATTTATTGCGACTGAATCGTTTGGCGGTATGATCCCTAACGCACCTATTCTTCCTGCGACTTGGTTAGGCCCTACCGCGGGTGGCACGGATAATGTTATCCGTGCGCTTCGCAAGAGGCTTACGAGAGAGTCGCAATTTCGACTCCAACTTGCCGTTTCAGTAAATACCATCTTGCTGAACCATACATCCAATTTTCGGC
>JBAQYM010000267.1:0-5895 GCA_049300095.1 Syntrophobacteraceae bacterium
ATCGCTTGAGCATATTGTCATTTCGACCGGAGGGAGAAATCTTTCCGTGGTGCGGAACAAACAAGATTTCTCCCTCCGGTCGAAATGACAAAACGGAGTACATAAACGCTTAAAGCAACAGCATTGAGGGGGAGGGGGCCCCTAGCCCTTGTGCTTTTCGGGCGCGGAGAGTTTCTGGTCGGACCACCTTTTGAGAAAGCTGGTGACCTTTTTCGAGGCGGGTTCTTCGACCAGCCGAATTTTGCCGCGCCGATGGAGGACGAGCTGAAGACACGGCCTCAGGTGCGGGCACGGGACGCACGCCTGGCGGGGCTGCATGATCCCGTTCTCGTCCTGGGGGCAAACTCGTTCCCCGTCTCCGAAGCATTCCAGCTCCAACGCCGATTCGGGGAAAATCTCAGGTCCCTCGAGTTCGCTCATTTCGGGTCCCACGGCCGCTTCTATTCGAGAATTTCGAGGACCGCGCGCTTCCTCAGCTTTGTTGCGGCCGCGTTGAGGATCGTGCGTATCGCGTGGGCGTTGCGGCCCTCTTTTCCGATAATCTTGCCGAGGTCGTCTTTGGCGGCCCGCAACTCGATTACCGATATCTGCTGCCCGCATATTTCTTTTACCACAATTTGATCGGGATGTTCAGCAAGAGATCGGGCAATGAACTCGACCAGCTCTTTGATTTGAATGTCGTTTTCCATAGTGCTTCAACTCCCTTTCTGGGCGGACTTTGCAGCAAAAAGAAATGGATATCCGAAAGAATCGGGGCAATGCCGTTTCTTGTTCCGTCAAGCTCGACGGTCCGCATCGGAGATTGATTTCACGACAATTGGGAGCGTTTCAGCGGGAAGAGCGATGAGCATGAACCTGCCAACTGGAGAATTCGTGAATACTTGTGAAATTATGCAAAATCTGCTTTAGTGTCAACTCATATTTCCAGTGTAACTAAGGTGTTACAAGAGAAAACGATCACAATATCATATGCCCTGCTTGGTCGCCGGTTGCCGAGCCTTTCGTGTGATAACCTATTCGGGGGTGGAAGAAAAGAATTCATTTTTAAACAACAGCTTGATTTTACGTAAAAAATTCTGACGAGGCCGTGCGCCTCGCCTCGCGTCGGTCTCACCGGGAGCGGCCGAAAATGATGCAACTCCTGCACTGTTTTGGTATAAACCCGGTATTCATCCAATCGGAAAAGAGCAGCGCGACATGATGCCCGACTTCCCGAAATGGCTGCGAGAGCGGCCGTTTGTCCGGTCCGTGCTCCTCGATCTCCCGCCGCCCGGCCTCAAAGACAACACGGGAGACCTCGACAGGCTCGCCCGCGCCCTGGTCCAGGCGGGCTGCGGCCCAGTCAGGTTTCGTCCATCCGGGATGGGCATTCTGGCGGCGAGAATGCGCGACCTTGGTTGGAGTTTGAGGGTGGTGGCCGGTTTTGCCGGTCGTTTCTGGGAAGTCCTGGACTTTTTTCCGGGCTCGGTCAATCCTCCCGTGCTCGGTTTTGCGGTCGATTTGGGCACATCGGGCATCGTGGTCCGCCTTATCGACCTGGCCGGCGGGAAGGTCCTCACGGAAAAAACCACGCCGAATCCCCAGTCCGAGTTCGGAGAAGACATCCTCAGCCGGATTCTTTTCGCCCGAAATGAAGGAGGGATCGAGACGCTTCGGCGCATTCTCCTTCAAGCGTGCCGGGAGGCGATGGCCGCGGCGCTGGCGGAGACGGGATTTTCGGCCGCCGGTGTGTACGCGGTTGCGTGCGCGGGCAACACCACGATGAGCCATTTTTTCCTGGGGCTCGATCCGTCAAATATTTGCAGGGAACCCTACATTCCCGCCGCAAATACTTTTCCGGTCGCACGCGCCGAAGAGTTCGGGCTGGATTTCCTCCCCAATGCCCTCCTCTATCTTTTTCCAAACGTCGGCTCGTACGTGGGAGGCGATATCGTTTCCGGGATCCTTGCCGCCGGTCTGCACAGGTCGGCCGAACCCCGGATGCTGATCGACGTGGGGACGAATGCCGAAGTGGTGCTGGGAAATTCCGAGTGGCTGGTAGCCTGCGCGGGGGCGGCGGGACCGGCGCTCGAGGGGGGCGTTGTCGAGCGCGGCATGCGGGCCCTTGACGGCGCTATCGACCGGGTGCGGATCGACCCGCGCAGCCTCGAGCCTTCCTACCGGGTGATCGGGGACCGCAAGCCGCGCGGCATCTGCGGTTCGGGGCTAATCGACCTGGTTGCCGAAATGTTTGCCGCCGGGGTCCTTACGGTCCAGGGCAAATTCGACCCTCGATCCGACCCCCGGCGCATCAGGCACACCCCGGACGGCAGGACCTACATGCTCGTCCCGGCCTCGCAGACCGGCGACGGGCGCGAGATTTGCGTCTCCGAGATCGATATCGGGATTTTTTTGAAGTCAAAAGCCGCGATGTACACTATATTGTCGGTTATCTCGGGCAAAGTGGGACTGAAGTTCGAGGAGATAGACAGGATCTGCATCGCCGGCAATTTCGGAAACCGCATCGACCCCGAAATGGCGGTCCGGATCGGTATGATTCCCGATCTGCCCCTGGATGTCTATCGCGGGATAGGCAACTCGAGCGTGCTCGGGGCATCCATGGCCCTTCTCGACCGCACCCTTCTCGGCGAGGCCGAGCGGGTCAGGGACATGATCACGTACGTGGAACTCAATGTTAATCTCGAACTGATGAACGAATTCCGGGGCGCTTTGTTTCTGCCGCACACCGACAGAAGGCTCTTTCCATCCGTGCGGATTCCCTTCGGGGACCGCGAGGGCGGGGCATCATTATGAATCGTCGAGTCACGCGGGACGAAAATAGCCGGGATAAAGGCGGCGAAGGCAAACTGAGGATAAAGGGGGTCTATATCGTTCGGCTCCTGGTGTGCTGCCTCCTCGGGCTGAACGCGCTCCTGCTCTACGCGATATTTTTTTCCACCAACGGACTGCCCGGCTACTCGAAACAAAACGACCAGGTAAAAGAACTTGAAGAGAGGATCTTGAAGCTCAAGCAGGAAAATCAAAAGCTTTTCGAAAAGATAGAGGCTTTCAAGAAAGACCCCGCATTGCAGGAAAAACTGGTTCGCCAGGAACTGGGCTGGGTAAAGGAAAATGAGATCATCATCGAATTTCCCGAAAACAAAAGAAATCCCGACGACAAACAGAACCCTCCCGGAAAACAGCCCGTTCCCGCCAAGTAAGGCGAATCGACATAACTTCCGTCCAACGTACGGCTCTCCATAAATTCGACTACATATTCGCGGTGGCTGCCCCGGAGGGCAATGACCCCTTCGTGGTCTTCGTGTGCTTCGTGGCAAAGACTGAGATGATCAACCACGAAGAACACGAAGGGCACGAAGATGCGATTCGGGCCAATTCGTAAACGTATTCATGTAAATGAGCACTAAGGGATCAACCCGAATCCGACGAGAACTTCCAGTAGAACTTCCTTGACAAACGGGGACGCCTGGGCTAGGAAATAAATCGACCGGTCGGTATATTTTTGTGTCAAGGAGGTCCCCGCGTGGTCAACAAAGGTGAATTAACCAGGCGGAATATAATAGACAAGTCGATCCAGCTCTTTTCCGCCAGGGGATACTTCAACACTTCCGTAGCCGACATTGTCGCGGCGTGCGGTCTTAGCAAGGGCGGTCTGTACGGACATTTTCGAAGCAAGGAAGATCTCTGGTACGCCGCCTACGATGAATGTGTGAGGATATGGAAAGGGATCGTGCTCAAGGGCGTGAAAGACATTCCCGACCCGCTCGAACGGGTTCGCAAAGTGGTGGAAAACAGCATGAGAGACTACCTCGGCGCGGAGATTTTCGACGGCGGATGTTTTTTATCCAACTCGCTCGTTGAACTCTCCAGGCGGTCCACGGCCATGAGCGACCACATTCTGCAAGGCTTCCAGGGTTTCGCGAAACTGATTCATTCCTGGCTGGAAGAAGCGGAGAGCAACGGAGCGCTGATGGAGGGACTCGATCTCGACGCGACCGCGAATTTTATCGTGATTTCGCTGATCGGGGCCGGTCCCATGTATAAATCGAGCAGGAATCCCGCCGTGTGGCGGCATACCATCTCGCAGCTCAGCCTGTATCTCAGCCTGTTGCAGGAACGGGCGCAGATTCACGGAAGCAACGCGGAGCGTCCACATTCCGTTTCCCGGTGATCCTGACGGCTCATCTCTTATAAGAGCCGGACGGCCGCCGCCCGGCGGACGGCATCAACCAACTCTTTGAACAAACCCCTGAGAGAAAGGACAAATGTCATGGCCTACACCGACGTGCTCGTTGAAAAGCAGGACCACATCGGGTTCATCACGCTGAACCGCCCCCAGGAGATGAACACCTTCACCGTGCCCTTCGCCCGGCAGTTAAACGACGCCCTCAAGGAGATGGAAGCGGACCCCGACGTGAGGGTGGTTGTGATCCAGGCGAACGGCAAACACTTTTCCACGGGGATTTCCCTTGGTGAATTCAAGGGCAAAACCCCCAAGGAATACCGCGAATTCATTGCAAAGATGGACGAGCACAATCATACCATCGCCAGGATGAAAAAACCGGTCATTGCCTCCGTCAAAGGCCTGGCCATCGCGAACGGGGCCGGTTTGACATTTGCCTGCGACCTGACGGTGGCGGCCGAGGACTCGAAGTTCGGGACCACGGCCATCAATGTGGGGCTCATCTGTCTTGGACCGGCGGTGCCGCTGTCCCGCTCGATCGGGCGAAAAAAGACCCTGGAAATGGTGCTCACGGGCGACATGATCAGCGCGGCCGAAGCGGCCGCGCTCGGATTGGTCAACAAGGTGGTGCCAAAGGAACAGCTCGAGGAAGCCACCCTGGAATTGGCCAAAAAGCTTGCCGCAAAAAGCCCGCTTGCCCTTCAGATCGGCAAGGAGGGCATCTACGCGATGCAGGATGTGCCCTACCACGAGAGCCTGAACATGCTGGGCAACCTCTTTGCCTCCCTTTGCTGCACCGAAGATGCGGTGGAAGGCGTGCAGGCATTCCTGCAGAGAAAACCGCCGGAATGGAGCGGGCGCTAGCCGCTGTGGGCGTTAGCCGCCGCGGACATATTCGAGAGAACCACGGGTTTTGGAATGAGGAGATGCGAAGGCGATGAGTGTTGAAGCTGTCATGGAGGAGCACGGGTTTCGCTTGTCGGCAAGCTGCGCGGGGAAGGCGTCGTTTACGAAATTCGTCAAGTACGGGGCGAAGCGTGCCTATGTCGCGGTGACGGACGTCAAGGGGGACGGCTTTCCGATATCCCTGGACGAGCCGGTTCGCGTAACGATCTACGACATGAGGTCGGGAGACGAACTCGAGGATGCCCGCGACTTCGGTACGCTGAGCAGTTACCTGGAATCGATTAAGGAATGATCGGCTAGAGAGTGATCGACCCCCTCCCCCTGCCCCTCCCACCCGGGGAGGGGAGTCTCCTGCCGGGCTTTGTCGCGGTTTCTTCGCTTTCCCGGGTTTGGGCAACGGCTCGTTTCCCCGCACCCCACGGGGATTTGGCCGCCGGGGTCCGAGCCAGACGGAGGTCCCCCTCCCTTCGATGGGAGGGGAAAGGGGAGGGTGTCGGAGATTTCACGCACTTACGACCCCCTCCCCCTGCCCCTCCCACCCGGGGAGGGGAGTCTCCTGCCGGGCTTTGTCGCGGTTTCTTCGCTTTTCAGGGTATGGCCGACGGCCAGTTTCCCCCGCGCCCCACGGGGATTCGGCCGCCGGGGTCCGAGCGAGACGGAGGTCCCCCTCCCTCCGATGGGAGGGGAAAGGGGAGGGTGTTTGAGATTTTACGCACTTACGACCCCCTCCCCCTGCCCCTCCCACCCGGGGAGGGGAGTCTCCTGCCGGGCTTTGTCGCGGTTTCTTCGCTTTCCCGGGTTTGGGC
>JBAQYM010000268.1:0-12687 GCA_049300095.1 Syntrophobacteraceae bacterium
GGCGATGGGTTGCGCGGGGCGCTCCACCCATCCTACGAACTACCACGCGGCACATCGAACTTTCATGAAATGTAAAAGTTATTACGTTGCGGTCACTAGATTGGCGGAAGCGCATGTGAACGGGACCCTTCGCCACATTGACCTGGTAACGGTTTACAGACGATTGGAGCACGGAGGAACGCCGGTGGATCGGCGGCGGGAGTTGAACACGGGCAGGGCCTTGTCCGGTGCGTGATCTATTGGAGAGCGCTGTCTGATCACGATGAAGGAGACATGTGCGAGTTCTGCCGATACAACTGAGACCTCAATATGTAACCGCAAGGGCTTGTTATCCGGGGCTGTTCGGAATCGAGCGGAATTTCCGGGCAACGCGACCCCGGTCTGTCCGCCCCGGCGACCCCGGCAGGCAGACCCGGGAGTGGTTCGGAACCACTCCCGGTGGTATCTGCATGCGTTTAGCGTGTAGTCAGTCGGTTACATCCATCTCCACCAGGCCGGCCTTACGGGACGGTAACCGAGCATTGCGCATCCGATTTCAGCCGCTGATAGTTTGTGACCCTGAGTGTGAACTCAAGTGTAGAGCCAGCCGGCGCCACAAAGGTCGGGGTTGGGCTAAGAGGATCCGAAAGTCTCACAAACGGCCCGGATGTCTGGATCCACTGGTAAGAAATGAGCCCCTCGCCGGGGTCCGTCGAGCCGGTTCCATCCAGGGCTACCGTGTCTCCGGCCGCCACGTCCAGAGGAGCGACCGCCAGGGCCGTGGGCGGGAGACTTCCGGAAACCACGTTTACGATAACCTCCTCTTTGGCCTGCAGGCCGGCGGTATTTTGCACGAGGAGCTCGAATATCAGAGCAGCCCCGTCCGGTCCCACAACGGGCGCCTGGAAGGTCGGCTTAGAGGCCGTGTCGTCGTCCAGGGTGACGTCGGGACCGCTCCTCTGCGTCCATTTATAGGAGGTAATCCCGCCGGAATCGGTTGATCCCGACCCGTCCAGAGTTACGGTATCGCCCGCGTGTGCCGTCTGATCATCCCCCGCGACGGCAACCGGGGGGGAAGCGGTCGGGTCTATGTTCACAATGCAGTAAGCCGAGCCGGAATTCTTGGCGGCATCCATCACCGTGAGCTTGAATATGAGCGATGCGCCGGCCCCGGCGGGCGGAACGAAATAGGCGGTGTACCAATCTGAATTTACCAGAGTCACCGGAGGTCCGCTTATTTGAGACCACAGCGCGGTCCCCCAGGTTCCCTCCGGGTTTTTGGAATTCATGCCGTTAAGTTTTATTTTGCCCACCGGGGGCCTGATCATCTGATCCGGGCCCGCGTTGGCCAGAGGAGACAGGTTCGCGCGCGGGACAACGATGGTGACATTAGCGACATTGGAGTTGTTGGTCCCGTCAGTCGCGTGATAAGTGAAGCCGTCGGTGCCGATGAAAGCTCGGTCCGGGATATAAGTGAACGAGCCGTCCTGGTTCAGGGTCAGCCTTCCATGAGAAGGCCCCTGATCGAGCGCTGCCGAGATCGCGTCCCTGTTTCCGTCAGAATCGTTTCGAAGGACGCCGGGCGCCGCAACGGAGAAGATCGTTTCCTGAACCGCCCTGTACTTGTCGTCTTTAGCCACCGGAGCGACATCGGGAACCGTAACGGGCTGGCTTGGTCCCGCCGCCAGGCTGGCGTTACCCGCCTCATCCTTTGCAACTCCCGCCGCCACATTTATTGCAAGACTCCCCGTCCCGGTAATGTTCGTGATCCTTACGTTGGCTGTCACAGCATCGGGACGGCTCACCTGGATTCTGCCTGTGGCGGTGCCGGTCGGCACGAGCGTAATGTTCGACGGTCCAATACGGAATGAGTTCGCATCCGGGCAACTCACCGTAAAATCAACGGGCCCGTTTTGGGTCTCGTTAGTTGACGGAGCGCCGATCGAAACGACCGGTACGGTGTTATCCACCTTGAAAGTCGCACTTGGTCCGGCCAGGGCGGCGGCGTTCCCGGCCTTATCGGTTGCGGTTCCAGCGGCGATGCTGATCCCGAGCGTCCCTTCGCCGACAATGTTGGAGATGGTGATGGTCCGGCCCAATTTTCCGCCTCCGCTCACGGCTATCGTGCCCGTGGCCGTACCGGTGGCATTCAGGGTTATGTCCGCGGGTCCGAGGGTAATGGTATCGGCCCCGACGTAGTTGGCGCGATAGGTAATGGGGCCGCTCCTGGTATTGTCGGCTGAAGGAGCGTCGATCGCAAGAGTCGGCGCGGTGTTATCGACATCGAAAGTGGCTCCGCCGGTCGGAGTAGAGGCAACCACGTTGCCGGCAAGATCGGTCCCGAGCGAAAGGGCCACTGTCGCCGGACCGTCACCCGCTCCCACTGTATGCGAGTAGGTATAATGGGTGGAATCGGCCCTGATCATGTCGGTCGCGCCGAGCGTGTTGCCGCCGCTTATGGCAAGCTGCGCCACTGGAGCGTTAGCCATCGGCTCGCTGAGTCTTGCCGTGATGGCCACCACATCGCCGGTCTTGAAGGGACCGGCCGGCTTGTAGCTAACCAAGGCGGTGGGAGCGGTCGTATCGATTACCATTTGCTTCTTGGACGCCAGAGATCCCGCGGCGCCCGGAGCAGGCAGGGTCAGGGTCGCGTCATTGCCCACGCTGTCTTTTATCGTACCGCCGTTGAGGCCCAGGGCATCCGTCCCCGAATAGTCAAGATCGGCCGAATTCTCGCCCGCCTGCACGGTGTATGTGAACGTGAGATGGGTTGATCCCGACCCTCCGGAATAGAGGGCCGCGCCACCCGAGTTGAGAGCGAGCAGGGGTGCGCCGGTTACCGTCACGCTTTCGTTGAAGTTTACCTGTATGCTGATGGCCCCGCCCGCCTTGTAGTATCCGTTAGCGGTCGTGGACGAAACGGAGGTCACCGTCGGGGCGGTGTTGTCAACATCAAAGGTTGCCCCGCTGGTCGGGGTCCCGGTGATCGTGTTGCCGGCAATGTCGGTCCCAACCGAGAGCGCCACGGTTGCAGGCCCATCGCCCGCTCCCACTGTATGAGAGTAAGCATAATGGGTGGAATCGGTCTTGGCCATGTCGGTCGCGCCGAGCGTGTTGCCGCCGCTTATGCCAATCTGCACCACGGGAGCATCAGCCATCGGCTCCCTGAATCTTGCCGCGATGGTCACCACATCCCCGGCCTTGTAGGGACCGGCCGGACTGTAAGTAACCGTGGCGGTGGGAGCGTTGGTGTCGATTACTATTTTCTTCTTGGACGCCAACGATCCCGCGCCGCCCGGGGCAGGCAGCGTCAGGGTCGCGGCATTGCCCGCGCCGTCTTTGATCGTCCCGCCGTTGAGGGTTAAGGCATCCGTCCCCGAATAGTCAAGATCGCCCACATTCTCGCCCGCCTGCACCGTGTATGAGAACGTGAGCTGGGCTGATCCCGAGCCGCCGGAATAGAGGGCCGCGCCGCCCGAGTTGAGGGCGAGTTGCGGGGCGCCGGTTACCGTCACGCTTTCGTTGAAAGTTACCTGGATGCTGATGGCCCCGCCCGCTTTGTAACTCCCGTTTCCCGTAGTGGAGGAGACGGAGCTCACAGTTGGAGCGGCCGTATCCACAAGCACTCCCGCCGTCGAGCCAACGCTGTTGAGGGTCAGTACGGCGCCGTTTCCCGTCGCATCGGCTATGGCGCCTCCATTGAGGCTGAGAGCACCGACTGCCACTCCATCCGAGTCGCTGTCTCCCGCCTGTACGGTGTAGCGAAACAACAGGGCAGTGCTTCCACTCCCGGACATGTAGCTGGCCTGTCTGGCGCTGCTTCCTATGGTCAGGCTCAGTTGGGGACTACCCGTAACCGCGACGCTCTCGGTGAAGTTGACCGTAAAATCCAGGTTCTGAGCCGCGTTGTAGGTGCCGCTGGATGGCGCCGCAACACTCGATACGGTAGGCGCGGCGGTATCGACAACAATGTTCTTGTTCGCCCCAAGAGAGCCCGAAGCTCCAGGAGTCGGCAGAGTAAGGGTTGCATTGTTTCCTGTTGCATCCTTTAGCGTAGCTCCACCGTTGGCGACAAGAGAGGTCGTGGCGGCATAGTCAAGATCCGATGAGACGTCCCCGGACTGAACGACGTAATTGAAGGTTAGCGCGGTCGTGCCGCTGCCGGAAGCATATTGCGCTGTTCGGGAGGGAGTGGTATTGAGGGCCAGGGTCACGCTCCCGCCTCCCAGGACGACGTCCACCGCTTCGTTGAAGGTGACCGCGACAACTATGGTGTCCCCTGCCCGATAGCTGGCATCGGGCGTGCTCGAGCTGACAGAGCTAACACTCGGGCCGGTATTATCGATCGTATAGGCCTGCCCCCCTGTGAATCCCCCCGATACGGCATTTCCCAGTCCATCCTGAATGCCCGTACCGCTCGAATTGAGATCGAGCCTCAGGGTCCCATCCCCGGCCACGGAGCCGACCGTCACAGTGTAGGTGGTCCCCGATCCGATTATGCTGTAAATGCTCCCAGTGGCTGAGGAGGTGGTTGTGAGAGCGAAATCGGTTGTATCCACTCCCGTTACGGATTCTGAGAAGGTGACCGTGTACTCAAGGCTCGATGCATTCGTGGGACTTGAACCAACCCGGTTTATAGAGCTGACGCTCGGACCGGTAGTATCGATCGTATAGGCCTGCCCCCCTGTGAATCCCCCCGATACGGCGTTTCCGGCTCCATCCTGAATACCCGTACCAGTCGACTTTAGATCGAGCCTCAGCGTTCCATCCCCGGGCACGGAGCCGACCGTCACAGTGTAGGTAGTCCCCGCGAGCCGCTTATGCCGGAAATGCTCCCAGTGGCTGTGGAGGAGGTTGTGAGAGCGAAATCGGTTGCATCCACTCCCGTTACGGATTCTGAGAAGGTGACCGTATATTGCACGCTTGATGCTTTGGTGGGACTTGAATCGACACGGACAATCGAGCTGACGCTCGGGGCAGCCCGGTCAGTGACCACGGATAGAGCACCGCTTTTGGAGCTGGTCAGGCTGCCTGTGGCCGAGGTGGTAAATGCATAGACGTTGTACGTGCCATCCGTTACACCGCTGATATCCATACCGGAGGCACTCCAGCTTCCTCCCGCCCCGGCAGTGGCGGTAGCCGAGGGATCGGTGCCGCTGTCGTAATTTCCATTCCCGTTCTTGTCGAGAAAGACCCGAACCGTGCTGGTTCCGTCTCCCGTGGGATTGGTGCCGGTGAAGCTGACGGTGGTGGCATTTGTGATATTGTCGGTGCTGCTCGATCCCGTGTCGCTCCCCGAAGCGAGATCGGGCGTCCCGGGGGCCAGGGGTGTGACGCTGACCGTGATGGTGCGGGTGGCGGTGGCCGTGCCGTCACTGACCTGCACGATGAAGCTGTCCGTCCCGGCATACCCCGCGGTCGGGGTATAGGTAATGGTGCCCCCCGGGGTTATGTCGCTGCTGCCCGAGGAAGCCGTGGCGCTGGAAAAGCTCAGCGACCCGTGGCTTGGCGCCGAGTTCTGGGACCATGTTTCCGTTTGGCTGGAATTCGTGTCGCTTACGTGAAGCAGGCCCTTGGTATCGGTAGCCGATGCGTTTTGAGAGACGCCCAGGGTTGTGGTTGACCCTACGAAAGTGGGCGCCGTATTCGTAAACGTAACATTGTTGGTTACCGCAAAGTTGGTGAAAGAATCTGTCGCATTGTATGAGCTATCAACCAGCGCATCGGAGCTGTTGTTATAGCTGACCGTTATCGTGTTGCCTGAAACGAGAGGACTTTGCGGGGTGAGTATGGTGGTGCTCCCGCTGTAGGTGACGCCTGTCAGGGTCACGGGAGTCCCGTTGGACCTGACAGTGAAGTCCGAAGTCTCCGCCCAACTGTATTCAACATCCTCGTTGAAGGTAATGGTCACCGTGGTGCCGCCCGTATTGGTGGCGGCGCTCACGGGACTGGGGCCCGTGGTGTCGGGCGCGGTGCAGGTGATGGTCACTGAAAAGCTGCCCCGCTGGGGATGGACGAGGTCGATGTAAAAAAGTTGATGGGACTTGTGGTGCAGCCCGTAGCCTGAGAGGCGTTGTTGTTATTGAATACCGCCGTGTAATACCTGCAGTTCTTGCCCGCACAGTTATAGGCGCTCTCGTTGAAGACTGTCGGAGAGTTGGTCATATTCCCTGATACGGTGATCCATGCCAGTCCGGAGTCATATTCGTTTCCCGCGTTTGGGCTATCCGACCCCATAATACAGAGCATCCCGGGACCCGGGTTCTGGGCGGTGAAAGCCGCGTAACCATTCATGGTGACATTCACTGTTGTGTTTGCGTGGGATTGTGTCGAACCGAACAGGACAAAGCCTGCGACAATCATGAGCATGAAAAGTTTGAACGAGGCTCGGATCAGGGGGCTGGCGTGTTCCTGGTGATTTTAGCTGCTCACGATGTTACCTCCAAGGTATGCTGTGTGCGATCGGAATCGAATCTCTTGGTTGCCCAGAGGGAATAGTGATTCATGGTCAACCGAATTCAAAAGTTCAGTTAATGGACCGTAACAGTTACTATCTCTCGCTGCCGCGCTGACATCTGTAGCTGTCTTTATGATCGTGTCGTGAGTGTGGGAAACTCCCTCTCTTAGGGCTAGTTTCAGCAATGCGGCGGTGTCAAAATAGCCGGCACAAACGCGACGGCCGATGAAAGCCGGCCGGTGAGACTGGAAAAGTTGCGGCGAATCTTGGCGGAGCCATTCCGGATCGGTGCGCGCGACCTTTTCCGGCAACGAATTGCTGCGCCAAAAAAAGCAAAAATGTGCTGCATATTGAGGGCTGTTTGGGATCGAATTGACAATACATCAAAATAGTACTCTGCACCAGGACTGTGTTTAAGTGATAGGCGATCCAGGAAAAAAATTGAGATCCACGCTGCGACAAGCAATGATACCGCTTATCTGTATCGAACCCACCTGGGACGCCCTTCAGCGCCCCACACCGGGTTTGAAGCCCCTGTTCGCTACTTGCGCTTTGTCCTGGCTTTGAACTGGACCACATTGGAAGTGCTTGCTGGATCACAATCCCCGTTTATTGCCTCCTGCTCTGGCATCAGTGTGGCATCAGTGGCATCAAGGGCCGGATCACCGCTCTGGGCCTTCATTGCTGCTTCATTTTGGGCGTGGAGCATAGCCCTGTTAAGCTTCGCCACTGCGTTCCGCATATCCGTGGAAGCCATTCCTTCCAAGTATCGTTCTGTCACCTTGGTCGTGCTATGGCCTAAAATCTTGCACACCATGTACAGATCAACACCCGCCCTGAGCAGTCGTTTTGCGCAGGTGTGCCGGAAGGCATGGATTACGAACGACTTATCCCAGTTCTCCAGGGTTCGCCTCACGTACTGCCAGGTGTTTTCACAGTGGTCCTTAGTGAAAGGGAAGGGCCGAGTCTTGTAGCGCTCCTGGCGTTTGACCAGCATGTCGTACACCCTGTCAGTCATCGGCACAACACGCTCCTTTTTTGCCTTGGTCTGATCGGAATACAGGTGCAAAACCTTTCCGCTCAGCTCGATGTTATCCCTATAGGTGAGCTGGAGAGCCTCTCCGAGGCGCAAACCGGAGTCGAGCAGAAGCACCACGAGGTCCGCCATTTCCCTGGTCCGCATGTAACGGTTGCCTTGAGCGTTTTTCAGGCACTCGATTATCCTCTGTTCTTCTTCCGGTGACACCTCGTAAATCCGTCCTGGAAGCTCTTTGAACATCTTAAACGCCGGAACCCTGCAGTTCACCTTCCAGTGCTTTTCGGCCATGCGCATAATCGTTTTCAGGCAAGCCACATAGCGGTTGACTGTCGTGTTGCTGAGCTTGTCATGCTTCAGGGTTTTTTTCACCGTGCCGATTGATACCTCGTCAATGGCATCCAGGGTCGGATCACCCAGAATCTCAGCTATGCGCAAAACTTTCCTGTACTGCTCTTCGCCTGCCCGAAGCTCTACCCATTCCTCCTCGTACATCTTCTCTGCGGCTTCTGTGAGAGAAATAGTTGTCGATCTGATTTGCGGCTTGCGGACTTCTTCCTGGTACTTTTTATAAAGCTCCTTTGCCTTGGGTCTCGCTTTCTCCAGTGTGGTTTCGCCGGTAGAGCGGTAAGTTCGGCGACCGTCCACCTGGACGCGCAGGTAATAGTACTGCCCCCGTTTTTCCAGCGTCAGTTCTCGTTTCATGGCTCTCCTTGTATTGGGTGGTTGAGGTGATAAGACCTGCTTGCGTTGTGGCACCTCCCGTGTGGTGTTAGTCCGTGGTTCCCATGTTCCGGAAGCACAATAGCAGAGTCACTAGTAGAGCGTCAATACTTATTTGGCATCATAACAATAGGCTGTGAAAACTGATACAGTAAAGGATTACTCGAACCTTCAATAAAAGGGAGTGTGGCTTACGGAAACGGCTGCTTGTGGAGCTAATCTCATGATCGTTCGCACCTCAGTACTCTTAACCCGGTGTAGAATGGCCATGGAACGCGCTTTGTGGGTGGCCGATGCCACTCCTGATGCCATTTGAGAGGGTAGGGCATATGAGACAGCACAGCAACAAGGATGCCACTACCTGTTGCGCGGCAGGTGCGACGACCGGCAAGGGGGGAATTTCCGATCCCGGTCCCGTGGGGTAGCATGGCACAATTTTTCAGCAAATTTTTCTAGGCTCACCTAAACGGTTTGCTCGGGCCGAATATAAGTTGACAAAATTGGGCTGATCCAGCTTAAATCTGGGCATGGGAAGTCATGGAGAGTGGCGTTAGGGAACTGGCCCGACAAAACGCCCGGCAACCTGCTCTTAGTAAGGTGCCAAAGCCAGCCCACTGGGAACCATGAAAAGGAGATTCAAATGTCCATTCCTTATCATCCGCATAGCGGTCGCAGAAAACATCTTTGCCGGATCAGAAGGTACGGGTTCCGGGACTTCCAAATTGCAAAGGGCTGGCATCTCAGGGGAGGATACGCCTCGAAAATAATAGCGGGGCAGGAAGTCATGCAAAGAATAGTAGAGAAGACCCCGTGTTACTTTTTGTGCTCGTTCCAGCTAAAGAGTGATTTTTGGGCCGAGCTTGACGGCTGAATATTCCTGCACAACTCGTCATCTAGTGATGATGCATCTTTTGCTTGTTTGTGCTTGAATTGGCGTAGCCTTTCTGTGCGATTGAACGCAGCCGGGGTCGGTAAGTGTCCCGGTCAGCTTTGCCTATTCAGTTGCGGATGCATCCTGGTAAGACGCACTATTTTGAATCGGAGTGGTTTCCCTCACAAAATGGCCTTGCATTTTTTAGTTCACAATTCTAAAGGTATTCGTCCCCCCTCGTTTATTCTCAAAAGGAGAAGCTTTTGGGCAGCGTGTTTCGCTCTGCCTTGTGGTGTCCATATCTGACAAGATGGTTTCGAAATGCAGACACCGTACGATGCTCAAAATATTCTACAATCTTCAATTCTGTACTACCCTACCATTGAATTTCTAGATGAAACATGGGTAAAGAGCACGCTATGCATTTGGGAGCGGATATACAGGATAGTCCCTAGCTCCTATACTCCGAACGATTCAGATGAGATAAAGGATGCTATTAATGCTGGACTTATACTGGATTTAAAGCTCTCCGATGAGGACCTTTCTAAAACGGCTCAGCTTTTTAACTTATTTTGGGAGAGAGTTCCAGTTATCCCGCTTGGGATTGAAGGTTTTGATGAATTAGAGGTGAGGCTTCACCCAGACAAGGTTGACGCACGCATACTTCCACTACTACAAAGTCTTGCAAAGCAGATTGACCCAAATGGATTCCTAAATCTATCCAGTCAAGTAGCGAATACCTATATGCTATTTCTTGCGGAGACTGTCGCAAGAAGGCGTAGGCTCGCTAAACTTACCGATGACCCAGATATGTTCTCGATCATGAACTACTTCGCCCATAACGGGAACTTTAACGAGTATATTTACAATACAGAGTGCAATGAAGTTACTGCCTCCATCGCAATGCCGATGCTTCTTCCCGGCGGCCTTAAGTACGTGAATATGAATAAAGTCATTGAATTTCGAGACCGGTTTACCGAGGAGCGAATGGCTTTTAGAGAATCAGTAATTCGTTTAGTCGATGAGCTTAAGAATGTGGAAGACAGAGATTATGTCAGGGAAATCCTGAGGCAGCACGAAAAGGGTCTGTTAAAGAATCAAGCAAGTATGCTTAAGTCTATTAGTCAAGGCATGAAAGACGCTGCATGCGCCGTTTTATCCGTTGGACTACCCACAACCTTAAGCGCGATGAGTTTACTAGCTCTAGGGTCAAACGATCCATTCAACCTTATCCAGATAAGCAAGTCAGCTTTTATAGGAGCTATAGCCTCTATAGCCGATACGCTCAGGAGCCGACGCAAAGGTTGGAGAAGTGAAGCGGGTATGTATTATCTGCAACTTAAGAACGTCTTCAGGTCAGGCGATCAGATCGAATTCCGAACACCAGCTTTTCACAGAGCATTGGAGGAGTTCATAAATGATTAGCTTGGCGGATAGAAGAGATTCTGGGCAGTTCTGATTTTGCTATACCGAAAGATGTTTTAACGCTCGTGTGGTATCACCAAAGGAGCTTGATCAGAATCGGAGTGCGTGATGGGTTTTGACCGTTCGCTCTTGGCAGACAAACTGAGACGGTACCGTGCGCAGTTCGAGGTATCGTTACCTGAGTTGTCCCAAGCCACTGGGATACCCATTGAGTCTCTAGATTCCTTCGAAAAAGAACGTCAACTGCCCACAGGTGACGAAATACTCATCCTTTCCGAGTTCTACAAATGTGATTATAAGTTTTTTATATCAAATGAAAAGCTTGCGCCGTTTGAACAAACGGAAACCATGTTCAGACGCTATGGAGACGCATTCTCTAAAAATGATCGTTGGGTTGTCCAAGAAATGCTGTTCCTCGCTGAATGTGAGTATTTTCTGATGAACAGTTTGGGCCTATATCATGGGAAGACATTTACTTTCGGGAAGACCGGCAACAACTTTAAGCAGCAAGGGATTGATGCTGCATCTGCGTTAAGAACATATCTGGCTTACCCTGATCATGGTGTCCCGATGGACGTTTACGACGACTTCCGATCAATTGGGCTTCATGTATTCAGACGCAAACTTGAAGGCTCCAACATATCTGGGCTGTTCATCAAACATCCGTGGTGTGGAAAATGTGTCCTCATTAATTACAATGAAGATATATACAGGCAGAGGTTCACAGCTGCGCATGAGACTGGTCACAGTATCCTGGATGACGAAGAGGATTTTGTTGTTTCTTTTACCAAGTGGGCACCGGGAGATAGGCGGGAAATTCGTGCAAACACGTTCGCTTCACGTTATCTAATGCCTCACAGCTTCCTTATACGAATTCCTGACCCGACAAAATGGGACAACGAGAAGACTCTTCAGTGGGCCAATAAGTTAAAAGTAAGTACCGAAGCACTTGCATATTCTCTAAGAAGCGCAGGGTTGATAACTGAGGATATGGTAATCAATATGAAAAGCATTCACGTGCCGAGAAGTGACAAAGAGGACCCTGAATTGCCCACCAGCTTGTCTAACCGGGAAAGAATCCGCAAGAAAGAGCTGTTGGAACGCGGGCTATCCAGTTTTTACGTAAGCAAATGCTTCGAAGCATATAGAAGGAGTATTATTTCGGCAGCGCGCATGGCTGAGATGATGCTTATCAGTCAGGATGAACTTGCTTCAATAGCACTGATTTACGGCGAGATACTTGATCATGACAATTGATATACCCCATTTTCATTGTACCAATGTAATTGATACGTGTGCGGTATGGAATCTGCTCTCTTCTAGGATGCTTTACAGTGTCGCCACAGAAAGAGCAAAATGCATTTTTTCATGCACTCGGTTCGTCCATTACGAGTGTGTAATTAAACCTCGCACAAGGACGACAAAAGAAGAAATGGAGCTACTGAATAGGTACAAAATTGAAAGCGGCAGGGGATATTTTCAGGTCTATCATATAGACATCAATGACCTCAACGATGTAGAGATTTTGGAAAGACGCCGCAACCTGTCGAAAGGTGAGCTGTCCTCCATGGTATTTGCCAAAAGAACTCAGCAGGCCTTTTTGACGGATGATCAAGGGGCAAGAAAATTGGCCAGCAATTACATGGACAACAAGATGGTTCAAACTACTCCTCACCTTTTAGGATGGCTAATCTACTCCAGATTTTTAGTTGACTCAGATGTGGACCCAATAATTCAAGAACATGTAACACTTGGCAGACCGCTTGCGCCACATTTCAAAAAAGCATATTACCGAGCACTTGAGTGCAAGCTCGCTCACGAAAGCTGCGACGGCCCCGATTTGTAGCAGTTGGTTGAGAGAGGGTTGAAGAGGATTTATGATGAAGCAATACTACAGGATTATACGGGAATCAGCAGCCCACCTGGCTGAGGCTGCAAATAGAACGACCGAAGCACTCATTGATGGACGCATTGAACAGGAACCAGCTTTCACTGACCGGATGCTTGGCCGAATAGAACAAGCGATGACTGAGTACGAAATCAATGGCGTGAAATGGACAGCTAAAACACTTAGGGGCTGTCCAAAAATAAGTTGAACAAGTCGTAAAGATATCGGATAATATCCTCATGCGAAATGAGGACGTAATAAAAATAGTACGAAGGAAATATCAGATATTGGCCCCGGTGCTGGATGAA
>JBAQYM010000269.1:0-8166 GCA_049300095.1 Syntrophobacteraceae bacterium
CGCCCGCTCCAGGGACCCGCCCCCGGCGGCCGGCCTCCCGCCCTCATAGGCTATCATGAAATCGTGCAGCACGCCCAAGGCGTATCCTTCATCGAGTTCGAGGGCGCGCCGGATGAGGGCCTCGACCAGCGGCAGGTCGGCGCTCAGCGTCGGGTCGGTCTTGTTAAGCGATATTGCCGCGCCCCAGGCCGCGGCCGTCCAGTAGAGCTCTGCCACGTCTTTTTTCCCGAACGGGACCAGCGCGGCCTTTGGGTCGGAGCGAAGCGCCTCGACGATACCGGGCCGGACTTCCTCGAGGCCGCGAATCCCGTACGCCAGCGCGCGGCGATACAGCCGCCCCGCGCGTTCCCGCAGAAATATCGCGCGCTTGAGGTCCGTGTCCTCGATAAAATCCGCCTCGGTTTGCACGAAAGCGTAGGCATACTGGGTGAAGCCGCTGGTGGCCGAAAGGAGCAGCCCCCTGTTATGCGGGGACTCGGCGAGAAGGCCCTCGATCGTCTTGAGGCCGAAGGGCAGCGCCGCTCCCACCAGGTCGGGGTCGTCGTCGCTGGCGTAAACGGACCCGCCCCGCGCAAGAGAATCGCCTATACGGTCCACTATAAAGCGCTTCGGAGAGCAGCCCGAGAGCATCAGCGCCGACATGAGAAATGTCAGGCACGCAACCCTGGCCAACCCCATCGCGGATCCTTCTCCCCATCGCATCGCGGCTACCCCGCCGACGGAAAAACCACACCATCCCAGGAGAATATCAAGGGGCTCATACGTTCATGCCAAGCCGGCCGGAACAAGCCCCGTTTGCAAAAAAAAGCAGCTAAAGCCGCTCTTCATAACCCCACCCTGTTTCATAATAGCAATCTTTGCCCGCCATTGCACTAGGGAAAAATGTAACAACCGGCAAATGAGTTCAGGCAAATCCAATACCACGCCGCGGTCATGAGAACGGCATTTCAAGCGCCGGCGGGGAATGTGGTCCCGCATCCTCCGGATTCCGCGCCAAGTCCCGGCAGGACACTCCGTAACCGTTCACCGCAGAGACGCGGAGGGCGCGGAGAAAGAGCTTTTTGAATTTGTTGAGTTCCGGACAGCCCTCAGCTTCTTGGGTGAAGCGGTTTTTTGAAATTATACCGGGAGCTATGTCGGTCCCGGCTTTCTCGGCGTCCTCCGCGGTCTCCGCGGTGAACGGTTACGGACACTCCCATTCGTCTGATCGCAATCCGGACCAGGCGCCGCAACAAACGCGGGCTGCCGGGAAAAACACCTATCGCGGAAATATTCTCGTCAAATACACATTGAGTCAAAGATAAAGAAACCCCATCGTCCAGGGCTCTCGATTCTGTTATAACTTGTCGAATTTACATCCAACACATAGTGCAACATCGCGTTCCCACCTGGAGAGACCGCATGAATGACCCCATGAAGTCTCGCGGCGACAGAGAAAAGCATCGGGCGCGTTGGAAATCGCCCGCCCCCACCCAACATTTATTAGTGATTTTCCGATTGGTTCTAAATATCAAACAACGCAGGATATGCGGCACTCATTGCGGCCTTTGGCAGGTCCCGCGCTTGAGAGATTGTTTGACAAGAATGTTGCATCTAAGGCATGTTATCGTTTGGGCTGGTTATACCTTTATGTATTAACCTTTATGAGGAGGAGGGTCACATGAGGAAAGGGGCTGTTTTACTGTTCATTGTGCCGTTGTTGGTCGGTCTGTTGGGTGGGGCCGCCTTTGCGTGGCAAGGCAGGATGACCGGTATGGGAGATCCGTTCGGCCTGGTTGCCGACGAATCGGATTTTCTCATTCTCCCTTCAAAGATCGCCAACGGCGAGGGGATCAAGTACTACGGGGACGGTCGTTTCCTTTATCACGATGTAATGGACCTCAACTGGAGCGCCAAGCTGAACGGTCCGATATTCGTGAGTCCGCTTATTACCAGTCTGTTGGACCTGCCCGCGGGCCCGTTTAACGCCAGCGCCTCCGGGAAGTGGAATTCTTCCGGCAATCTCTACGATTACAGCACCATGATCGGCGCGGCTTTCCCCGCCGGCGCGGGCCGTATGGGCGTCTTCTTCAACTACACCGGGCAGCGCGGAGATTTCAGCGGCACCCAGTCCCTTGCCGGCGGCCCGGTCTCGGACCCGGGCTTCATCTCCGCCACATCAAGCTACAACATGGACAGTTCCCTGGACAATTTCAACCTGCGGATGCTCTACGGGCAACCGTTGGGCTGCGACATGAACATCGGCTTCGAAATGCAGATAGCCTATGTCCAGGAACAGAACGATTTCAACAACCACCTCAGAAGCCTCCTGGTTGACGGGGTCAACATCTCCAGCCCACTCGGGTTGACCATCGATCAGAAAAACGATTTTATCGGTGAACTCTTCCCGTTCATGAAGCCCTACGACAGCAGCTTCTGGGAGGTCCTTTTCAAGGCCGGCCTTGAAGGCAAATTCGGCCCCGCATCGGTGGGGATGGCCGCGCGCGGCGGCCCGATTTTTGGCGGGGACAATTCGTGGACCAACATCCAGACCGTCGGGGTCGATGTTCCGGGCCTTATCAGCGGCACCGCCCGCAACGCCTTCAAACTCGATGGCGATGTCAGCGGCTTCAAGGTCGGTGGAGATCTCTGGGTGAGGGTCCCGTACTCGGACACCTGCTCGCTGCCGTTCTCCGTGAGGATTGATTACCAGGAAAAGACCAGGGACGGCGCGGGCATCGGCACGGCATCCCTTAACGGCGTCCTCTTCGATCAGTCCGTCTCGGAAGCGATCGACCTGGGCTGGGGGTACAAAAATACCACGAAGAACCTGGACATCGAGGCGGGCGGCGGCTTTGACATGCAGGTCTCAAAAGACCTGAAAGTGGCGGCCGGTATTTATTACAACTACATCAGCACAAAAGAGCGGTTCGCCCTCTCTTTGGACCCCGGCCTCACCCTGCCCCTGGGCCTTGGGGACCTCATCATCAACCTGGACGACGATCAGTTCCCCGATACCACGAAAAATTTGGTGAAACTCAAACTCGCGGCTGAACAAAAGATGAATGACTGGATGCTGCGGGGCGGTTTCACCGCATTCGGCGGATGGGTCGAGGAGGATTACTCGTCCTTCCTGGGTACCCCGGTGCTTAATCTCACCAACATTTTGAGCAACACCGGGTCCCTGGACGGAGAAATCTGGGGGGTCATGGGCTCCCTCGGCGCTTCGTTCAAGTTCGACGGCTATACCGTCGAACCCTTCGTCCAGGCGGGATATCAGTCGCTTAGCGTGAGCGGCCCGGGCGCCACCGGAGTCCTCGGCGGCACCCTCGTCAATGTCCCATGGTCGCTGAACAGGGACAGGGACGAATTCCTGGTGGGAGCGGGTTTTTCGATCCTCTTCTAATCGGTTCGCCATCTCGTGATACAAGCAAGGCAGGGAAACCCCCTGCCTTGTTTTTTTGCCTTACCCGCTATAGAAAAAGCCAAGTAGCAACTGCATTTCTCAAGGGCGGCGCCCTTGAGAAATGCAGTTGCTACACGACTATATTTCAATTCACGTCATCTTTGGTTATAGGAGGTTTTTCTGGCGAACTCGAATTTGATGCGGTTTTGACCTCCCCAACTGATAGATGTAACAAAATAGGTAACCATCACGAAGCCATTTATCCACAGCCGAATCTTGAACAATACCTCCACTCCAATTCTCTCCCGCATCGATCACATATGGAATAGGCTTTGCAAAGGCTGGCATAAGAACAATGATCAGCTTTGTAGGCTTCATTCGTAGCCACTTTCTAAAACATGAGCGAAAGTAAACAAGCCCTAAGTGTGAAATTGTTGTTTTGCTGCTGCCTACATTCGCAACCGTTACGAATATGTACTTATCTTTGCCCTTACCAAAAGGAGTTTGCGAAACCATATCAGTCGATGCCGAGAGTTTCAGCCTCGGTCCGGCATGTGCCCACTTGTAGATATCCCAGAATAAAACAAGTGTGGCTACTCCTGCTCCCCACCATGCGGCAGCTTCTGTGGTAGTCATAATCTTGCCTTTGATGATATTCATTACACGAGTGCCACGGGCACAACTCATTGGTTTGGTCACCCGCGGGAATTACCCCGACCTGAGCCAACCGGTAGCCCATGGTGTCCTCAACCCGACCCGCTGGTTTTTCCTCTCGGAGCACGTCATCCGGCGAGATGCATGTCGTCGTGCATAGAACCGCTTACCTTCTGCTCTTGCCGCCGGAGATCAATCTTTTTGCCTCCGCGATTCTTTCGTCTCCCTTGTCCCAGAAGAAGGTGACCAGTTTCGGAACTTGCACCTCTCCGTTTCTGTCAAACAGGGCTTCGGAGTCGGGATACACATTCAGCATCGCCTGTATGGTCGGGTGGTCGATGCTGACAAATTCCTGCCTGTTGGCGTACTTGAAATTCCAAATGACAAAGGCGGTCTGGTACGCGATTAAAGCACGCTCCACTCTTTCGGAAAATTCAGGGTTTCTTTCCGACTCTTTCGAATGCAGGAACTCCCTCAGGTGCGATTGCGCTTCCCTGATAGCGGATACGTATCCGTCATAGTTAATTCCCGATTCACATCGTGACTGCAGAGTTTGCAGCGCTCTGAGCGCATCTTGGCGCGATTGGGCAAATACGGCCTGGGACGGGAAAGATATGGAAAACAGCACTGCACACAAAACCATCATGCGACATCTCATGATTCCACCCCTCCTGTCATGTTGTTATCGGCCTGAATTCGCATTCGATTCGCTAAAAGCCCGGATCGAGGGAATACGGGCGACATCGCATGCCCTCTCTCACGCCCCGATGGAAGGCGAGAATCCGGTGGTTCTCCCCGCCCCGTATGCGTGTAAAATTCTTCAGTCATTCCCGCCCGCTTGTCAACGAAAAAGCTCCGCCCTCGAACACGATCCGGGGAGGCAACCGGATTTGCGCCCGGGGGGCAGGCTGCTTATTTTGTAGACCGACCCGGGAGGGAGATGAGGCCCTTCGGTATTCAGCCGGGCGGCCCAGTGCTTTGTCGCGGCCGCTGAACCCGTTCCGCGTCAAATGCCGATCTGCCTGACAACTATAGGAGGTCCGCCATGTCCCGTTTATCACTACTGGTTCTTGCGGTTGTTTTTTCCATTGCCGTTTCGGTCGGCCCGGCCAAAGCGGCGGGTGACCTTACCGCCCAGGACCCCGTCGAGATCAAGGTACAACTTGGAGACGAGAAAGACACCCTCAGGTTCTTTCCCGAATCGATCGATCTGGAAACAGGGAAGCTTTACCGGTTGATTCTGTTCAACCCGAGTCCGCAAAAGCACTATTTTTCTTCCGAGGGACTGGCTCAGGCGGTCTTTACGCGGAAAGTCCAGGTCAATGGCCCCGACGGCAAACCGACGGCGGAAGTGAAGGGGCAGATTCGCGAGATCGAGGTGTACCCCGGCGGTACGTCCGAATGGTGGTTCGTACCCGTTAAGACCGGGAAATTCAAGGACCTGACGTGCACCATCCCCGGACATACCCAGAAGGGAATGGTCGGCGGCATCACCATCAAGTAGCCAAACGGGTGAGCATGGCTTTGCGGGCTGTTGCCCAAGTCAATTGCGGTAAGACCGTGAGGCGCTCATGGGTAAGCCCGGGACCCAGGGACCGTCATTCCCGCAGAGTATTTGGGCGGGAATCCAGTGTCTTGCCGAACGGGCGCAAAAACAAAGACGCTGGATTCCCGCCCAAATACTCTGCGGGAATGACGTTGTGAAGTCCATGACGTTGTGTAGTCCATGGCGTTGTGAAGTTCATTCCGTTGTGCAGTCCATGGCGTTGTGCAGTCCATGGCGTTGTGATGTCCGTTCCGTCTTTGCGTGCAAACTGTCCCGGCATGCGCTTCCCGGAAGACTCCGGGTTTATGGGCTTGATGCCCGCATGGTCCCGGAACGCATGGTTCTCGAAGACCGGGACAATCTCTTATCTCCCCCTATCTCCCCCTATCTCCCCCTATCTCCCCCGCATCTTCACGGCGGCCTGGTAGACGGTGCGGCGGGGGATGCTGAATTTTACGGCAATATCGAGCGCGGCTCCTTTCGAGGAAACGCCCTTCCCGATCAGCCGCTCGAGCTCCGCTTCCCAGCCCTCGGACCCGGAACCGGGGGCCGCTTCCGCGCCAAACCCCTCCACCACAAGGGTCAGCTCGCCCCTGACCTCGCCCTCGAAATGCGCAAGGGCCTCCGATACCGTGCCGCGAAAGACCTCCTCATGGATCTTGGTGAGTTCCCTTGCCACCGCCACCCGCCGGTCTCCCCAGGTTTCGTGAATGTCTTTTAGCGTTTTCGCAAGCCTTTTGGGCGACTCGTACAGGATAAGCGTCATCGCCACGGCGGCGTATTCAACGAAAAAGCGCCGCCTCACCGTCCCCCTGGGGGGAGGAAATCCCAGGAACGCAAACGGGTGAGCGGGAAGGCCCGACACCACCAGGGCGGAGACCAGGGCGGTCGGGCCGGGAATGGGGACGGGCTCGACCCCGCGCGGCAGGGCTTCGCTAATGAGCAGCATCCCCGGATCGGATATGCCGGGGGTCCCGGCATCGGTGACCACCGCGACGCTTTGCCCCGAGGCGATTTTTTCGAGAATCTCGGCCCCGCGCTGCCGGGCGTTGTTTTCGTGGTAGCTTATGAGCGGCTTGTGGATGTCGTATCTCGACAGGAGCTTTCGCGTGTGGCGGGTGTCTTCCGCGGCGATCAGGTCCACGGAGCGAAGGGTTTCGAGCGCTCTCAGGGTGATGTCGGCGAGGTTTCCGATAGGGGTTGCGACAATGAAGAGTTGTCCTTCTCTTTCGGCTGGATTGTCATCTCGTGGGGCGGGCTTTCCAGCCTGCCGTCCCACCCCGGCTTGTTCTCCCTGGTCCTCATGCCGTGGGGCGGGCTTTCCCGCCTGCCGTCCCACCCTGGCTTGTTCTCCCTGGTCCTTATGCCGTGGGGCGGGCTTTCCAGCCTGCCTTTTTTTCGATTGGCTCTTTTCAGGACCGGGCTTCAATGGCATTGACGATCCAGTTTATCTCCGGCTCTTCACCGTTCCACCTGATTGCGACCACATCGATTCGGGCCGAAGAGTTCTCGCACCCGCGCTTTTTCAAATACCACTGGGCCGCACGGAGGATTTTCTTTTGCTTCGCGCCCCCGATCGACTCTTCCGGCCCCCCGAACCTGTTGGCCACGCGGGACCTGACCTCGACAAACACCACGGTCTTTCCGTCCCGGGCAACTATGTCCAGCTCCCCGCCGGGACACCGGAAATTGCGCTCGATTATCTTGAGTCCGCTCCGGGCAAGGAAGTCGGCCGCCTCATCCTCTCCGCTCCTGCCCCTGGCGATCCGGTTCATCTCCGTCATATTCACGCTCCAGGCGCCCGGTTACGCAGCCAAAGCTCAACCGGTGCAGCGGGCAGGGGCCGTGCCTGCGGATGGCCTCGCGATGCCGGGCGGTCCCGTAGCCCTTGTTCGAGTCAAACCCGTACTGGGGATACCTCTCGTGGTATTCACACATGATCCGGTCGCGGTGGACCTTGGCGAGAACCGAAGCCGCGGCGATCGACAGCGACAGGGCATCTCCGCGCGGGATGCCGACCTGCTCGATTTCCAGGGGGAGTTTGTAGGGGCCGTCGATCAGGAGGAAATCCGGCTTGGTCCCCATCTGCTCGACAGCGAGCATCATGGCCCGGAAGGAGGCCTTGAGGATATTTATCCGGTCGATCTCCGTGTTGTCCACGACACCGATTCCGAAGGCGGACGCGGTGGCGCGGATCTTTTTGTCGAATTTTTCCCTCTGCGCGGCGCTGAGCATCTTTGAATCGGTGAGCCCCGGGAGGCGCACCCAGCGGGGCAGGATCACCGCGCCGGCGACGACGGGACCGGCGAGCGGACCGCGACCGGCCTCGTCGATCCCCGTAACCAAACAAAAACCCCGCCGATGGGCCTGCTTCTCGTAGAGCAGCATGTCCACCGCCGGGGTTTTCGCGTCTTTCTTCTGCACGGCGTTATCTCGGAGAAGATGTTGAATAAGGGAGAAATGAGATGGCTCGATAAACGGGACTGTTGCCCAAACCCCAGCTCCTTCCGGGCGCGAGATCAACCCAGGCGGATTCGAAAGGGCGGCCGTTGCTTTTCCGGCAGTCCGGGCGGGGATCAAC
>JBAQYM010000270.1:0-23513 GCA_049300095.1 Syntrophobacteraceae bacterium
CGGTCTCCCGACCGTGCCACGGGACCTGACCGAAGGTCTCCTTGGAGGCCCGTCGAAACGAATCGGAGACCCGCGGTCGCATCGAGTGGCGCGGTCAGGAGACCACGCCACAACAGGAGTCTGTCCGGAAGAAATGTTGGGTTTCGCTGTCGCTTAACCCAACATCCATGATCTACGATCACAACGAAGCATGAAAGTGGGCGGCGGATTATGTAAACCAGCCTTCTACTAACCTTTTGATTTTACTTAAGGGGATGCCCACTTTCATATAGACCTACCAGCTCGCGTCAACTACTCGCGACCCTCAAAATACCCGACCCTTCGATCCTGTCCCGCTTGAGCCTGAGCAGGGCCTCGTTTGCATCGCGAAGCGAAAACACCTCCACCTGCGCCCTGATGGGTATTTCGGCTGCGATTCGCAGCAATTCGAGACCGTCTTCGCGGGTGTTCGCGGTCACGCTGTGGATGTTTTTCTCGAAGAAGAGGTGCTTCTCGTAGTCCATCAGCGGAATGGGGCTCATGTAGATTCCCGCGAGGGCAAGGGTGCCTCCCTTTCGAAGCCGCGTAAGGGCCTGGGGAACCAGCTCCCCCGCCGGGGCAAAAATAATGGCGCTGTCCGTTTCAACAGGCATTTCCTCGGCCTTCTCGCCGACCCAGCATGCCCCGAGCCTCGCGGCAAGTTCCCTGTGCTTTTCGCCGCGCGTGCACACATAGACCTTGCAGCCCTGGTGCAGGGCTATCTGAAGCACGATATGCGCGGACGAGCCGAACCCGTAGATTCCCAGGCTTTCGCCCGGCCGAAGCCCGCTGCGCTTGAGCCCGCGGTATCCGATTATCCCGGCGCACAGAAGCGGCGGTGCCTCGGTATCGCTGAAAACGTCGGGGATCGGGTAGGCAAAATCCTCGTCCGCGACGGCGTATTCCGCGTAGCCTCCTGGGGCGTGGTAGCCCGTAAACAGGGCCGCTTCGCAGAGGTTTTCCCGGCCGGAGCGGCAATAGCCGCATTGCCCGCACGTATGCCGCAGCCATGCGATTCCGATCCTGCGGCCCGGTTCGAACCTGTGCGATCCGGCCCCGAGGCGGTCCACGACCCCGACAATCTGGTGTCCCGGAATCACCGGCCGGCCGAGGAAGGGAAGCTCGCCCTCGATCACATGGAGGTCCGTTCGGCAGATTCCGCATGTAAGGACCTTCACGCGCACCTGTCCCGGCCCGGGCTCGGGGTCCGGGACCTCGGTCCACCTCAGGGGCGCACTCTCCATGGGAGCGCATTTTTCGAGCACCATCGCCTTCATAGTGTTTCCGCCCGTCTTTGTGCAGTTTCATTGCAGGTTGATTTGTCTTGCCGTTTTATTGATAATACACCATTTGCGAAAGAAGCAATAAAGCGGAGAAGAACTTGCCGAGCAGCAACGCGAGTCAAAAAAAGCGGTCGCATAAAGGCGCTTTCCCCCTGCGGCTCGCTGTCCTTGGAATTGCGGCCCTGGTGCTCGTTCCGGTGCTCGCCGTCCTCGCCCTGCATATCCCGGCCGTTCAAAATGAAATCATCCACCGGGTGGTGGGCGAAATCGAGAAGGCCACGCAATATAAAGTCGAACTGGCGTCATACAGGTGGTGGCCGTTTTCGCGGCTCTACCTCGACAATGTGAAAGTCGAGGCGGACGGCAGGAAAATTCTCGATTGCGAAGCGGCCCGCCTTAGTTACAGTCTTACACCGAGTTGGCCCTACGTCAATGTGGAAGAGATTTACCTCGAAAAGCCCTTTCTGCAACTGGAAAGAAACGCCGAGGGCAAGTGGCGCGTCCCCGTAAGGCCCGTGGCCGTCCCGGGCGGCGATTCGGCGGGTGGCGATCCTTTGTGGTCCCGCATCCCCCTCCCCACGCTCAGGATCGTTTCCGGCACCGTCGAAGCGCGCCAGCAGGGAAAGATTGTCCTGTCGATCAAAGACGTCACCGGAGTGCTCCTGCTCAAAACCGTTCAGGGGCCGGGAGGGCCTGAAATAAGGGTGGATTTCGATAACTGGCAGGCCCAGGCCGATATCGAGGGCCTCGGCACGTGGTCGATCGCGGGCTCCGCCCTACTTGGGCAAGACGAAGCCGCAACGGAGGGAATCATCCTTTCCGCCCCCGAAGGCACCCGCATCGAACTGCGGGGACACTGGAACATCGCCAGCTTCGAAAATGGAAAGTCCGAAATACTCGTCTCCGGCTTCCGCGCGAGCGCCGTCCCTGATCTGCCCGCGGCGTTTTCGCGGCTTGACGGCGCAAAAGGCCGCCTCACGCTGGTTCGCGAGGGCGGGAGATGGTCGCTGGATCACGATATCGAAACCCCGGCGGGATTGGTTAAAGGGCATCTCAGGGTCGAGAAGACCGCCCCCGGCCCGTACGAAGTCGTGCTTGATTCGGGGTTTTCCAGTCTCAGGCCCCCGGGCTTGCCCTATGCGCCGGAAATGGAGCTAAACGGCCGCCTGGGCCTTACCGCGCGCGTCGAGGAGGGCAGGATTTCTGGCACGCGCTTTACCGTGCTTCTCGACTCGGGCAAAATCGGCGCTGAAACTGTGCAGAAATGCGAGTTGGCGGGGACGTTCGAAAAAGACGTGCTCTCGATAAAAAGCGGCTCGGTCAAAAGCTCGGTGGCCGATTTCAAGCTGACGGCAAGCGCCGACCTCGGTGGTCTTTTCGACGCTTCGCGCAAGGGCGGAGTCAGGGCCGAGATCGCAATCGAGAGGGCTAACCTTGAGAAGATACATTCCAAGGTGCAGCAGCGCCTCGGGGGCGTCGTGGCGCTCGAAGCCGATTATGACCCCGGAAATTTCAGGGACCTTCGTCTCTGGCGCGGTAAAATCGACGCAAACCTGAACATTCCCGAACTGATCGCCCTCAAAGGGTCCGGGGCCTACCGGAACGAGCAACTTAAAGTCGAATACGACCTCGACTGCAAAGAAACCCAGCGGTTTGCCACACTCCTCCCGAAATGGCAGGGGAAGGGCAGGGTGGTCTCGCGCGGGACTTTTTCGGGGAAATGGCCGGACCTTCTCTGGGAAGGTGACCTCAGCTCGCCTCGCTTGCAATACGGGGCCGTGCAGGCAGACCAAATCACCCTAAAAGGAAAAGGGAAATTCGCCACAAAAGAAGATCGGCGCGAGATTTCTCTTAAAGCTCAAAACATTGTCGTTGACGGCAAAAACATATCGTCTCTCAATCTTGACCTCGACCAGCAAAAAGACGGCTGCTCGTTTCAGTTGAAAAGCGATGGAATCCTGGGCCAACTTACGGCGCGCCTGTCCGGCCGGGTCGGAAATATCTGGGAGTTCCCGCTGGTAACGGTTTCAACCCAGGGCCAGCTCGGCTGGAAGGACCAGAGCGGCGCCTTCGAGGCGAAGTTCGAGATCGAAAAAGACGGCCTCAAGATTTCTTCCGCCTCGCTCCAGCAGGGGAAACAAAAGCTCGTCGTCTCGGGCGGGACTATTTCGGACGCAAAGACCGATCTTCGCCTTGCGGTCGAATCGGTAAACGCCGGTCCGATCGTAGCCGCGCTCGGTTTCAAGAACGTATTCAGCGGCCTGGTTTCCGGGCAGATCCAGGTGAGCGGAAGGCCCGAGCAACCCGAGTGCAAGCTCACCATGCAGGCTTCGAATTGCCTCCTTCCCGGCAAGCAACAGATCGACCGCCTTCAGTTCCAGGGCGCCTATGCCAGGGATAGTCTCACTCTCCAGGGCGAGATGAATACGCCCGCGGTCCAGTCCGCCATACCCTTTACCGTGCGAATTCCCGTTCGGTTGAGCTTCAGGCCCCCGCAATTCGAGATCAGGCAAGCCGATGAACTGAACGGCGACTTCAAATTCGCTGGTTTTCACGCCGCAACCCTTCTGCCGCTTCTTCCTTTTCTCAGCAAGGCCGGCGGGGATTTCCACGGCGAGGCCCACGTCGGGGGCACCCTCAAGCAGCCGGTGGTAAACGGGTCCGGAACATGGAAAAACGGCTTTTTCCAGGAAACCCGGTGGCCCCATGTCATCGAAAATATTCAGGCCGAATGGCAGGCGGACTCCAGGAATCTTTACGTAAAGAAAGCCGAGGCACAACACCTCGGGGCCAAGGTAAGCGTCACGGGCTTTGTGGATTATCCCGCGTTCGAGACGATGAAGTTCCAGGCGACGGGCTCTGATCTCCAGGTCCCCGAGATTTACGGCATCGAGGGGAAGGTATCCGGCCAGGCCGAGATAAGGCAGACGCCCGATACGGCCGAACTCACGGGGACCCTCCATTTTTCGAAGGCGCGGATGAATCTTGGGCTCTTGGAGACCGATATCGCCAAGAGTATCGAAATCATCGAAGCCGCCGCCAAGGGGGACGTGGTGGAAATAAAGGATGCGAAAAGTCCGAGCAGGTTTTATAATCAACTGAAAATGGACGTCGGACTCGAGCTTCCTCCACAGGGGACCTGGGTAACGGGCAAGGGCCTCAAGGCCGAAATTGCCGGAGGCCTCAAGCTGGGAAAAGCGCCGGGAGGTCCTATCAAGCTTACCGGGGAATTGCGGGCCCTGAGGGGCGCCTACAGTTTTCAGGGCAAGGAGTTAAAAATAACCGAAGGTACGCTCATCTTTACGGGCGCGCCGCAACCGGACCCTCAACTGCGGATCGTCTGTCAAAAAGAGGTGAAAGATATCACCCTTCAGGCGCTCGTGTCGGGACCGCTCAGCCGGCCGAAGCTGGCCATGAGCAGTGTGCCGGCGATGAACCAGGTTGATATTCTTTCCTATTTCATGTTCGGCCACTCGGCGGGCGATCTTAGCGCCGGCGAGAAGACCCAGCTTCAGAACGGAGCGGCCGCATGGCTGGGCTCTGAGACATCGAAGGTGCTAAAGAGTGTTTTTGGGAGCAGCCCCCTCGCGCCGGATTCGGTGGGCTACAGGAGCACGACCGGCAAGTCCGAACACGGATTCACGAATCGGCCCGACCCCGTGACCGGCGCCAAGGAAACCGGGATAGTTGAAATCGGCAAGAATATAACGCCCGAACTCCATGTCACCTACGGCAGGGGGGTTACGGGCGAGCAGGCAAACGAGGTCCAGATCGAATACAGGCTAAACCGGCGATTTTCCATCCAGACGCAGGTTGGCGGGGCCGATCAGACCGGTATAGACGTTTTCTGGCGGCATGATTTCGGAAAATAAGAAGGAGCCTTTGTTATGAAGATCCAGGAGATCAGGACGATTGCAAAAAGCCTGGGAATCAACTCGTTTGGGAAGTCAAAAACGGATTTGATCAGGGAAATCCAGCGCAAGGAAGGTAATTTCGATTGCTACGGCACCGCGGAACAGGATTGCGACCAGTTGCAATGTCTGTTTCGGGCTCCCTGCCTGTCGACGAAAAAATAAGCACGCACGGCCTGACGGATTTAGGATTCATGACATGACTCAATCGGATAACGTCGTATTTCTCCAGATTCAAAACAGCAAGAAACCCGAACAGATAATCAGCCTCGTTCTGGATGAGGCGACAGGTCATTTCGAGACCCAGGGACTGAGAGCCAATTTCGGGGTGGAAGAAGTCTGGGTGGAACGCGACGAGTTCCTTCAGGGGATGGACGAATACGCCCAGGTACTCTCTTTTCTGTTGGAGACCATGTCGGCGGCCCAGGACCTCAACCTGCCCTACGGTTACCTGGACCGGTTCGAATACAAAGGGCAGGGCTATTCATTGTTCAGGGAAAACAGGCACAGGGTGCTTAAAAAGCTGGAATGATCCCGTTTTCCGTCCGCATCACCGGTGGCTGTCCTCTTGCGGGGCAAACCCCCTTCGCACGGTATTTTCGACGATATTCCTCGCAATCATAAAGTGAAGCAGGTAGTCCGGACCGCCCGCTTTGGACCCGAGACCCGACATTTTGAACCCGCCGAACGGGTGCCTTCCGACGACCGCACCCGTGCATCCCCGGTTTATGTAGAGGTTCCCCGTTCGAAACTTTCGACGCGCCGTGGCAATGTTTGCCGGACTTCTTGACAGCACCCCTCCGGTGAGGGCGTATTGCGTCCCGTTTGCGACCCGAATCGCCTCGGCAAAATCCTTGACCTTAATTACCGCCAAAACCGGCCCGAAAATCTCTTCCTGCGCGAGTCGGCTGTCCGGATCGATCCCGGTAAAGATGGTGAGAGGAACGGAATTGGGTCCTTCGGCCGCCCGCTCGAGCAGGACCGCTCCTTCCTTTTTGCCGATTTCGATATATTTCAGGATCTTGTCGCGAGCGGCAGGCTCGATGAGAGCGCCCATAAAATTTTGCGGGTACTCGGTCGGGCCGAGGTTGAGGCTTTCGGCGGCGGCCTCGAGTCTCTCGATGAGCCTGTCGTGGTTTTCTTCTAGCACGATCAGCCGCGAGCAGGCCGAGCATTTCTGCCCCTGGTACCCGAAGGCGGACTGAAGAACATAGGCAATCGCCTCGTCCATGTCCGCGTCCGAATCGGCAATTATCGCGTTCTTTCCACCCATTTCGGCGATGACGCTCTTTACCGCCAGCGCCCCGCGAGGCGTTTGAGACGCCCTCTCGATGATATGGAGCCCCACATCCCTGCTTCCCGTAAAGGCCACCAGCGCGACCTCCGGATGTCCCGTCAGAAAATCTCCGAGCCGCCCGCCCGGACCGGGAAGGAGGTTGAAGACCCCCTTCGGCAATCCCGCCTCTTCGAAGATGCGGGCCAGCATCGAGCCGACCACCGGCGACTGGGACGCCGGCTTGTAGACGACGGTGTTGCCGGTCACTACGGCGGCCGAACTCATTCCAACCGATATTGCCAGCGGAAAATTCCAGGGCGCGATGACGACCGCCACTCCGCGCGGCTCGTAGATGAGTTCGCTCGTCTCTCCCGGGACGCCCATCTTTTTCGGCCGGCCGATGCGGATCATCTCGCGGCCGTAATATTCAAGAAAATCGATCGCTTCGCACACATCGGCGTCGGCCTCGCTCCAGCTCTTTCCGACCTCGAACACCTGGAGGGCGGCAAGGTCGAACCTCCGTTTCCGGGCGGCGGCCGCGGCCTTGAACAGGTACTCGGCACGGGCCTCGGGAGCGGTGTCGCGCCAGGCGGGGAAAGCCGAATTCGCGGCAATAATGACCTGTTCCGCCTCGCCCAGGTCAGCCGAGGAGACTATCCCGACCGTTTCTTCCGGCTTGTTGGGATTTTGCGACCGGAAGACGGTTTGCGTTTCCACCGCGTTGCCGGCGGCTTCGACGGATACCCGAATGGGGAAGCCCGCGCGCACTCTTTGCAGCGCCTGGGCGAAAAGGTCCCTGTGATCGTGCCGTGACCAGTCAAGGCGTGGTTCGATACGAAAGCCGCCCTTATCGGGTAATTCCGATGATTCCCGGCTGGGCCGCGCATGCCCGAAGTCTTTGAGCTTTTCGGCCGGGTCTCGCAGGAGTTCTCCCCTGGGGAGTTTTTGCGAAAAACTCTGCCGAAGGAATGACTCGTTCGCCGTGTTTTCAAGGAGCCTTCGCACCAGGTAGGACATGCCCTGGATCATCTCGCCGATAGGCGAATAGACGCGCACGTTCAGGCCGGCTTTTCGCAATGCCGTGCGCACCGGCTCGCCCATACCGTACAGGACCTGAAACTCGATTTCCTGGTCGGTGATGTTTAGGTCCTTTGCAATTTCGACAACCGCTGAAATGGACCGCACGTTGTGCGAAGCGCAGGCAAGCCTTACGTGGCCTCTGTTAAGAAGGATAATGCGGGCGAGGCGCTCGAAATTGGCGTCGGTCTCGTATTTGTTCGTAAAGACCGGAATGGGCCAGTTGTTCTGCTGAGCGTGAATGACTTCCTGGTCCCAGTAGGCGCCCTTGACGAGCCTTATCGTGAAGTGGAAATCTCCCTCTTTGGCCCACCGGAACATTCGTTCCAGGTCGGCTTCACTCTCGCGAAGGTATGCCTGGATCACGATGCCGGTGTGCGGATAGCCGCGAAACTCCGGTTCTTCCATGAGGCTTTGGTAGAGCGCCAGCGTGAGGTTCTTGATCCCGTGGTGCTCCATGTCGAGGTTTATGAACGCCCCGGTTTGCATCGCCTTTCGTAAAATCGGCCGCAACCGCTCCTTTGCTTTTTGTATCGAGTGTTCGAACGCGCACGGGTCCATCTGGGAATACATCGCGGAGGTCTTAAGAGAGATGTTCACCTTCGGCGTGTGGCCCCAGTCGAACGCGCGTCCATCGTGTCCGAGGGCGGGCCATCTCGCCTGGGCGCGGCTGAGAAGGTCGAACAGGTGCAGATAACGGCCGAGGTAGTCTTCGGCTTCCATTTCCGATACGACCGCTTCACCCAGAAGGTCGATGGAAAAGGCTATTCCCTTGGCGCGCAAAGCCTCCAGCACGGACAGGCTATCCTCCGGGGTGGCGCCGACGATGAACTGTTTGGCCATCTTTTCGATATTTCTTCCGATGCTTCGGGTGATAATCCCGGAGCTGCGCCAGTCGGGGGAGACGAACTTGATGCCCCAGTCGAGAGCGGAAGGGAAATTGAGGGAGGGGTCTGAAAAGTACTCGTGGATGTGGCGCATGACGGATTCGGGGCTTTTAAGGTAGGGAAACACATCCACGAAGCGAAACATCTGGACCTTGAACGGTTCGTTGTGCATGCACCATTCGAATAGCTTGCCGGTCCAGTATTCCTTCCTGAGAAAGGAGCGGGATTCCCCCTCCATAAGATTGTACAAGCGCATTCCCGTTTGCCGGATTCTGCTCTCGAGGTCGTCTGGACCCATATGAAATCTCCTCCTTCGCTCGGACGAAAGGGACAGTATCACTTTCCTGCTGCCGGATCGAACACGTGATATGTGGGGTTGGGAAAACGGTTAGCCGCAATCAATATAATCAATCTTTTTCGGGAAGATATCCGCGCCGGGCAAGAATCGGGAAGAAAAACCGGGGAGGGGAGGAGGCGGCCGAGCGCCTCCGCTTAAACATCTCTTTTCCGTCGCTCTTTGCGCGATGCCTTCTTCCAACCTTCCTTTTCGTTTTTGGCGCCTCTTTTTACGGCTTTTTCCCCTGAAATCCCGACAGACTGAACGTGGTGAGGCTGTACGACGAAGGTCCCGGGCGTGGGCGGGGCCGGCTTCGGCGGGGGTTTTTGCCGTTTTTCGGCAAGTTTTTCTCTCGAGTCCTCTCGAATCCGGGGAATAGTGAGAAATTCAACGGGGACGGCCCGCACAAGGAAGAGCTCCTCTCCCGCGACGAAAAACAGTATGCCGGACTCAAGCGCCCGTTGCGCGGTGATTTCGATCACGATCGGTTCGGGTTCGCGCCTTTTTGCAAAGCGCAGGGCCGCTTCGCGACTAGAGAAAACCGGGCTGAAGGCGCGCGCGGCAGGCTTTAGTCCAAGTTCTTGGATTGATACCAGACTCTTGGTTCGTCCCGCAAAATAGAGCCTTTGCGGGACATTCTCGGCGGGAGGATACACGGGGGCGGCGGTGCCGGGCGCAAGCCGGAGACGGTTGCCGTCCAGGGAAAAGGGAAGCTCGATGCCAAGCAGGGAAAGCTCCCTCAGGGTGGGTTCGCGCACAAACCTCAGGCCGGGGTCTTCCTGCAGGGCCCAGTAGAATTCCTTCCAGGGCATAGTCCCGTCGGGGTCCCAGAACAGCCCGAACTCACCGGGCGAATGATAGGCGATGAATGCGAGGGTGCGGGCAAGGGTCTTGTGCTGACGTTTGAGCATATCCCGATTCTTCAGTCCTGTGGATCGATGGTGCGTACATTATAGCGGGTAAATCCCTCGATATGCAAGCAGGCGCGCAGGGCGCCGCGATCCCGCCGCGCCAAAGAAGCGGGCGGCGCATGCGGCGATGCCATGGTGGGAGGCGGGCGGCACGGTGTCTTCAGCGGTTATCCGCTTCGGGCGACACATCCGGGACTTTCGGCTTGAGTTTACAGTAGTTGACATAATATATATTATCAGACGTAGCATCCTGTGCTCTTGCCTTTTTTCACTTGACTTCACTGCTCATTTCCTTTAAATCTCTTCGCGCACTTGCGGGAATAACTCAGTGGTAGAGTGCAACCTTGCCAAGGTTGAAGTCGCGGGTTCAAATCCCGTTTCCCGCTCCATCGAAATCAAAGGGTGGTTCCCCAACCACCCTTTTTTTGTGGAAATATTTCCGAGCGATCCTATATTCTTCATTATGGATTCGACCTTGGTGAAACCGTCAACGGCAGGCAAACACAAACCCTGGAAGGCAACTCTCGCCCAACTCTATTCCCATTTCTGCTCGAAAGACCACGTCTTAATCGTTATCGATCCCGATCCCGACGCCATCGCGTCCGCTCTTGCCGTAAAACGCCTCCTGTGGCACAAGGTGGCCTCGACCACGATCGGGATGATCCGCAAGATACGCAGACTGAACAACGTCACCATGGTGCGCCTGCTCCACCTGCCGTTGGTCGCGATAAAGAAGGACGGTCTCGGCAAGTACGACAAATTCATCCTGGTTGACGCTCAGCCTGACCACAATATGTTTTTCATCGATATTCCTTTTACAGCCATTATCGACCACCACCCGGTGAATACCGAGATCGCGGCCCCCTTCGTTGACGTACGGCCCGAGTTCGGGTCCACCTCGACCATCATGACCGAATACCTTCGGGCGGCGAAGATAAAACCGTCGAAGGTGCTTGCGACCACACTGCTCTACGGGATAAAGACCGATACGCGCAACTTCGAGCGCCACACGCTCGTGACGGACATCGAGGCTTTCCGCTACACCTTCCCGCTTGCGGACAAAAATGTTTTGCGCAAGATCGAGATCTCCGACCTTTCCCTCAAGGACCTAAAGCTCTTTCACAAGGCCTTCGAGAGAAAGCACGTCGTGAGGGACCGAATTTTTGCGCATCTCGACGAGGTCCCCCTCGCCGATATCCTGGTCGAAATTGCCGAATTCATGCTGAAGATCCATGATATTTCATGGAGCGTTGTGTCCGGGATTTATGAGGAAAATCTGATAATTATCGTTAGAAACGACGGCTACAGAAAAGACGCCGGCAAAGCCGTGAGGCGCGCGTTCGGTGGCTTAGGGGTCGCGGGAGGCCATCATGCGATGGCTCGCGCGGAAATCTCCCTGAGTGCTTTGACCGGAGTAATCGGGAAATTGACCTCCACGGCGGTCGAGCGCTTTGTCCGGCGCAGCCTCTCACCCTTTTCGAGATCGACCGGGTGCGACCGTGCAATATAGCGATAATACTACACAAAATACTTCAGGTGCCGAGGCGCCCTCTTCCCGCCCTCCTAAAAAGCGGGTCGAAATTTTTACCGACGGCGCCTGCGCCGGGAATCCCGGACCGGGCGGATGGTGCGCTATCCTGCGGTTCAAGACGGTGGAAAAAGAGATCTGCGGTTTCGAAAAGCAGACCACCAACAACCAGATGGAAATGAGGGGGGTGATCGAGGCGCTTCGAAGGCTGAAGGAGCCCTGCCACGTCGTGGTTCACACCGATTCTCAATATCTCCATAAGGGATTTACGATCTGGATGAAGCAATGGAAGCGCAACGGCTGGAAAACCGCCGGCAAGATGCCCGTAAAGAACCGCGACCTCTGGCAGACCCTGGACGAACTTGCAAAAAAGCACGAAATTGAATGGGTGTGGGTGCGGGGGCATGCGGGCCACCCTGAAAACGAGCGCTGCGACGAACTGGCCCGGGAACAGATCGTGAAGAACGCCGGAATGAGTCGGTAAACCACATCGGAATAATTTCTTAATCGCAAAATACCTGGTTGCTGACATCAAAAATATGTAGTGCCCTCCGCATCTGAGTCTTCTCCGCGCCTTCTTCTCCGCACCCCCCTCCGCGTCTGCGCGGTGAACGGATACGCTCACGGCGCTGGACATACACGCCCCCAGGGGCACAGCTTCACGCAACTCGTCCGTTATTTCACCCTACCCTTTCCTGGTATTCCCCCTATCGACCGCTCGATTCATGGGTAATTCACCTACGTTGACAGGACCGCCATCCAACAATAACTTAGCCGCACCGATAGAGGTGGTGCAAAGCATCGAAAATATCTATTAAAGGATTCGGCCTTATGGACATCGACGAAGTCAAGAAGGTACTGGCCAGCTTATGCCTCACCACTCTGGTGACGGGCGCCAGCCTTGCCCTTGTAGCCTCGTGTGGTTCCAGCTCCTGAAGTGGCTCCAAGCAAGGTGCAGGTGGCACCGATCCCCAGAAAAAAGAGGCGGGAAAGAGTGGTTGAAGCGGGACTAAGCAGGACGCAGGTGGCGTCCAGAAAGAACCCGGGAAAAGTGGCTGAAGTGGCTCGAAGCCTGGCGCAGGTGGCGCCGAAAAAGAAAAAGAGCCTGGGAAAAGTAGCTGAAGCGGAAGTAAACCTGGTGCAGGTGGCGCCAAACAATAACCCGGCAAAATCCATTTAGGTGGGAACGAACGGCGCGGCCACGCTCGGTTGAATCCTCCTCTCCGTGGCATAAGTGCCGCACGCCCCCATGGGAACGGATTTCAATCCAAGATTCTATCCGAAGGTGCCCGCATCACCTCTATTCGGAATAAAATTTGGGAGTATTGAAGTGAACGGGTCAAAGAGGGACACCCTGGATGCAGTCTACCCGGTAAGCCGCGCGCGGGTGGATTCGGAAATATGGGATCATTTCCTTGAATCCCGTGCGGCGACTTCCGGGCCTGAAGATCTGGCGGGGTTGTTGTCACTGCATGCGGCCCAGTTTGACTTTCCCGCTTTCTTGCCCGACCTTGCCCGCATCGAGTGGGCCATGCACGAAGTGCGCTGTTCCAACACTCTGCCGGTGCTTCCCGAAGCCCGGATCGTTCTCAACCCCGCTCTACGCCTCCTCCGGCTCTCCTGGCGGCACTTGACCGGGCTTGTGAGCGACGGGGCCGACGGGTGCTTTCCAAACCCTGAAGAGGGTGAGGAATTCGTGCTCCTGTGGCGCAATATCCAATCCGGCGAAGTCCGCCTTCGTCCGGCTTCCTGCGAGGACCTTCTGGCCCTCAAGGTCATCGTCGAGGAAATTGAACCCCAAAAGGCGGCCGCTGAAGGAAGCGTCTCGATTTATGCCATCGAAGCGGCCATTGACCGGGCGGTCGGGGAAGGACTTCTAATCCGGCCCCCCTCGCGCATACGACGCGAGACTTCTTCCATTTCCCCTGAGTGCGCGGATGATGAGGCCCTTTCCGCTTCCGTTTTCACCCTTCAGTGGCATATCACCCAGGCCTGCGACCTCCATTGCAGGCACTGCTACGACAGGAGCGATAGAGTGTTGCTCGATCCGTCGAAGGCGGTGGCAATTCTCGATGACTTTTACCGCTTCTGCCGGGACCGCAATGTGAGGGGACAGGTATCGTTTACGGGAGGAAATCCCTTTCTCCACCCCAACTTCCTCGATCTCTATCGCGCCGCGGCCGAGCGCCGTTTCGGCCTGGCAATCCTCGGGAACCCCGCATCACGGGAGCTTATCGAGGCATTGATCGCAATCGAGCATCCCGTCTTTTATCAGGTGAGCCTGGAGGGTTTGCGCACACACAATGATTGGAGCCGCGGACCGGGCCATTTCGACCGGGTCCTGGGATTTCTCGATGTGCTGCGCGATCTTGGCGTCTACTCGATGGTGATGCTCACTCTGACCAGGGACAATATGGCCCAGGTTCTACCGCTCGCGGACCTTCTCCGGGGCAGGACCGATCTCTTTACCTTCAACCGCCTTTCGAAGGTCGGCGAGGGCGCCAACCTCCAGCTTCCCTCAAAGCGGGATTATATGGAATTCCTCACGGCCTACACGAAGGCGGCGGGAGACAACCCGGTGATTTCCCTGAAGGATAATCTGATCAACATCGTCCTTCACCAAAAAGGAATGGAACTTTTCGGAGGCTGTACGGGCTACGGCTGCGGGGCCGCCTTCAACTTCCTGACGGTATTGCCGGACGGAGAAGTGCATGCCTGCCGGAAGTTCCCCTCTCCCATAGGCAACGTCACCGAAAACAGTCTTGCCGAAATTTATGATTCCGGGAAGGCTCGGGCTTATCGCGCGGGCTGTCAAGCATGCCGGTCCTGCGCCATCCGCCGGGTATGCGGCGGATGCCTTGCCATTTCCCACGGTTCGGGGGGTAATCCTTTCGAGGACATGGACCCGTACTGTTTTATCGGTGACCCGTCGTCCGGGCCCGCCCGCGCGGGAACAACCCGGTAAAATTTATCTCCCGCCATACCTTGGGGGCCGAAAGCCGGTCGGGACCGGCAACGAAAAGATGGAAAGCCTTACCCATATGGGCACTGAAACATCGATACGCCTGGGATTCTTCCTCGGCATCTTTTTTCTGGTTGCCGTTTGCGAAGTCCTGGCGCCGCGTCGGGCTTTGACCACCTCCAAGATGAGGCGATGGTTCGCAAATCTTGCGCTCCTGGCTCTCAATCCCCTCTCGGTGCGCCTGGTTTTTCCTGTTATGCCGGTCGCAATGGCCATCCTGGCAACGGAACGTCAATGGGGGTTTCTCAACAACGCAAATCTTCCCTACTGGCTCGCGGTGGCCGCGGGGGTGATCGTTCTCGATTTCTCGATCTACCTGCAGCACGTCCTCCACCACGCGATACCGGCCCTTTGGCGTCTGCACATGGTGCACCACGCGGACCTCGATTACGACGTGACGACCGGCCTGCGCTTCCACCCGATTGAAATTGTTCTCTCGATGGGCATCAAGATCATAATAGTGGCGGCGCTCGGCCCCCCCGCGCTTGCCGTGCTGATCTTCGAGGTGGCGCTCAATGCAACCTCGATGTTTAACCACAGCAATATCCGCATTCCCACAGCCGCCGACCGGGTGCTCCGGCTTTTCGTGGTAACGCCCGACATGCACCGGGTGCATCACTCCGTGATCATCCGCGAGACGAACAGCAACTACGGCTTCAACCTGCCATGGTGGGACCGGCTTCTCGGGACCTACAAGAATCAGCCCGAGAAGGGCCACGAAGGCATGACGATCGGCCTTTCCCAGTTTCAGGAACCCAAAGACCAGACCCTGCCGCGCCTGCTCGTATTGCCCTTTACCGGAAACCTCGGCGGGGTGCCTATCAACCGGCACTGATTCAGGATTTATAAAGAGGCGTGGAATATTCTACGGATTTTCGGCCTGTCCCACATCAACCCACTCGGCAAGCATTGCCGCGTAACCGGGTTCGAGATGATCGGTGGAGTAGGCAAACAGGTTGCCGATCGAAGTGGTCAAGTGCGCGATGTCCCGGTAGGAGAGCTTGCCCGTCATTTCTTTGAGACAGGTTGCGATCTCGTCATCGCTTAAGTTGAAGGGCGAGCATTGAAAGAGAGCGAGCGGGACCGGACGCGGATATACTCGTGAATGTTCCCGGATGACCTCCGCCATCATCTTTAGCGGCCCCTGCGTTTTGAGCAGCAGGACCCGCGCATAAGCACCGGTCATGAATTGTTCGGAGAAATACCAGGCACCGCCCGAGTCATCCAGGATCGCTCGAATATCCTCGTGGCCGGCGAGGGCATCCTGAATGAGCGCGGCAATTCGGGGCGGTTCTGCCGCAAGGTCTGAAACGGGGGTGTCTCGACCGGCAATCTCAGCTTCAATAACCGCCGATGCGAGCAATTCTCCCATTCTGCTGCTTTCCTGTATGAATTCGGCAACTTCAACCGCCGTCATCATGCGATCAGTCCTTTTTTGTCCAGTTCCGCGGCAACCTCCGAGAGCCCCAGCCTGCGATAAGTCTCCCTGGTGGGCGAACCGGTCTCCTTGTCCCAGCCGGCTTCTTCGTAAAACATGAGCATCGCGTTTTGGATATCGGATTTATCCATCCGGATGGTGCCCCTGCTGAAGGGCGCCCCGTCTTTATCGTCCCCATAGACCCAATCCGGGATGGTATCGTGTTTCGTGCGCATCTCTTTTGTTCCCATGCCCCGGATGGTCAGGGCGCGATGGAGCACGAATATGCGTTCGGCAACCTCGTCGAGTTCGTGGCGCGACTTCATGTCCCCGGTAACGAGGCTGTAGAGCAGGGATTCGATCGAATCGTCCCCTTTATACCCGCGCTCCCTGAGCGGCGATGCCGACCACGGCCCCATCCAGTTGCAAAGGGAAATCGAGTCGTGCAACTCCTTTCTCAACAACGACCATTTTGTCATTTTGGCCTTGTAGACGTTCATCGGCGTGAAGGCGCCCAGGGCGTCGACCGCGGTCTCGGAGCCCCAAAGCTCGGCTGCCAGCTTCTTCTGGACTTCAAGCGGGAGCCCGTTTCGGGTGAAATTGCTGTGGGAATGGCACTGGGCGTCGCGATTGTATTGCGTGTTGATGATGACGCCGCACTGGCCCGCATCTTCGTGCGAATGATGTTTCGGATGCCCGAGCTTCCAGTAGAGCAGGCTGTGATCTTTTTTCCAGTCGGCTTCGGGAATTCCCCACCGCTCCAGCATGTACCCGGTACCCAGCCCCAGGGCCGTTGCCAGCTCTCCGTCCCTGTTGGCGATCCTCGGAAGCAGTTCGAATAGAAAAGCCGGATCACCCTTTTCAAACTTATCCCAGGAATAGCTCTGGAATTCCTTTTCACTTACGTTGCTCTTAAAAATCCCCTGGTAATAGCACTTCTGAAAGTCGCGCTGAAGCTGGCCGTAGTTGTCCCATACGCCGAGGTCGTCGGCAAGATGCATGCCCACCATGCACGCCTCGATGGCCGTCTGGCCCTGGGGTCCGTCCGGAAAGCTTTTGAAAAAAGACCTCCCGAATACCAGGCCCGCACAGGTGTTCTGACCCACTTCCGAGATGCCGTACTTCGAGGAAACGGACGGGACTTTGAGCATGGTGTGGCACCGTATGGGGCAGCCGGTGCAGCCGTTGCCCCTTATCGTATGCCCCCAGGCCTTTGGACCCAGGAAATAAGCGGCGTTGTTAGTTCGGTAGGCAATTCGATTGAGGTTTCGCGGATCGCAGGTCCCGGTATGGATGGGCGGGTTTGCGGCGCCCCATTGTCGCCCACCCGATGCCACCCATCGGGAGGATGGGCTGTAGTGTTCCGCCCATGGCTGCGGGCTGTTGGGCACCACGTGCTGATTGTTTGCGCCGAGGAGCGAAAGATGGTGCTTGACCGCCTTTTCCCATTCCTCTTTGTTGCCGACGATGCGTATGCTCCCGGCGCCCAGGACGCCGACGGCCTTGAGGTTCTTCGAACCCAGCACCGCGCCGCCTCCGGCCGAATGGGAAACCGAGTTGATCATAACGGACATGGGGACCATGTTTTCGCCGGATTGACCGATTGCGGCCACGGCGGCCTCGGCCCCCATCTGCCTCGATATCTCATAGGTTGTCCGCCGAATGCCCTGCCCCCAAAGCTGGCGGGCATCCCTGATTTCAGCCTTTCCATCGGTAATCGCAAGCCAGACCGGATGGTCGGCCCTGCCTTCTATGATGACGGCGTCAAATCCGGCATATTTAAGTTCCGCGGCAAAGTGGCCGCCCATGTGCCCGGACCCGACCAAGTGGTCGGGCCAGCAGGTCGGCCACAGGGTGGTGACGGCGGTCCTTCCGCTGCAGGGCGCGCTGGTGCCGGCCAGGGGACCGGTGGCAAAGACGATTTTATTTTCGGGGTCGAAGGCCTTTACGCCCGCCGAGACTTCATCCCAGAGGACTTTGTAGCCTATTCCAGTACCTCCGATATAGTCTTTGTATTTTTCGACCGTGTCTTCCGTAGTGATGCGTCCGGTCGACAAGTCAACCCGAAGGACTTTTCCCGCCCATCCGCCGTATTGCGCCATACTGCTCACCTCTTTCCGCGGCCTCTATCCGTGGCAATCCACGCATGTCCGGGGCTTATTCAAAGCGGGACTTATGCGGGGCGGCACCTTCCCGGTCATGTCCACCCAGGACACATACGTCAGGGCCTCCGCCGGACAGGCTTCGACACATTTTGGCTTGCCGTGGCAGAGAAAACATTTCGTAGCCTTGCTCGTTTCGGGATCGAACGAGATCATCTCCCAGGGACACGCTTTCACGCACACTTTGCAGCCCGTGCACTTGTCCGGATCGATGACACGGGCGTTTATGGGCGGTTTTACATCGATGGCCCCATTGGGACAGGCATCGGCGCAGGGGACGGGATGGGGGCACTGTTTGCAAAAATCCTGGATGATCAGCCCGCTCCCCCGGTTCCCGTGACTATGTTGGCCGCTATAGAGCCCGGACGGACCGAAATTGAGATTTCGCCTCACTTTTATGCGCGATGTCTCGGGGGAGGATTTCCCGTCATTATATTCGGTGCAGGCGAGCTCGCACCTGCGGCAGGCAACGCATTTCGTGGGATCTGCGATCACCAGCCCCAGGGCCTGCTCTGTGATTATCAACGGGGCGCTGTTTGCGCTTCCCAACCCGAAGAAGCGCCATGAAGCCATCGCGGCGACCGTAGCCCCGCAAAGCTTCAATACCCTCCTTCTCGAAACCGGCTGCCCGGGTGCGATGATGCTCAAAACCCGCTCGGCGATCCCATCCGTTTCAATCGGCGATTTCATCTCGATGATTTCTCCCAAATATTTCATAATCAGTCGAATCCACGAAATGCTGAAGCATAATAACCCCACGACATTGATCCGGCAATGCTCCGCAGGTACATCTGTCAGGTACAGCCTGGACCACGTCAAAGTCACGCGTATATAATATCTCGGGAATGTTAAACGAGTTTGCGTTTCAGGCGCAAGTGACTTTTGCGGGACGACGGGCGCGCCGCCCCTTCTTTGGCCGGAAACCGTACACAGGGAGGCGGGCTGGAGAGACCGCCCGACAATATGGGCTGACTTTGGCGGGCTGCATTCTCAGGAACGCTCAAGATATCAACTATATTAATCCACGCCGGCAAGAACATACCGGCAGCCCCTGCCCTTCCCTATTCTGCTGAGCTTGCCGGTGTCGACCAGTTCGTTGAGTTCGCGGAGGGCCTGGCGCTCGGAGATGTCGGCGAGCTGCGAGTAGTACTTGTTGGTGATAAATCCGTGCGCCTTGATGAAATCGAGGGCCCGCATCTGGCGCTGGTTGAAACCCGAATCGGGCATCCTGTCGCCGGGGCCTATGGTGGGAATGGAAGGAAAAACGGCCGTCGGCCATTCGGTTTCCACTGTCTTGACGGTTTCGGGGACTACGGGCGCCCGGGGTTCCCTGACCTCGGAGGGCAGGTCCTTTACCTGGAGTTCTTTTCTGTCGGATAAGATGATCGCGCGCTCGATCACGTTTTCGAGTTCGCGCACGTTCCCGGGCCACTGGTGGTCGAGAATGCACTTCATCGCGCCGGCCGAGATGGCTATGAGGTCCTGCTTGTTGTCCTCGGCATACTTTGTCAAAAAATGGTTCACCAGGAGAGGAATGTCGTCCACCCGCTCGCGCAGGGGTGTGATGAAGACGTGCACCACGTTCAGGCGGTAAAAAAGGTCCGCCCTGAACCGCGAGGCCGCCACCTCGTCCTTGAGGTTGCGGTTCGAGGCGGCGACGACCCGCACATCCACCTTGATCGTCTGGCTCCCCCCTACCCTCTCGAATTCCATTTCCTGCAATATTCTCAGCAGCTTTACCTGGAGAGGGAAGGACATCTCGCTTATTTCATCAAGAAACAGCGTCCCGCTGTGCGCCAGCTCGAACCTGCCCTTTCGCTGGCTCACCGCCCCGCTGAACGACCCTTTTTCATGCCCGAAAAGTTCGCTTTCCAGCAGCGTTTCCGGAAGCGCGCCGCAATTTACCGAAATAAACGGCTGGTCCTTTCTCGGGCTGTTATAGTGGATGGCGCGGGCGATCAGTTCCTTGCCCGTCCCCGATTCCCCCGTTACGAGGACCGTCGCCTTGGTCGGCGCGACTTTTTCGATCAACTGGAAGATTCGCTGCATCTGGACGCTTTTCCCGATGATGTTTCCGAAGCGGTACCTGTCCTGGAGCTCCCGTGCAAACTGGCGGTTCTGGCACACCAGGTGATGGTGTTCGATTGCCTTGCGGATGGTAAGTTTGAGTTCCTCGTTTTTGAACGGCTTGAGGATATAATCGAAAGCGCCCTTCCTCATCGCCGCCACGGCCTTCTCGACACTCCCGAAGGCGGTCATCATGATAACGGGAATATCGGGCTCCTGTAGGTGAACGCGGTCCATGAACTCCATACCGTCCATTCGCGGCATCTTCATATCGGTAATCACCACGTTCAGTTCGTGCTCCCGCAGCAGGTCCAGGCCGTTCCGCGCGTCCTCCGCGGTGATCACCTGGTATCCCTCCTCCGAGAGCAGCGACTCCAGAACGAGCAGGTAGTTCTTTTCGTCATCGACAATGAGGATCGTATCCATTCTAATCCGCCGAATCTTCTACATGGTAAGTTTCAGGCTGCTCGAGCGGCAGCCGGATGACGATGGTCGTCCCCTGCCCTTCCCGGCTCACAAGCTCGACTTCGCCGTTATGGTTGTCAATTATGGATTGAACGATGGCGAGTCCCAGGCCGGTGCCCTTCTCGCGCGTGGTGAAAAAGGGATTGAAAATCTTCTTCCGCACCCGCTCGGGAATCCCGTGCCCGGAGTCCTGCACCTGGAGTTCAAACCGGCGGTCCCCGTCCCGGCCGTTCAAAATCTCGGTTTGCAGCCGCAGTATCCCGCCCTCGGGCATGGCCTGGAGGGCGTTGGCGAAAACATTGACCAGGGCGCGGTATATCAGGTCCTGGTCCGCCTCGATGAAGTAATCTCCGGTGAAGTATGCACGTTCGACACGGACTCCGAGCCGCTGGCATTCCGCTTCGAGCACCTGAAGGTTCTTATCCACGATATCTTCTATGCGGCACTTCGATGGGCGCAGGTCCTTGGGCCTGGCAAAATCGAGAAATTCGGTAAGAATATCGTTGAGGCGCGAGGATTCCTCGACGATGATCGAGGAAAACCTCTTCTGCTTTGCGTCCTGCATGCGGTTGTCGAGCAGTTCGGCGGTGCTCCTGATAATTCCCAGAGGATTGCGGATCTCGTGCGAGACGCCCGCTATCATTTCCCCAAGGGCCGCCAACCGCTCGGCCTGATGAAGCTGCTCTTCGAGCTTCTTTCTTTCTCCGGCCCTCGCGGCGATGATTCTTTCCGCGCGCCAGGCGATGAAAAGAATTGTCATGAACAGAATTCCGACGAAGATAAGAAAGCTCGACGCGATTATCCACTGAAAGCGGTGAATCGCCTTGTAATCCGAAGACATATCCTGGGTGATCTCGAAAACCCCGAGCACTTTTCCGCGCCTCCAGCTAAGAGGCTTTTCCTCGTACATCGGCAGGTAGGTGATGAGTTTTCGCGTACCCTCCGTCCATTCGAACCCGAAGAGGGTCCTTTCTTCAGTCGAGAGAATCGAAACGGACTCCTCTCCCAATGCCCGCTCGAAAGCGACGCCGATATCGCCCTTTTGCCCGATTATCTCCTTATTCGTGCTGTAAGTGAGGACCTGCTCGGGGTCGTAGATATTTACGCTTTCCACGGGAAGCCCGTGGATGGTATTCCTGACCACTTTGTCGAGCCGTTCATACTGGCTCTCACGGCTGAGGCGGATTCTTCCCTCGGAAATCAGCGTGGGTACGGTAAACTGGAAAAAAACCTGGTGATTGAGGTTTTCGGCCAGGAGCAGCGTGTATTTTTCGCTCTTTGCGAGCAGAATGGCCTTGGCCCGCTGGGAAATAAAACCCGAGAGCAAAACGGTGCAGACCAGGATCACCATCAAGCTGGACAAGGCAAGATATTTGACCAGCTTAAACGGCCTTCCGCTTTCAAGTACTTTTTTCTTGGCCTGAATCGTTTTCATTTTCCGGCGCCGTCTTCAGTTTCGAGCAAGTCCTTGACCTTCCGCCGCCTTTGTTCGAGCTGTTCTTTCCACTTGCCCTCCCACCCTCGGGGCCGCGGAAAATAAAAGCTCTCCCCGGTCAATGCCTCGGGCATGTAGACCTCGGGCAGCCATCCCTCCTCAGAGTCGTGAGGATACTGGTATTCCCTGCCGTAGCCCAGTTTTTTCATGAGCCCGGTCGGCGCGTTTCTCAAGTGTGCGGGCACGCGGGCATCGCCGGAATTTTTCGCGGCATCCCGCGCTTTACCGAATGCGGTGTAGAGCGAATTGCTCTTGGGAGCCAGGCAAAGATACACGACAGCCTGCGCGAGGGCAAGTTCGCCTTCGGGGCTTCCGAGGAAATGGTAGGCCTGAAAGGCGTTGACGGTTTGCGCGAGGGCAAAGGGGTCGGCAAGCCCGATATCTTCCGAGGCCATCCGGATAATGCGCCTTGCCAGGTAGAGCGGGTCCTCGCCCGCTTCGAGCATTCGGGCGAGCCAGTAGAGCGCGGCGTCCGGGTCGCTTCCGCGTACGCTTTTATGAAGGGCCGAAATAAGGTTGAAGTGTTCCTCGCCCGCCTTGTCATAGTGGACGGATTTGCGCAAAAGGGCCTCTTTCGCGGTGTCGATATCGACCACGCGGACCCCTTCGGCGTTGGGCGCGGTGGTGAGGACGGCCATTTCGAGTGCGTTAAGGATCACGCGGGCGTCGCCCCCGGATGCGGCGAGAAGGTAATCTTCCGCTTCACGGGCCAGGTGCGAGGGATGTTTGCCGAGTCCTCTTTCGGCATCGGCGAGCGCGTTCCGGATAATCTGTCTGAGGTCGGATTCATCGAGGGGTTCGAGCACGGCGACCTGCGCGCGCGAGAGCAGCGGCCGGATGATTTCAAAGGACGGGTTCTCCGTTGTCGCCCCGAGCAACAGGATGGCGCCGTTTTCCACGTCAGGAAGCAGGGTGTCCTGCTGGGCCTTGTTCAGCCTGTGGATTTCGTCCATGAAAAGCCAGGTGCGGACCTTTTTCCTGGCAAGAATTTCCCTTGCCTCCCGCACCGCCGCCCGGATCTCCTTTGCCCCCGCCATGACCGCGGAAAGATAGATCAGGTGGGTCTCGGTTTGCGCGGTTATGATCTTTGCCAGGGTCGTTTTGCCGCAACCGGGAGGCCCCCACAGTATGAGCGAGTGAAAGCGGCGGTTGCGGATGATGCGGTCGAGGATCTTCCCGGGACCGAGCAACTGTTTTTGCCCGATGAATTCATCAAGATTGCGCGGGCGCATGCGCTCGGCAAGCGGAGCATGCCCGCGGAATTCTTCCTGGGAATGCTTTTCGAAAATATTTAGCTGGTCCATTAATGGTATGGTTTTCTAAGGGTTTCCCGCATGGTTCCCGCCGCTTCCGGGCCGATAACGAAAACATTCACCACAGAGGACGGAAGACAGAGGACGGAGGGCGGAAGACAGATGGTTGATCCGTCTTCTGTCTCCCGTCATCCGCTATTTCCTCGTTCCCATGCTCCAGGGGCTGTTGCCCAAAAAGATTGCGAACCATCACGGGAAAAGTGCAAACAGCCCAACTCCCGGTGGGAGCGGCTTGCAGCCGCGATGGACGTGCCATGGCGGAGGATGCGCGTTACAGTGGCAACGCCCCGGACTCTAACCGCGATCTCGTCGCTTTGGCACGCCCATCGCGGCTGCAAGCCGCT
>JBAQYM010000271.1:0-3346 GCA_049300095.1 Syntrophobacteraceae bacterium
GTCACGCGCTCCTGAGGCGATGGGTTGCGCGGGGCGCTCCACCCATCCTACGCGATACCACGCGATACATCGAACTTTCATGAAATGTAAAAGCTATTACGTTGCGGTGACTTAGCCCTACGGTTCCGGCTTTGAAATTTCAGGTTCCCGCTCTTTACGCGATCTTGATCTGTTCGACCGTGGTCCAGGGGAAGAAATCAGGAAAAGGCCCTTGCCGGGGCACGGTCCTGATATCCGTAGGGGTATTTTTATCGAGTGCGGAACGGCGCGTCCGTGTCCGGGAAGAAGTCGGTCAGTCTAGCTTTTCGAGAATGCAATAAAGTCATTGCGAAGAGGTCGTGTTTGTTTCTGAATTCGAAAAGGAAGGAAAGGAAAAGAGCCCATGATCAATTCTTGCCCACGTTTAAAATGGTTTCCAGGTCTGTTGCTGTTGGCGTTTGTCGCCGCGTCGATGTTTCAGGTCCCCGTCGCCTCGGCGGCCGGTGCGGCGAACTTCGAGGTGCCGGGCACTTACAGAGCATCGGATATTCTTCCCACCGAACTGCGTGCAGGTCCTCATTTCAGGGTTCGCGAGAGGGTGGTTTCTTACGGTTACATGCACAACTTTGTGGTGAATTCGGACTATGGCGACTTCGAGGTGACGGGGGATTTCGCGCTGCGCAAACTCATCGGAGAAATCGGGGCCATTGCGAAGTTGCAGGAGATAAGAAAGGCCGAGGCCTACATGGGCGGCATCAAGACGGCGGCCTCGCAATCTGTGGAGTTTGGAGCGAACCTGATAACCGACCCGGTCGATACCATCAGCGGGGTGCCCAAGGGAATCGCCACGCTTTTCCAGAATGTGAAAACCGGGCTCTCCACCCAGGCCGGTCCGGGCGAGGACAGCAAGATGGCGCAGGCGCTGCAGGTTTCCGCCAACAAGAGGCAGCTTGCCAAGGAACTAGGTGTCGATGTCTATTCGAGCAACAAGGTGCTGCAAAAGGAGCTGAACGGGGTGGCCTGGGCCACTTCGCTGGGCTCTCTTTCGGTCTCGGCCGCGCTTGCGCCCGTGGGCGGACCGGCGGTTATGGCCGTTTCCATCACCCGCGCGGCGCAGCAGCTAAATGACGTCATCAGCCAATATCCGCCTCCGAGGCTGCGCCAGATAAACCAGGAAAAACTCGACGCCATGGGAATTCCCATGGACGTGTCAGCCCGGTTCCTCGATCATCAAAGCTACACGCCCACAAGTCACACGGTCATCGTCAGCTCACTGGAGACCCTGCGCGGCGCCAGGGGGCGCGATGCGTTGCTGCGGGCCGCCCTCGCGGCGGACAGCGAGGAAGCGGCCGGCTTCTTCATGTATGTCGCCGAAATCCTGAAAGGATACCAGGCCAAGGTTTCCCCCATCGAGCAACTAAGCGTGTACGGCCCCCTGGTGTTTGCACGGGCCAAAAATGGGACCGTTGTGATTCCGCTCCCGATCGATCAGGCCATGTGGACCGAGATATCGAGTCGGCGAGTTCCTGAAGCAATGCGCGCATACAAGGCTGCGAACCCCGGTTGGAAAGGATTTGAGTTCTGGCTGACCGGGACAGCCAGCAAGATGGCCAAAGCCGAAGCGGGGAAGGCGGGTATCAAGACCGTCGAGAAGATCGGCAACCAGATCGAGTTCACCTATTAGCCGGGCAATGTTGACCGGGCGCCTGCGTCAGGCGGGCGCCCGGTATTCAACTCCCGCATGAAGTCCTTCTATCCTCACAACCACAGTGTGTGGCCGCGTGTTGAAGAAGCTCGCTCTCCCGTAATCCGTAATGTTGGGTAATGCATGGTCCCAGGCCGATTGTGGAAGGTACGATCAGCCGGTGCCCAGAATCAACAGAGTAACAGCCGTCCAGGTCGGATGGAACTGGTCGTAGGGGTCACTTTCGAAATCTTCCTCCGTGCCCCAGGAACCGTCTTCCCGCTGTTGGGACAGAACGTATCGTTCTCCTTCCGAGACGAACTGAACTCCCTCAAGTCCAAATTGTCGAAAACTATAGAGATATTCACACAGCAGGTCGAAATCTCCGACACGATGGCGAACGGTGTCGTAGTTGGCGGCGAGATAGAAAAAGACCTTGTCGGCGGTGGCGGAAGCAATCAGGGGGTGCTGCGAGTAGTGGTTTAGCGCGAGCACCACGTGTGTGGCATAGTAGTTCTGTGAGGAGTAGGCGTCCTGGTTGAAGCGGGCCGTGAACGGGATGGACGCGCATTCGGCCACAATGGTTTGGTAGTGGTCGGGTGGCAGGGCGAAGTCCTTCTCGGCCTGACAGCGGTAAGCCATGTTCAAAGACGTTGCCGAGACCAATAGACCTGTCAGGCTACTATAGTCGCGCTTTTTTGCGGCCCGTCGAAATTCAGGCAATCTGTCGATTGGGGTGACCCCGGCAAAATGGCGAGCGGCAAATTCTTTAAGTGGTTTGATGGGCGCCTGGTGACGGTATGCGACCGGCAGGATGCGGATGAAGTCGTCATATCCGTCGGTATCGGGGGGGAAGATTGCGCGGAAACGAGGCAGGGCCCGTTCGAACTCCCTTACAATAAGAGTGTGGACAATGTCCGCCAGCGCCGGGTAGGGGCGATAGAGCGTCAACTCGTCCAACATCATGAGATAGTTGCTGAATGTGCAGTCAAACTTTGAATTGTCATCGAAAAGCACTACACACCAGCGAAGCCCGCGCAATACCGCCAGATAGCGTTCGCCGCCGCATTGGGCAATTTCCCGGTCGAGAGAATCTATGATGACCTGGTTGTGATGGAGTTTTGCGCCACCGGAGTGCGCAAGCGTTTCGAAACCGCCACAGGCGAGAATTGTGGCAAACAGGGTGAAGAATAGACAAGTCTTTTTGAACCTTCGACTCTCGGAACAGCCGGGAAAAGACATGCTCGCTCCTGATTTGTGTGGCGTTTTTTGTAAGACCCCCGACGTTGTTAATGTTTCGGCACTTCGTCTGGTCCAATCCCGGTTCGCACCGCTCGGTCACGCCGGTCGCAAAAGCGGCCGGGCCGCATGCGCGTCGCCATGGACCGCACCGTCCAGTTCTGTATAGACAATCTTAGCTGTTTTACGGCAGACACGCCACCCACTTTTTGCGCCATTGGTGAAGCAGACCCGCCGCCTGTGGGGCTGTTGCCCAAATGTAAAAACTGCGTCAGGTGTGGCCAAAACAGGGCGGAGGTCGCCCCTCCCTTGGCGGGAGGGGCTGGGGGAGGGGGTCGTAAGTACTTGAAAATTCAACACCCTCCCCTAACCCCTCCCATCGAAGGGAGGGGGACTCACGTCCCGATCAATGGTCGCGCAGCTTGAATATTTCTTTGGGCAACA
>JBAQYM010000272.1:0-1864 GCA_049300095.1 Syntrophobacteraceae bacterium
TCACTTATCTGCTTCTCGCGATCTATTGCCAAAGGGAACATGGCTTAAAAGTAAGCATAAAGAGAGTCCGCCAACTTAGAATTGAGATCCGCAATTCATTGCGGGGCGCCGAAACAGCTCACGCGAACTCTAGTTTTTTCAAAGAACAAACTGTAAACACAGGCCCTGCAAAATCCTAACCGGACACCGCTGGGGCAGGGGGGATTTTGAACGCAAGTCGGTTGGTTTTAAATGCCGAATGCCGGGTAAAAATAGCCGGAAACCCGATTGCGCGGCCGCCGGCGCCCGATGCATCAGGCGTGCATCATCGCCATCAGGAAGGCTTTGAGTCTGGGCGCCTGGGAAATCCGTGCGCACCTGGCCGCGCACAGGACCGATTTCAGGTCGGCAACCGCCTTTTCCAGGCTGTCGTTTACCACGACATAGTCGTACCAGGGGGCTTCCAGCAATTCGCGCTGGGCCGTGGCAAAGCGGATTGCAAGCTGTTCCTCGGATTCGGTTGCGCGGTTTCTGAGGCGCTCTTCGAGAACGTTCAAGGAAGGAGGCAGAATAAAGATGGTATGCGCTATCGGATAGACGCATCGCACCAGCCGGGCGCCCTGGACGTCGATGTCGAGCAGCACGTCGCTTCCGGCCTTGAGCCAGTTTTCCACCGGGTTGAGGTCGGTCCCGTAGTAGTTGCCGTGGACCTCAGCCCATTCCAGAAACCGCCCCGAGCTGATTCCGTTCAGAAATTCCTCTTTGGCGAGGAAAATGTAGTCTTTGCCGTGGACTTCTTCAGGACGCGGCGGGCGGGTCGTGCACGAGACGGAGAATTTCAGCTTCGGGCGCTCATCCAGGATTCGCCTGATGAGGGTGGATTTTCCAACACCCGAGGGCGCCGAAACTATGAAAAGTTGCCCGGAATATGCCGGCGGGTGCATATATCAGTCTTTAATCTGCTTGAGGAGATTGGATTCTTTGCTGTTTCCGTCGATCAGCAGCCGCTGGGCGATGGTCTCGGCCTGAACGCCGGACAGGATCACGTGGTCGCTGTCGGTTACGATGATCGAGCGCGTTCGCCGGCCCATTGTGGCGTCAATGAGTTTATTGCCCTGTCTGGCATCCTCTTTGAGTCTTTTCATGGGAGCAGAGGCCGGGGAAACAATCGCAACCACACGATTCGCGATGACAGTGTTGCCAAAACCGATGTTGAGCAATTTAACTTCCATGATTTCTCCTGACGCCGGCTCAAATGCATGCCGAAAGAGGGCGGATGTCCCCGCCAAGTTCAGTCGGCGCTTCCCCGCCGAACACGACCCCGATTTTCCCTGTGAATGAGCGACTTTTGCCGGTTCGCATCCGGTAGGTTTGATTTTTCGCCCCTGAGGTACCCGTTTGGAACAGGTTTGAAGATTTTTATAGAATGCGTCAGAAAATGCAAGATAATTTCGAGGACCGAGGCGCTGTTTCTGATTTTCGGCGTAAATATGGCAAGTTGCCGCGTGAACCTGGCAGATCATCTCACCGAGACTGTCTTGCACGGGCTGGAATAGCGCATTCTCCGGCCGAGGCGGGCGCAAAACCGTCAATAAGCCGGTAAAATCGGGCTGGACCGTTTGCTTGGCGACAATGCGGGAAATGTGGCTCGGGCTGGAGGAAGCAATTCCGGGCATCTTTTTGGCGTAAACGAAGCATTGATGAAGGGCGGATTTGGGGCCGACGGCCAGCATTGTCCGGTTAGGTTTTTGCAAGCGACATGCTTTTGTGCCCCAACGGGGCTAAATAACTCAGCCCAGGGTCAGTCTCGCGCTTCGCGGGACGCCACCCTGGGTGATTGTGCGCCCCCCGGTGATGATGCCCTGAAGGGGCTACATAAAGGCGG
>JBAQYM010000273.1:0-14022 GCA_049300095.1 Syntrophobacteraceae bacterium
ACTTCAGAACGACCGACGTCACCGGCATCATGACCCTTCCCGAAGGCGTCGAGATGGTCATGCCCGGCGACAACATCAGTTGCGAGGTAGCGCTCATCACCCCGGTGGCCCTTGAAAAAGAGCTTCGGTTCGCCATCCGCGAAGGCGGTCGTACGGTGGGGGCGGGCGTTTTGACGGAAGTGATCGCCTGATTTAAACGGAAATCATTTAATTAAGAGATAAGGTGTTTGCAGATGCGAGTTCTAATTACCCTGGCCTGCTCCCAGTGCAAGCAGCGCAACTATAATTCGACCAAGAACAAGCGGACCACGCCCGAGAAGCTTTCCTTTAAAAAGTATTGCAAGTTCTGTAACGCGCATACTGATCACAAGGAAACGAAATAGGAATTTTTCCTTCTCGCGGGTTTTCCGCGGTCCTGGGAAGCGGCGCATATCGAGATGCGATCGTTGAGCGGTTTTTCCGATTACCCTGATTTTCGGCCTTGCGCCCGATCGGACCGGTTGAGATGAATCTTCCCAAACTCTTTCAGAAAAAGAACGAGGGCTCGTCAGGTAAAGTGCAAAGCATAGAAACGGCAAGAAAGGCTTCTGTGAAGACGGCGGCCGCAAAGCCCGCGAGGACGAAAAAAGCCGAGGGCGCGAAGAAGGCTATAAAGAAGCCCGGTGAGCCTTCGTGGCCGACCGTCTGGATGAACGTTTCCCGCGAATACCTCAGGGAAGTCGTCTACGAGCTTCGCAAAGTGGTGTGGCCCTCGCGCAAGGAAACAGTGGGCACCACGGCTGTCGTCCTGGTCATAGTCGGGCTGTCCTCGGTATTTCTCGGGGTAGTCGATTTCATACTGAGCCGGCTGGTCCGGATGCTCGTCGGCTAGGGTCGCATTGGGCCCGGGCGGCGTCGCGCGGGCCGAGCGGAGTACGTTTGTGGCAAATCTGAAATGGTACATCGTTCATACATATTCGGGGTTCGAGCACAAGGTTAAGTCGGCCCTGGAGGAGCGGGTAAAAGCCGAGGGCAAGGGCGAGCTTTTCGGCCAGGTGCTGGTCCCCACCGAGAAGGTGATCGAACTGGTCAAGGGCCAGAGGAGGGCATCGTCGAGGAAGTTTTATCCGGGCTACATACTCGTCCAGATGGAACTCACCGACGAGACCTGGCACCTCGTGCGCCATACCCCCAAGGTGACCGGCTTTATCGGCAGCCAGGAAAAGCCGATCCCCCTCTCCGACGAGGAGGCCGAGGCCATCATTTTGCAAATGCAGGAAGGCGCCCAGAAGCCTCGCCCGAAATTCAAGTTCGAAAAGGGAGACGAGGTTCGCGTCATAGACGGCCCGTTTGCCAACTTCAACGGCACAGTAGACGAAGTGATCCCCGACAAGGGTAAAGTCAGGGTCCTGGTAAGCATATTCGGCCGCTCCACCCCGGTGGAACTCGATTTCGTTCAGGTTAACCGGACCTAGCGCGGAAGGCCGCATCGCAAGGAGTCTCATCTAGAATGGCAAAAAAAGTCATAACCAACATCAAGCTTCAGGTTTCCGCCGGAGCGGCCAATCCGTCTCCCCCCATCGGCCCCGCACTCGGTCAGCACGGGGTCAACATCATGGAGTTTTGCAAGCAGTTCAACGCAAAGACCCAGGGGCAGGAAGGGATGATCATCCCGGTGGTGATCACCGTCTATTCGGACCGCTCGTTCACCTTCATCACCAAGACGCCCCCGGCCGCGATTCTGCTCAAGAAGGCCGCCCAGATTGCCAAGGGATCGCCCGAACCCAATCGCAACAAGGTCGCCAAGGTCAGCAGGGCCCAGGTCGAGGAAATCGCCAAGCTCAAGATGCCCGACCTGAATGCGCGGGACCTCAAGGCGGCGGTGGCTACCATTTCCGGCACGGCCCGCAGTATGGGGATCGAGATCGAGTAAATTATAGGAAGGGAGTTTCTGGAGAGTTAACATGGCAAAGCATGGAAAAAAATTTGTCGCCGCGCGCGCTAATATCGACCCCGCGAAACGCTATACCTTCCAGGAGGCTGTCCAGATCGCGGCGGGCGCGTCTTTCGTAAAATTCGACGAAACGCTTGATATAGCCGTTCGTCTGGGCGTTGACCCCCGTCACGCCGACCAGATGGTTCGCGGCACCGTCGTGCTTCCCAACGGCCTTGGCAAGACCGTGAGGGTCCTCGTGTTCGCCAAGGGCGAAAAGGAAAAGGAAGCGCTGGACGCCGGGGCGGATTATGCGGGCGGCGACGAGATGATCGACAAGATCCGCGAAGGCTGGCTCGAATTCGACAAGACCGTCGCAACGCCGGACATGATGGGTTCGGTCGGAAAGATCGGCAAGGTCCTCGGCCCCCGCGGTCTGATGCCCAACGCCAAGCTCGGGACCGTCACCTTCGACCTGGCCAAGGTCGTAAAGGAAATCAAGGCGGGTAAAGTCGATTTCCGCGTCGAGAAGACGGGGATCGTCCACGCCCCGATGGGCAAGGTATCGTTTGGAGAGGAAAAGCTTCTCCAAAACATCTCGGCTTTCATGGACACCCTCATCCGGATCAAACCGGTTGCCGCCAAGGGCACCTATCTACGCGGGATAGCGATTTCCACGACGATGGGCCCCGGCATCCAGGTGGACCCGCTGGCGGTGAAGTCCATTGTCGCATAGGGGGCCGTCGGCTACCGGCGTGAGGTTTTTGCCGATCGCTGAGAGTTGACGGTCAACGGCTTCTTTGACATAAACCCACAGACTGCCGTCTGGTGTTTTCAGTCATCAGAGACCGCTGGCACATCGCGAGATGTTTAAACCCCGCTTTTGGGGGACCCGCACAGATGCCTGGGAGCAGGCACACGGACTCGTGATATAAATCCTCCGCCCTCTTCGGGGACGGAAGACAGGTCGAAAGCACACCGGCAGAGCCGAAAGGAGGCAAGACTTACTTTGGAGCGATCCAAGAAGGAACAGGTTGTCGCGGAGCTTCGCGGGAAACTGGAGCGGGCCAGCGCGGCCATTCTGACCGACTACAAGGGACTGACGGTGGCCCAGATCACCAGTCTGCGCGATTCTCTCGCCGCTGAGAAGGTCGAATATCAGGTGATCAAGAATACCCTGATGCGCCTTGCCGGCAAGGGGACCGACACCGAGGTGCTCGAGCCGATGCTCAAGGGTACCTGCGCGATTGCCCTCGCGTACGGCGACCCGGCCGTTCCGGCCAAGATCATCAAGAAATTCGCCAAGACCAACGACAAGCTTCAGGTCAAGGGCGGGTCGCTTGGGAACCGTCTGCTCAATCCGGCTCAGATTTCCGCATTGGCCGAACTTCCGCCCAAAGACGAACTGCTGGCCAAGCTACTGGGGACGCTCAACGCCGTGCCCACCGGCCTGGTCACCGTTCTCAGCGGAGTTCCAAGGGCTTTCGTAGGTGTGCTGGACGCTATCCGGCGCCAGAGAGAAGAACAGGCTGCCGCCTAATAATACTGGAGGATTTTTTAAATGGCCGTTTCGAAGCAGGAAGTTGTTGATTTCATTAAGGGTATGACCGTTCTCGAACTCAGTGAGTTCGTAAAGGAACTCGAAGAGACTTTCGGTGTCAGCGCCGCCGCCCCGGTCGCGGTCATGGCCGCCTCGGGCGCCGCCGAAGCCGCCCCGGTCGAGGAACAGACCGAGTTTTCCGTTATCATCACCGGCGTCGGCGACAAGAAGATAAACGTGATCAAGGAAGTGCGCGCGATCACCAGCCTGGGCCTCAAAGAAGCCAAGGACCTGGTGGAAAAGGTCCCCGGGACCGTCAAGGAAGGCATCCCCAAGGCGGAAGCCGAAGCGGTCGCCAAGCAGCTTACGGAAGCGGGAGCGACGGTCGAGATCAAATAAACACCAAAATCTGCATAATATCGGAAATCGGCTGCATGATGCTGGTTCGACCGGCCGATTTCCGATTTTCGATTTTTTAGCGGCATACCAGCGGAAAGTGATGAAGGACAAGGACTTAGAGAAAAAATGAATCTCGAGCCTGTCTAATTCATCACAATTTCATTTGCAGGAGAGAATATGCCCACTGCTCTTACCCATGAATACAGGGTGCGCAAAAATTTCGGAAAGATCCGAAAAATCGTTGAAATACCCAACCTGATCCAGATGCAGAAAGAGAGCTACGAACTCTTTTTGCAAAAGGACACGCCCCCCGAGGCGAGGGTTGAAAGAGGGCTCCAGGAAGTCTTCAAGTCCGTGTTCCCGATCGAGGATTTCAGCGGGACGGCTTCCCTGGAGTTCGTGCAGTTCAGCTTCGGCGAAGTAAAGTACGAAGTCGATGAATGTCTTGCGCGGGGGATGACCTACGAGGCCCCGGTCAAGATCGTGGTGCGCCTTGTCGTCTACGACGTGGACAAGGAAGCCGGCACCCGCTCCATACGGGACATCAAGGAACAGGAAATCTATTTCGGCACCCTCCCGCTCATGACCGACAACGGCACCTTTATCGTAAACGGCACCGAGCGGGTCATCGTGAGCCAGCTCCACCGCTCTCCGGGAATCTTCTTCGACCATGACCGCGGGAAGACCCATTCGAGCGGTAAAATCCTCTACTCGGCCCGCATCATCCCGTTGCGCGGCTCATGGCTCGATCTCGAATTCGATCCCAAAGACATTCTTTACATTCGCATCGACCGGCGCAGAAAATTCCCGGTGACCGTGCTCCTCAAGGCGCTCGGCTACACCACCGAAGCGCTTCTCAACTACTTCTATCCCAGCGAGAAGGTGTACCTCAGCCCCGACAGGCAGTCGGAAAAGGAGCTGAACCCGGAAATCCTTCTCGGAAGCCGAACCGCCGAGGACATACTGCATCCGCAAACCGGCGAAGTGCTCATCAAGAAGAACAGAAAGCTCGGCAAGCAGGCCCTGAAAAGACTCCAGGAAATCGGCATCCGCCGCCTCCCGGTAAAGACCGCCGAACTCATCGGGCAAGTGCTTGCCCAGGACGTGATCGACTATAACACGGGCGAAGTGGTCGCCGAGTGTAACGATACATTGAACGAGGAGATGATCTCCGACTTCAGGGAGCGCGGCGTCGCGGAAATCGAGCTGCTGCACCTGGAGGGCCCCGACATCAGCCCGTCGTTTAGAAACACCCTGCTCATGGACAAGGTCAACACCCAGGACGACGCGCTCATCGAAATCTATCGCAGGCTGCGTCCGAGCAATCCGCCGACCCTCGAGGTGGCCAACGAATTCTTCAACAACCTCTTTTTCAACTCGGACCACTACGACCTGTCCGAAGTCGGCCGCCTCAAGCTCAATCTTCAGCTCAACCTGGATGTTCCGCTCGATTTTCGCACGCTGCGCAAGGAAGACATCCTGACCGCGGTTCGCCAGCTCATCAAGCTCAAAGACTCGCAGGGACCGGTCGACGACATCGACAACCTCGGAAACCGCCGCGTGCGTGCCGTGGGCGAGCTTCTCGAGAACCAGTACCGCATCGGGTTGGTCCGCATGGAGCGGGCAATCAAGGAACGCATGACACTCCAGGAAGTCGAGGCGCTGATGCCTCACGACCTGATCAACGCCAAGCCCGTCTCGGCGGTGGTGAAGGAATTTTTCGGGACGAGCCAGCTCTCGCAGTTCATGGACCAGACGAACCCGCTTTCCGAGATCACGCACAAGCGGCGCCTGAGCGCCCTCGGACCGGGGGGCCTCACGCGGGAGCGCGCCGGGTTCGAGGTGCGCGACGTCCACCCGACCCACTACGGGCGCATCTGCCCGATCGAGACCCCTGAAGGCCCGAACATCGGCCTCATCGTGTCCCTTTCGACCTACGCGCGGGTCAACCCCTACGGCTTCATCGAAACCCCGTACCGCAAGGTTGACGCGTCGACCGCCAGTTCCTCGGTCAAGTATCTCACGGCCATGGACGAGAAGGAGTACCCGATCGCCCAGGCGAACGCCGAACTCGACGAGGCCGGGCGCTTCAAGGTCGAGCAGATTTCGGCCCGGAAAGCGGGAGAGTTCGTTATGGTCCCGCCTGCGGAAATCCGCTACATGGACGTTTCCCCGAACCAGTTGGTGAGCGTTTCCGCCTCTCTCATTCCGTTCCTCGAACACGACGACGCAAACCGCGCCCTCATGGGCTCGAACATGCAGCGCCAGGCGGTGCCGCTCATCCAGACACGGGCCCCGCTGGTCGGGACCGGCATCGAGCGCATCGTCGCGAGGGACTCCGGCGTGGCCACCATCGCCAAGCGCGAAGGCGTCGTCGAATACGTCGACGCGACCCGCGTCGTCATCCGCGCAACCAACAGCATGGATGTGGGCCGCGGGGTCGATATTTATAAACTCATCAAGTTCCAGCGGTCGAACCAGAACACCTGCATCAACCAGAAACCTCTGGTCAAGCAGGGCGACTTCATTAGAAGAGGCCAGATCATCGCCGACGGCCCCTCGACCGATCACGGGGAGCTCGCCCTCGGGCGAAACGTGATGGTGGCCTTTATGAGCTGGGGGGGATACAACTTCGAAGACTCGATCCTCGTGAGCGAGCGGATCGTCAAGGAGGATGTTTTCACCTCGATCCACATCGAGGAATTCGAAATTGTCGCGCGGGACACCAAGCTCGGCAAGGAAGAGATCACGCGGGACATCCCGAACGTCGGGGAAGAAGCCTTGAAAAACCTCGACGAGAGCGGGATCATCCGCATCGGGGCATATATCAAGCCAAACGACATCCTGGTCGGCAAGGTAACGCCCAAGGGCGAATCGCAGCTTACCCCCGAGGAAAAGCTCCTCCGGGCGATCTTCGGCGAGAAGGCGAGCGACGTTAAAGACACCTCGCTCCGCGTGCCGCCGGGGGTCGAGGGCATCATCATCGACGCCAAGGTTTTTTCGCGAAAAGGCGTCGAGAAGGACGAGCGCACCCACCAGATAGAAGAGTACGAGATCGGGCGCCTCATGAAAGACCAGCGCGACGAGCTCGACATCATCCGGAAGACGGCGGTGCGGCAGATGGCGCAGTTGCTCGATGGAAAAGCCAGTGACTCCGCCCTCAAGGACGGCAAGAAGATATATCTCAAAAAGGGCGAGGCCTTCTCCGAAAGCGCGCTTCTCGAAGTCCCGAGCGGCATTTGGGACCAGATAAACGTTGCCAGGGACCCCGCCGCCTCGATGGAAGTCGAGACGATCAACTCGAATTTCCGCCAGCAGGTGCAGGCCGTAAAGGACCTCTTCGAGGAGAAGATAAACAAGCTCAAACGGGGCGACGAGCTTCCGCCGGGCGTCATCAAGATGGTCAAGGTCTACATCGCCGTCAAGCGCAAACTCCAGGTCGGCGACAAGATGGCCGGCCGGCACGGAAACAAGGGCGTCGTATCGAGGATTCTTCCCTCGGAGGACATGCCCCACTTTCCCGACGGCACCCCGATGGACATCGTTCTCAACCCGCTTGGCGTTCCCTCGCGTATGAACGTCGGCCAGGTGCTCGAAACACACCTGGGCTGGGCGGCCAAGGGAATCGGAATGCAGCTCGCGGCCATGCTCGAAGACTATCTGCGCCAGGTAAAGGAGCGCGAGACGTTCGAGGAGAAACTCAAGCGCATATACAATAATATCGAGTACTCCGAATACTTCGACGGCGTTTCCGACCAGGAAATAAAGGATATCATACCTGACCTCAGGGAAGGAATGCACGTGGCCACCCCGGTCTTTGACGGGGCCGACGAAGCCGAGATCAGGGCCTTCCTCAAGGAATCCGGCGTTCCCGAAACCGGTCAGTCCACCCTGTTCGACGGGCGCACCGGCCTTCCCTTCGACCAGTCGGTAACCGTCGGCATCATGTACATGCTCAAGCTCCACCACCTGGTGGACGACAAGATTCACGCGAGATCGATCGGTCCCTACTCGCTGGTCACGCAGCAGCCGCTCGGCGGCAAAGCCCAGTTCGGCGGCCAGAGGCTCGGCGAGATGGAAGTCTGGACCATGGAAGCCTACGGCGCGGCCTACGCGCTGCAGGAATTTCTCACGGTGAAGTCCGACGATGTGGCCGGACGCACCAGGATGTATGAAAAAATCGTCAAAGGCGACAATACCCTTGAAGCCGGACTGCCGGAGTCCTTCAACGTTCTCGTAAAGGAACTTCAGGCACTTGCTCTGGACGTGCGGCTCCTCGAAGAAGAGGAAGGGAATTAAAGCGGTGGTCACGAGGTAAAACCGGCGGGACCGAGTCCGGACATCGCGGCGGGATGCCGCCCCCACAGGCGGCGATGACGCCCCAACGGATCGGGGGTCCGCGGCACATCCAACCCGTTTTTTGCACCATTGACCACGCAAGGAGGTTCTTTTGAAAGAGCTTTACTCTCTTTTCACAAAGCCCAAAGATCCGTTGAACTTCAACGCCGTCAAGATCATGATCTCATCGCCCGAAAGAATCCGGGAATGGTCCTACGGCGAAGTGAAGAAACCGGAAACGATAAATTACCGCACGTTCAAGCCGGAGCGCGACGGGCTGTTCTGCGCGCGGATTTTCGGCCCGATCAAAGACTACGAATGCAACTGCGGCAAGTACAAGCGCATGAAGCACCGCGGCGTCGTATGCGAAAAGTGCGGCGTCGAGGTCATCCAGTCCAAGGTGCGCCGCGAGCGCATGGGCCACATCGAGCTGGCCTCGCCGGTGGCGCATATCTGGTTTCTGAGAAGCCTTCCCAGCAAAATCGGCAACCTCCTGGACCTTACCCTGAGGGAGCTCGAGAAGGTACTCTATTTTGATTCCTACATTGTCCTGGACCCCGGCCAGACCCCGCTTACCCGCGGCGAGCTTCTCACCGAGGAGCGCTACCGCCAGATGGTCCACGAGCACGGGGCCGGTTTCACCGCCGGGATCGGCGCCGAAGCCATAAAGCAGCTCCTTGCGGGCCTCAACCTGGAAAAGCTCGCCACCGAGCTGCGCGAGGAAATGGTCAAGACCAATTCGGTCGCCAAGCGCAAGAAGCTCGCCAAGCGGCTCAAGATAATCGACGCCTTCCGCGAATCCGAAAACCACCCGGAATGGATGATAATGAACGTCATCCCCGTGCTTCCGCCCGACCTGCGGCCCCTGGTGCCCCTGGACGGCGGACGGTTCGCGACGAGCGACCTCAACGACCTCTACCGGCGCGTGATCAACCGCAACAACCGCCTCAAGCGCCTCCAGGAGCTCAACGCGCCCGACATCATCATCCGCAACGAAAAACGGATGCTCCAGGAAGCCGTTGACGTGCTGTTCGACAACGGCCGTCGGGGAAAGACCATCACCGGGGCCAGCAAGCGCCCGCTCAAATCCCTCAGCGACATGCTCAAGGGGAAGCAGGGCCGGTTTCGCCAGAACCTGCTCGGAAAGCGCGTGGACTACTCGGGCCGGACCGTTATCGTCATCGGCCCCAACCTGCGCCTCCACCAGTGCGGCCTCCCCAAGAAGATGGCCCTCGAACTCTTCAAGCCCTTCATCTACAACAAGCTCGAAGAGAAGGGATACGTCACGACCATCAAGGCCGCAAAGAAGATGGTCGAACGGGAAACACCCGAGGTCTGGGACACCCTCGACGAGGTCGTGCGCGAATTTCCCGTCATGCTCAACCGCGCTCCGACGCTTCACCGGCTGGGCATCCAGGCTTTCGAGCCGATCCTTATCGAAGGCAAGGCCATCCAGCTCCATCCGCTGGTCTGCACCGCGTTCAACGCCGACTTCGACGGTGACCAGATGGCCGTGCACGTTCCGCTCTCGATCGAAGCACAGACCGAGGCGCGCGTGCTGATGATGTCAACGAACAACATCCTGAGCCCGGCGCACGGCGACCCGATCATCGTGCCTTCCCAGGACATCGTTTTGGGCATCTACTACATGACGCGCGAAAAGCCTTTCGCCAAGGGTTCGACCTCGCCCTTCGCCACGCCCGAAGATCTGGTGCAGTCGATAATCAAAGGCGCGATTCGCCTCTATAACAGCCCGGAAGAAGTCCGGTGCGCCCACGACAGCGGCGAAGCCGACCTGCACGCGGGCGTTGTCGTCCGGTTCCGCCAGATAGCAAAGGAAAACGGGGTCGTCGACTCCGTTGACGAAAAGTCCGTTACTCTCAAGGCCGACGGCGCCCCGCCCTTCTATAAGCTGGTGGACGTCAAGGGCTCGATCAGCCGCAAAATCCTGGTAAAGCCCGGCGACGAAGTCGTCAGGGGCCAGGTCCTCGCCGAAGAGTTGGTGCGGACCACCGTGGGCCGCGTGCTCCTCTCCGAAATCCTGCCCGAAGGCGTCCCGTTCGCGGCCGTGAACAAGGTCATGAACAAGAAGGCCCTGGCCGGGCTGATCGACTTGTGCTACCGCACCGCCGGCGTCAAGGCGACCGTCATCCTGGCCGACAGGCTCAAGGATACCGGATATCACTACGCGACCCGCTCCGGGATCTCGATTTCGATCAAGGACATGACGATTCCGCAGCGCAAGTCGGAAATCCTCCAGGTCGCCTTCGACCAGGTGCAGGAAATCGAGCGCCAGTACAACGAAGGTCTCATTACCGAGGGCGAGAAGTACAACAAGGCGGTCGATATCTGGGCCAAGGCGACCGAAGACGTCGCCGCCGAAATGATGCGCGAGATCGGGATAACGGAAATTGCCGGCCCCAAGGGGCTGATCACCCGGATCGAGTCGTTCAACCCCATCTACATGATGGCGGATTCGGGGGCGCGCGGCAGCAAGGACCAGATGCGCCAGCTCGCCGGTATGCGCGGTCTCATGGCAAAGCCCTCGGGCGAGATCATCGAGACGCCCATCACGGCAAACTTCCGCGAAGGCCTCACCGTGCTCCAGTACTTCATCTCGACTCACGGCGCGCGCAAGGGTCTTGCCGATACGGCCCTCAAGACGGCGAATTCGGGCTACCTTACCCGGCGCCTCGTTGACGTGTCCCAGGACGTTATCATATCCGATATCGACTGCGCCACGATGGACGGCATCCAGGTCGAGCCCCTCCTTGAAGCGGGTGAAATCATCCAGCGCCTCGGCGACCGAATCCTTGGCCGCACGGCGCAGGAAGACATTCTGGACCCCGTCACCAGCGAGGTCATCGTCCCGATGGGCGCCGAAATAGACGAACAGAAGGTGATCGAGATCGAGGACGCCGGCATCGAGCGGGTAAATATCCGCTCGGCCCTCACGTGCCGCAGCCCCAGGGGCGTGTGCGCGATGTGCTACGGCCGCGATCTCGCCCAGGGAAAACGCGCCCAGATCGGCGAGGCCATCGGCATCATCGCCGCCCAGTCCATCGGCGAACCCGGAACGCAGCTCACAATGCGTACGTTCCACATCGGCGGCACGGCGAGCAAGAGCATCGAGCGCACATCGATCAGCAACCGGTACGCCGGTTCGGTCAAGTTTATCAACCTCAACACGGTAAGAAACCGCGAAGGCGATCTCGTGGCGATGAACCGCAACGGCGAAATCAGCGTCGTGAGCGAGACGGGCCGCGAGCGCGAACGCTACGTCATCATCTACGGCGCGAAGCTCAAGGTTTCCGAGCGACAACAGGTCGAACCCGAGACGCTGCTCGCCGAATGGGACCCATTCACCACGCCGATCCTGACCGAGGTTTCCGGGAGCATCAAGTTCGGAGACATTACCGAAGGTCAGACCATGCAGGAAAAGCTGGACCCGGTTACCGGCAAATCCAGCAAGGTGGTTGTCGAATACCGCGAAGCCGACGTCCGGCCCCGCATCTCGATCAAGGACGAAAAGGGCAGGACGGCCAAGGTCGGAGAAGGCGGCGCGGCGCGCTACTTCATGCCCCTGGGCGCCATTTTGATGGTGACCGAAGGCGATCAGGTCTTCCCCGGCGACGTTTTGGCAAGAATTCCGCGCGAGACCACGAAAACCAAGGACATCACCGGTGGTCTTCCCCGTGTCGCCGAGCTTTTTGAAGTGAGAAAGCCCAAGGAGAATGCCGTAATCACCGAAATTGACGGCGTCGTGAGCTTCGGCAAGGACACCAAGGGAAAGCGGAAGGTCATCGTGTCGCCCGAGGTCGGCGATCCGCGCGAATACCTCATCCCCAAGGGCAAGCACATCAGCGTGCACGAGGGCGATTACGTGCGCGCCGGCGAGCCCCTCATGGACGGCTCGCCCAATCCCCACGACATCCTCACCGTTCTCGGGGAAAAGGAAGTCGCCAAGTACCTGGTCGACGAGGTGCAGCAGGTCTACCGGCTCCAGGGTGTTAAGATAAACGACAAGCACATCGAGGTGATCGTGCGGCAGATGCTCAAGCGGGTCCGGATAACCGATCCGGGCGACTCGGAGTTTCTGCTCGGCGAACACGTCGAGAAGCCCATTTTCGAAGAGGTAAACAGCGAGCTGGTTGCAAGCGGCCAGCGCCCGGCCGCCGCCGAACCCCTGCTGCTCGGGATCACCAAGGCCTCGCTCAGCACCCAGAGCTTCATTTCGGCGGCCTCGTTCCAGGAGACCACGAAGGTCCTCACCGACGCCGCCACGGCGGGCAAAGTGGACCACCTGCTCGGGCTCAAGGAAAACGTGATAATGGGTCGGCTGATCCCCGCCGGCTCGGGACTCAGGCAGTACCGCGAGGTGCGGAAGTAGCGGAGCGTCGCAAAGAACTCCGCTGGTTCCCAAGCTGGAGCTTGGGAACCAGCCGATTTTTCTGTCATCCGTCGTCTGTCCACTGTTCTCCGTGCTCTGCGTCTCTGCGGTGAGATCAGGATTACCGGCGACGGTGGAAGTTACGAGAAACAAGGAACGAGTGAGACCCGTCAAGTTGAGGAAAAGAGCTTGACAAGGCGTCCGGTTTCCTTTAAAAAGAGGGGATTTTCCAGCTCGGAAAACCCGAACAGCTTTGCCGAGCTGAACCGTTGATGATTTTTTACTGCTGGAGTCGATTACAGGAATGCCCACTATCAATCAGTTGGTCAGAATCGGACGGGAAGCAATCAGGAAAAAATCCAGCACTCCCGCCCTCCAGGCTTGTCCCCAGAAACGGGGTGTTTGCGTTCGCGTTTACACGACCACGCCCAAGAAGCCGAACTCGGCCCTGCGCAAGATCGCGCGCGTGCGCCTCACCAACGGAATCGAGGTCACCTCGTACATTCCGGGGATCGGCCACAATCTGCAGGAGCACTCGGTGGTGCTCATTCGCGGGGGCCGTGTAAAGGACCTTCCCGGCGTGCGGTATCATATCATCCGCGGCACACTCGATGCCCTGGGGGTTGCCGACCGCAAGCAGGGCCGCTCCAAGTACGGCACCAAGAGGCCTAAGTAGGCCGAAAAAGCCGGATTGAAATTTCCGGGGGCCATGGCTCCTGCCATGGCCTCTCTTTTGCCTTATATTAATTGCGATATCGAGGGATACAGGCAATGCCCAGGAGAAGAGAAGTTCCGAAACGCTACGTGCTGCCGGACCCCAAGTTCAACAGCAGACTGGCGGCCAAGTTCGTGAACAACATCATGCGCCGCGGCAAGAAGAGCACGGCGGAACAGATATTCTATCAGGCCCTGACCCTTATCGAGCAGCGCTCCAAGCAGGACCCGATGGATGTTTTCCAAAAGGCGCTCGATAACGTCAGGCCGGTCGTCGAGGTAAAGTCGAGGCGAGTCGGCGGCGCGACCTACCAGGTCCCCGTCGAAGTGCGCTCGGAGCGCCGGGACGCCCTGGCCATGAGGTGGCTCATCAACTACGCCAAGTCGCGCTCCGAGAAGACCATGACCCAGAGGCTCGCGGGCGAACTCATGGACGCGTCGCAAAACCGGGGCGGCTCGGTGAAAAAACGGGAAGACACCCACCGCATGGCGGACGCGAACAAGGCCTTCGCGCATTACCGGTGGTAATTTATCGATTTATTGAACTGATACCGGGCTCAATCATATAGCATGGCACGGCTGGACAGCTAGGAGGATTCCTGATGGCTAAGAAGAAATTTGAGCGGACGAAGCCACATGTGAACGTCGGGACGATCGGCCACATCGACCACGGCAAGACCACCCTTACCGCCGCGATCACCAAGCAGCTCGCGAAGAAGGGAAAAGCCA
>JBAQYM010000274.1:0-4523 GCA_049300095.1 Syntrophobacteraceae bacterium
ACGTGGGGCAGGCTTTCCAGCCTGCCTGCCTGTCCGGGAGCACGGGGGCCTTCGCCAAACGGCAGGCTGGAAAGCCTGCCCCACGATCAATGCCGAATCAGGATGTTTTCCCCTCCCTCCGGCCCCGAAACATTTTATCAAACGGGTGGCTTCGCCCCTCTCCTTGAAAAACCCCTCCGGGAATCTTAAAAGATGTCAGGAGACGGCCTTTTGGCTGCGCCTCCACGCTGGGATTTTTTTTCTGCCGGACCGGAGAAAAATTGAAGGAATTTTACACCATACCGGATTCTTCCACCCGCGCGTGCGCTTTCAGGATAGCGTTCATTTACGCGGTCATCGGATTTCTGTGGATCCTCCTTTCCGACTGGGCCGTCATTTTGTTGCTGGACGAAACGTCTGCCGCGCACTGGGCGCAGACATTCAAGGGATCGGCTTTCGTGGTGTTCACGGGCCTCGTGATTTACCTGCTCACCAGTGCAACCATTCGCTCGATAAGAAAATCCGAGGAGGCCCTGCGTGAGCATCAAAGGATTCTCGCCACGCTTTTCGACAATCTGCCCGGCATGGCGTACCGTTGCGGGGGCGATGTCGACTGCACGCTCGAATTCGTGAGCGCGGGCGCCGTCGAACTCACCGGGTACGCCCCGGGCGAGCTCACCGAAAAGGAAAAGATCAACGACCTGATTTTGGAAGAGGACAGGGGAGCGGTTCGGATCGAGACCGAACTGGCGCTGGCGCAAAAGAAGCCCTTCAGGCTCGTGTACCGTGTCCGCAAGGCGGACGGCGGCATCAAGTGGGTTTGGGAACAGGGGCGGGGGGTTTATTCCGCCGCAGGTCAACTCACCGCGATCGAGGGGTTCATCACCGACATCACCGAGCGAAAACGCGCCGAAGAGGCCCTCATAAGGTCCGAGGAAATATACCGGGCGCTCGTGGAAGGCACTTCGGACGCCATCCTGATGGTGGACAGGGACCGGACCATCATCTCGGTCAACAGGGCCTTTACCGAGCTTTTCGGGCATTCCAGGGAAGACCTCGAGGGCCAATCCGTGCGGCTTGTCCACCCGTCGGAGGAAAGTTTCAATCTCTTTGTCGAGATGGCCTATCCCGCGGTCGAGACCGGGTCGATCAGGTTCGACTGGGAACTCGTGCGCAAGGACGGCACGGTGTTTCCCGTCGAGGGCACCTACTCCGGGATCCGGGGGCCGGGCGGGGCGGTAACCGGACACGTGGGCATCATCCGGGACATCACCGAACGCAGGAACGCCGAGCGGGAGCTGAGGGAGTACCGCGAGCACCTCGAAGAAATGGTGCGCGAGCGCACCCGTGAACTCGAAGAGGCCCAGAAGGAACTCGTGCAGAAGGAAAAACTCAAGACCCTCGGGGCCATCGCGGCCGAGGTCGCCCACGAAATCCGAAATCCCCTCGTGTCGATAGGAGGCTTTGCGCGGCGGCTTCAGAAGAAGTATCCCGGCTCAAGGGAGGCCGAGATCATCCTCCATGAATCGCGCCGCCTCGAAAACATGCTCAACCGGATCACCCACTATCTGCGCCCCATCGAGATGAAATCCCGGGAATGCTATGTAAACTCGATCCTGTCCGAGTCCTTCGATCTCCTCGCCCCCGAACTCGAGAGACAACATGTCCAGATACAGCTCGATCTCGATCCCAACCTGTCGAGGGCGCACGTGGACCCGGACATCCTGGCGCAGGTCTTCGTGGCAATAATCCGGAATTCGGTGAACATGATGGATTCGGAAAAGGAGCTTACCGTCCGGTCCTACAATGGCGAGCAATCGGTCTATGTCGATTTCAAAAACCGGGTAGGGAAAAAGGCGAAGGACCCTGAACTGATGCTGCTTCCCTTCGACCAGGAAGAACAGGCGCTGGGGGTCTCATCGAGCTTCAAACTCCTCAAGGGAATGGGGGGCGCCCTCTCATTTTCGGCGCAAGACCATCAGGCGGTCTTTACCGTCTCGCTGGTCAGATGCCGCGGCTCCCTGCACGATGGGGCGGTGAACAGTGAAGGGTGAAGAGTGAACAGTGAAGAGTGAACAGTGAAGAGAAAACCTGTCCTTCAGCTACCCTGAGGGCTTAACTTCACCCTACGCGATAATCCGCAGCCGCCGCCTCAACCCTTCACTCCTCACTGTTTTTCGATGCTGCGGAAAACCGTCTTGTAGGTCAGGCCTTCGCCGGGAAGCCGGTCGGGGTCGACGAGCTGGACCCGCACTCCAAGTCCGAGCGAGCGCCGGATGTGGCCCCGCAACAGATCGAGGTACTGCGCCCGGTTGCCTCCCGGAAAGTCGTTTCCCTCCTTTCTCGCCACCAGCAAGTCGAGTTGTTCCCCGACGCCCCACGCGGTGTGGACCACCAGCCGGAAATCGTGCAGCATCGGATCGACTCCCCTCAGGAGCTGCTCGACATATTCGGGATAGACCGGGATCCCGCGCACCGAGAGGCGGTTGTCCGTCCTGCGCAGGATCGGGACGATCCGCGACCAGGTCTTGCCGCAGGCGCAGGGCGATTCGCGAAGCACCGTGATGTCTCCCGTCCTGTACCGGATGAGCGGGTAGGCCTCGGTGGTGAGGGTGGTCACCACGAGTTCCCCTTCGTGGCCCGCCGGGACCGGCTCGCCCGTCACGGGATGGACGATTTCGGCCAGGAACTGGTCCTGGGCGAGGTGCAGCCCGTCTTTTGCCGGGCACTCGCCGGCCATGCCCGGCTCGCCCATCTCGGTGACGCCGTAGAGGCCGAAAACGGGCACGCCGAACGCCGATTCGAGCCGCTCGCGCGTCACCTCGGGCAGCGGGTCCGGGCCGACCAGGAGGAGCCTCAGGTGCAGGCCGCCGGGGTCGGTCCCGTGCTCGCGCATCGTCTCGACGATGTGCAGGGCGAAAGACGCCGTGGTGGCGAGGATCGTCGAGCGGAAGTCCCGCATCACCTGGATCTGCATGGTGGCCGAGGTGGTCGCCGAGGGCGCGAGGGTCGCCCCGATGGCTTCGGCCGCGTAGTTGAAGGTGAAGGCGCCCGGAAAGAGGCTGAAGTTGAACGCCACCTGCACGATATCGCGCTCGGTGACACCGAGCTGTTCGTAGAGCCGGATCATGAGCGATTGCCACATTGTTACGTCGTGGCGCGTAAATCCCACGACAATGGGCTTCTCCCGGTCCCTGAGGGGCGGGGCGGTGATCTTGAGCCGGACGATGCTCTTGAGCGGCACGGCGAAAAGGCCGTAGGGATAATGGTCCCTCAGGTCGCGGCGGGTCGTGAACGGGAAATTTCGAAGATCGTCCACGCCGCCGATATCCTCGGGGAGCATCCGGAGGGAGTCCATCCGCGCGCGGTAGAAGTCCACGTTCAAATAGGCCCTGTTGAGCGTCATCTGGAGCCGTTCGGCCTGAAGCCGGCGAATCTGTTCGAAGGATAGCGTGTCGGGAATGGTCCGCGTCATTGCGCCCCCTATTTTTCCCACTTGTGCTGGTAGTCTCTGCCCAGGTATGCCCGCTGGACGTCGTCGTGTTCCATCAGCTCGTCCGCCGCGCCCGAGAGAACGATGCGCCCCGTCTCCAGGACGTAGGCCCTCCGGGCCACGGCAAGCGCCCCCATTGCGTTTTGTTCGACGAGCAGCACCGTGGTCCCGCCTTTGTGGAGGTCCCCGATGATCCGGTATATCTCTTCGATAATGAGCGGCGCGAGCCCCATCGAGGGCTCGTCGAGCACCAGGAGGCGCGGCCCGGCCATGAGCGCCCGCCCGATCGAGAGCATCTGCTGCTCGCCGCCCGAAAGGGTCCCCGCCTTCTGCCGCCCGCGCTCCGCAAGGATCGGAAACAGGGCGAGCACCCCGGGGAGCGCCTCCCTTACGCGTTTCTTTCCGCCCAGGTACCCGCCGAGTTCGAGGTTTTCGAGCACCGTCATGTTGGGAAAGAGCTGCCGGGCCTCGGGCACCTGGACCAGGCCGAGCCCGACGATTTCCTCCGGGCTTTTCCTCTGTATGGGAACGTCCCGGAAGAGGACCTCCCCCTCGCTTGCCCGGTGCAACCCGCTGATCGTGCGCAGCAAAGTGCTCTTGCCCGCCCCGTTCGACCCGATGAGCGCGACGATCTCGCCCTCCTCCAGGTGAAAGCTCACCCGGCGAAGCACCTGCATCGAACCGTATCCGGCGGAAACACCCTTTACTTGCAGCATGTTACACCCTGATCAAAAACCAAAAAGTCAAAAGCATTCACCGCAGAGGGCGCGGAGATCGCAGAGAAAAAGAAAAGAGAAGCAAGGCTGATTTTGCATCGTTATGGTGGCCTATATATCTTGTTGATTACTGGTTGAGTCCCGTAGGTTGGGTTAAGCGGAGCGAAACCCAACAATCTGTGGTAAGGGATAGATATTTGTTGGGTTGCGCTCCGCTTAACCCAACGATCATGAAGATTTGCTTCACCCCCGGTGATGAAAACTTGCGATTTTGTGCTATTATGGCAAGCAGTCGTGTCCAGCGTAGATGGCAAGTTGGGGCTTGCCATAGCTGC
>JBAQYM010000275.1:0-3238 GCA_049300095.1 Syntrophobacteraceae bacterium
GCAGCTATGGCAAGCCCCAACTTGCCATCTACGCTGGACACGACTGCTTGCCATAATAGCACAAAATCGCAAGTTTTCATCACCGGGGGTGAAGCAAATCTTCATGATCGTTGGGTTAAGCGGAGCGAAACCCAACAATGCATACCTTGGGACGAAGCCCCGTTGGGTTTCGCTCCGCTCAACCCAACCTACGGCGCTTCAGTTGCACGGGTAATCCGCCGTATGTGATCAGGCGGCAGTCCGCAAGGCTATATTCACAGTCAATCAGGTTATTTACGGACACGTTCCAAGTCAAATCCTGCATTCCTTCCCGAGGTAGGCCTGCCGGACGCTGGCGTCGGCCAGGAGGTCGGATGCGGCGCCCTGGAGGGAGATGCGGCCGGTTTCGATGACATATCCCCGGTCGGCGATGCCGAGCGCGGCCCGCGCGTTCTGTTCGACAAGCAGGATGGTGATGCCGCGCTCCCTTAGCTGCACGAGGGTCTCCAAGATCACGAGGACCAGCAGGGGAGCAAGGCCGGTGCAGGGTTCATCGAGAAGGAGGAGCCGGGGCCGGGCCATGAGCGCCCGCCCGATGGCGAGCATCTGCTGCTCGCCCCCGGAAAGCGTCCCGGCGGGCTGCCTTGTCCTTTGGCGCAGGATGGGGAAAAGATCGAGCACCTCTTCGAGGTCTTCGGCCACGGCCTTGTGCTCGCGCCTGCGGTACCGGACGTAGGCGCCCATCTCGAGGTTTTCAAGAACGCTCAGGGGCGGGAAGAGAAGCCGCCCCTCGGGGACCAGGCTGATCCCCCTGTTCACGATCTCCGCCGGTTTGATCGGACGGCGAAGGGGCGCGCCCTCGAAGAGGATTTCACCTTCCCAGTCGGGAATAAACCCGCACACGGTCTGGAGCAGGGTGCTCTTGCCCGCGCCGTTCGCCCCCACCAGGGCTATAAGTTCCCCGGAGCGGACATCGAGGTCGATCCCGTTCACCGCCCGCACGCTTCCGTAACGGCATTGCAGGTTGCTTAGGCGCAGCATTTTTTTCCCGCCCGGTCCCGCCCGAGATAGGCGGATATTACGGCATCGTTTGCCTGGACCTCGCACGGAGCGCCCTCCGCTAGTTTCATGCCGTGGTTGAGTACGAAGACGCGGTCGGATATTTTCATCACCAGGTTCATATCATGTTCGACCAGGAGCAGGGTGACCCCGCTGTTGCGGATCTTTTCCAGCAACTCGGCCAGCGAGGCGGTCTCGACCGCGTTGAGGCCCGAGGCGGGCTCGTCGAGCAACAAAATCTTCGGCCCGGTCGCCAGGGCGCGGGCTATTTCGAGAAAGCGCTGCCATCCGAAGGGGAGGTCGGTGCTGCGCCAGGACGCCGAATCGGCAAGCCCCACGAATTCGAGAAGCTCCAGCGCGCGCTCCCGCGCCTCGCGCTCTTCCCTGACGATGCGCGGAAGGCGCGCCATGGCCCCCAGAAAACCGCAGCGCGTCTTCACGTGCCGTCCGACCAACACGTTTTCCAAAACGCTCATGCTGCCGAAAAGCTCGATATTTTGAAAGGTGCGCGCGATGCCGAGCGCGACCCGCTCGTGCGCCTTCCTGCCGTTCAGCGGGATGTCGTCGAAGACGACCCGGCCCGAATCGGCGGCGAAATTTCCGGTAATCAGGTTAAGGAGCGTCGTCTTGCCCGCGCCGTTGGGTCCGATCAGCGCGTGGATGGTCCCCGGATAGACATCGAATGTAACGTCGTTGAGGGCCTGGATGCCCCCGAACGATTTACAGACCGCCTCAACCCCGAGAACCGGCGGCAACGCGTCCGGCCTTGTTTCTGGCGCTTTCATAAATGTCCAGCACCCCTCTGAAAAGTCCCTGGGGCAAGAGTATCATGATAACGATCAGGATAAGCCCGTAGACGATCATTTCATATTCGGAGAAGATTGTTAAGGTCTCGGGCAGAATCGTCAGGACCACCGCGCCGAGCAGCGACCCCCAGATGCTTGCCATTCCGCCGATGACCACCATGGTGACCATGCGCACCGAGACCAGGAAATCAAACGAACTCGGGCTGATAAAGCTTACCAGGTGCGCGTAGAGAAAGCCGCCCACGGCGGCGAGAAGCGCGCTCAGAACGAAAATGTGCACCTTGAGCCGCCCCGTGTCGATCCCCATGGACGAAGCCGCCCGCTCGCTGTCGTGCACCGCCCTGAGCGCCCGCCCGATCCTCGAATGGATCAGCCGCTCGCACAGGAAAATGCTCAGGATCGCAACGGCCCACACCAGGAAGAGGTAATTTCTGGGAGAATCGAAGGACAGGGGGCCGATGGACAGCGAGGGAATTCCCACCAGCCCGGAATCGCCCCCGGTAACCGTGCTCCACTGGCGAAACAGTACAAAGGCTATCATGCCGAACCCGAGCGTCCCCATGCCCAGGTAGAAGCCGCTCAGTTGGAGAAGCGGCAGGGCGATGAGAAACGCCGTGGCTATAGCGAGAACGATCGCCGCGGCCAGGGCCAGCCAGGGCGACCAGTGGTAGTGGACGGTCAGAATCCCGGTCGTGTAGGCCCCCAGCCCGTAGAAGGCGGCGTGCCCCAGGGAAATCTGTCCGGCGTATCCCATCAGCAGGTTCAGCCCGAGCGCGAGCAGGGTCTGGATGCCGACAAAAGTCAGCAACTGGAGATAATACGGGCTCGAAGTAAGAAACCCCGCCGCGAGGACCACCGCTGTGAGGAACAGGTATCGCATGATTTTCCAGTATGGCCGTGCATGCCTGAGGTTTCAGGTATCGGACACCGGGCATCGAGCGACGCCGCTGTCAAAACCCGATGCCCTGCGTCAATTTATTCTATAATTCAGGGGCCTTGGATGGAACGAGGCAGACCAGGGCCAGCATTCCCGTTCCGGTATTTTTGATCTGGTGATCCGCGTTGGCCGGCACGAGAGCAACGGTCCCGGATTTTACCGGCATCCATTGACCGTCAATGAAAAGCTCGCCCTCGCCCGTATGGAAAAACATCTCATGTTCCCAGTCGTGCGTATGCCTGGGCGAATTGCCCCCCGGAGAAATCTCGAAGACCCGCATGAAAAAATTCTCCGCCCCGTCCCGCCTGCCGACAACGACGCGCGCCGCGACCCCTTTCGCTTGCTCATTGTCAAAAAGAGTCGGAGTGACGTCGGAATATTTTCTAATCATCGCATTTTCTCCCTGGGCAAAGACGATTGTTCGTTCCCGTGGTCCGGGCGGGGATCAACCCCGCCC
>JBAQYM010000276.1:0-8092 GCA_049300095.1 Syntrophobacteraceae bacterium
GATCAACCCCGCCCCTACGTTTAAAGGGCGGCATCAGGTCACCTTTGGCCTTGAGATCCGTAGGGGCGGGGTTGATCCCCGCCCGGACCGCCGGAATGGTGAGGGCGGATTGTCGCGCATGTATTGGGGTTGAATCCGAGATCGGGAAGGGTCCCTGGGTTTGGGCGACTGCCCGGAATCATTCCCTCCACTCTTCGACCACCGGATTTGCGAGCACGCCGATTCCATCGATTTCGACTTCGACAAGGTCGCCGTGGGCGATGCGGCCGACCCCGCTCGGGGTGCCGGTGGCGATAATATCTCCGGGCATGAGGGTGAAATTCCTGGAAACGAACGCGATGGTTTCGGCGACCGGGAATATCATGAAGGAGGTATTCGAGTCCTGGACCGTCTTGCCGTTCAGCCGGCACTGGATTCGCAGGTTTTGCGGGTCTCCCAGGTCTTCGGGGAGGACGATCCGGGGGCCCACGGGCCCGAAGGTGTCCAGGGATTTTCCCCGAAACCAGCCCGCGCGGTCGCCGGTCTGGAGGTTTCTCTGGCTGACGTCGTTAATGCAGGTGAAGCCGAAAACATGGTCCAGCGCCTCTTCCGGCGCGACGTTTTTGCATCTTTTCGCGATAATCACCGCGAGTTCGGCTTCATAGTCCGTGCGAAGGTCCTCGAACCCGTAGTCCAGAAGGAATTTGGGAATCACGATCTGTTCGCCCGGCCCGATGAGCACGTTGGGCGTCTTGGGGAAAAGGATGGGCTCTTCGGGCACCTCTTCGGTAAAGCCGCGCACTTTGACCGTGGCGCTTTCCGCGATATGGCCGCGGTAGTTGAGTCCGAGCGCTATTATTTTCGTGGGATTGACGGCATAGGGCTGGGTCCTGTTCAGGACCGGCAAAGTCGGCATGGCATCCTCTTCGCGCTGTGGGGTCGTTTTGTCCGGTTGGCGCATCGCCTCAACGGCAACACCGTTCACTTAATGCGGCCAGGGACGTGGGGCGGGCTTTCCAGCCCGCCGGCCAAGGAGCACGGGCCTTAATCGGCCGGCAGGCTGGAAAGCCCGCCCCACGTCCCCGGCGCCGGTGGGACTTTAAGTGAACAGTAGCGGCCTTAACGGCGGCCCGTTATTTCACCTTTATCCACAAAAGCTTTGCCGGCGCGGTCCCGGTGTTCTTCCACTGGTTGGGCATGTCCAGGGTAAAGTAGATGAGATCTCCCGCCCTCACGGTGAGGGTCTCGTTTTCCATCCTGATCTGGAGTTCCCCGGCAAGCACGTAGCCCAACTCTTCTCCCTTGTGGATGAAAAAGTGCGAGGGCAGCGATTTGTCGGGGGGGATTTCGATGAGGTAGGGCTCCGCCTTGAAATCGAGGTCGATTGGAGTGAGCAGGCGCGAGCGGATGCTTTCCTCGGGAAAATTGGGCAGCCTTATCTCGGTAGCCTCGCCGGCCGGAAAGACGACCCTCTTGCGCTCTTCGGTGCGGTCCTGGAAAAAGGAGCTTATATCGACCGTGAGAACTTCGGCCATCTTAAGCAGCGCGGGCAGCGAGGGGTAAATCAGGTTGCTCTCGACCTGGGAAATGGTGCTCGGGGTTACCCCGACGAGCTTGGCGAGTTCGGTCTGGGAAAATCCGCGCCGTGACCTGAGTTCCTTGAGCCGGAGGCCGAGATCGATGCCGCCGGTGGTGCGCTTCTCTTCGTCGAAGGTGATGGTGAGGTCTTTTGCCCAGTAGGTAAAAGGCTTGTGGATGTTGTCGAGATCGCGGCTTTCGGCCTTGAGAATGGCGAGTGAGGACGTTCCGCGCTTTATCGAGAGTTCGATCACCACCTGGGCGATCTGGTTGATCTGGGCCCGCAGGCGCGGGGAATGCGCCTTCTTTTCCATTATCCAGTACGCGACGGTGTTGAGGTCGTAGAGCCGGGGGCACGAATGCGAGTAGAAATTTATGATGCTTTCCTCGCCGCCCCACAATTCCTGCATTCCGGTAATGCTCTCGAAGACCAGGCGCACATCGCCCGCAAGTTCCGCGTGGATGCCGTAGAGCACGTCCATCACCTCTTCGGCGCGGCGCGGCTCTTTTATTCTTACGATACGGCACGGCAGATCTTTTACTTCATCGTAGAACCTGAGAAACACGGGGGAATTGGCCCCCTTGCCGCTCGAGAAGCAGTCGAGAATCGTGACGCCCGGGTTTAGGGCCAGGGGTCCCAGTTTTTCGAGCAGGTTGCGCGGAGACCTGTCAAAGCAAATGTAGATAACAGGTTTTGACAGCGCCAGGGACGATTGAATGAAATTGAGGCAGAATGCCGATGCGAGGCTCCCGGAATCGTCGTGCCAGACAACGTTGTCGCCGATGAACAGGCCGCCCAGAAGGCGGTCAAGCTGACTCACCCCCGATGTGATCCGGAACTTTCTGGGCGAGTTAAGAGACTCTTTCATTGAGCACCATCCCGTTCGATCTTGAAAAGTGACCTGATCCGTGACCGATGGCAAAGAGCGATACCCTGCGAAAACACTGAATATTAATTAGCCTACCCTAGACCGATGGCAAAGAGCGATACCCTGCGAAAACACTGAATATCTGTCAGCCTACCCTATTTCGGACCCGAGTTCAATAAGGCCCGCGTGCGCGCCTGGGCCGGGATAAAACCTGGTTGGAACGATTCGCCGCGCAGAGCTGCGTCATACCGGCGAAAGCCGGTATCCAGCGGAGCCGCCCAGTCCTCGGACAGGGCTTGAACGAGCATGGAACTTCATTGACCCAATGAAGTTTCATAAGTGTAGATACCCGGCGGGCGCCCGGCGGGGGCTGGGTTCCGGTTTTCACCGGAATAGCGGCTTGTTCTCCAATGCCCATAAGGACTTGGTCGACGTTGCCCTAATCCTTTTCAGGAATGATGGGCATAGACATTTTCTGGTACCCGGCGGGGAGTTCGAACAGGGAGTCGGCTACGGGACCGTCCTTTATATTCTTGTACTCCATGGTGACTTCCGCGTCCTCGACCTTGATGGGGAAGGGGAATCGCTGGGAGATCCAGAAAAAGGTCTTCTCTCCGTCCTCGACGCTCTCGTATTTCTTGCACGGCAGGTCGGAAACGGTTTCCTCACCGAGGAACTTGGATTTCTTTTCCTTTTCGACGGTCCATTCCTCGAAGGTCTTGTCCTCGGCCTGGTAGGGCATCTCCATGTATGTCTTTTCTTCGGGCGTGATCATCCAGGTTACCTTCTTGTCGGGCCGGATGATCATGATCTGGGTTTCGCCCTCCTCGGCGGTTTCCTGCCGTACTTTGTCCCCTTTGACGAAGATCTTGCCGGTCATGGCTTCGTCGCCCTTGGGCTGGATCACCATATCGGCCGAGAACTCGACGGCGGCGGCGGACCCGTGCGGCGGGAAGGCAAGCAAAGCAAGCGCTAACATGGAAAAAAAGATGACGGCGAACCGCTTGTTCTTCATTTTTCTACCTCACTGGGTGCTGTTTGAGCAAAAAAGGGAGCCGCTTGAATCGAACATTTGCGGCCGGCATTGAATTTGATACAGTAGAGACGGACTCTCGATTTTCCATTCGATCAATGACCTGAGATATATATTGTACTCGCGGGGGAGTGTCAATAGCGTCAGAGGCCCCCCGCCGCGCGCCCGCGCCGGGCGGCGCAACCCCGGCCCCGGTTCGAGGAAGAGCGTGAAATGGGCACTGAAACTTTCCCTTTTTTATCCCCGAAGGGCGACGGGACGCTTATCTCGCTGCACGTCCAGCCGAAGGCGGCCAAAAACGAGATTTCCGGAATATTGAATGATCGGCTGAAAGTCCGCATTTGCGCCCCTCCCGTCGAGGGGGAAGCCAACAGGGAGTGCATAAGCTTTCTGTCCCGGGTGCTCGGGGTTGCCAAATCGGAGATCACGCTGGTCAGGGGCGCGCAGTCGCGTCAAAAGACCTTCCTGGTCCCGAGGCCTGTCGATTTCGTCGGCGAAAAGCTGGTAAAGGCCGGTCTGCGGGCTTGATGCCGGGGCGGGCCCCACATTTATTTTGTAAATCGCCGGACGTTCTGCTAGAAATATAAGGCTTACCACCCACTCCCATTCGGCAATGCCGGCGGGTCTTGCCGAACTGATTCCACCGCGCCCGCCACCCCTCATACCGGTCGAACCGGAGAGGCGATATTCCTTCTCTTTCCCCGGCCGACCAGGCAAGGCACTCGAAGACTTCTTTTTGTTCTTTCCCATAAACGCTATTTACGAACGAGTCAGGCAGGTTTGCCAATTTTATCAGGCAGGAGACCACTATGCGAGAAGCTGTAATTGTCAGCGCCGTTCGCACCCCGCTTGGAAGCTTCAATGGTTCGCTCGCCGCGATCGGCGGCACCAAGCTAGGCGGGACCGTGATCGAGGAAGCTGTTAAGAGGGCCGGAATCGGCAAGGACCAGGTGAACGAGGTCATCATGGGAATGGTGCTCCCGTGCGGCTACGGCCAGAACCCCGCAAAGCAGGCGGCGATCCAGGCCGGAATGCCCTGGGGGGTCGAGAGCATAACGGTGAACAAGGTGTGCGGATCTGGGCTCAAGGCCGTCATGCTGGCCGCGCAGGCGATCCGGACCGGGGATGCCGACGTCGTCGTGGCGGGCGGAATGGAAAATATGACCATGGCCCCCTACTACCTGGAAAAGGCGCGAAGCGGCTACAGGATGGGCGACGGCGTCATCCAGGACCACATGGTGCACGACGGGCTGTGGGACATCGTAAACGATTTCCACATGGGGATATCCAACGAGCTTTGCAGCGAAAAATACGGCGTGACGCGAGAGGACCAGGACCGGTATGCGGCCGAATCCTACAGGAGGACCCTCGCCTCGATCTCGGCCGGGAAATTCAAGGATGAGATCGTCCCGGTGCAGCTACCGCCCCGCAAGGGGCAAAGCGTTGTTTTCAGCGTGGACGAATGCCCGAGGGAAACGTCCTACGAGGCCCTCTCGAAGATGCGGCCCGCGTTTAAGGAAGGGGGCGTGACGACCGCCGGCAACGCCTCGGTGATAAGCGACGGCGCCGCCGCGGTGGTCGTCATGTCCAAAGAAAAAGCGGCCGAGCTGGGTTGCAAAGTGCTCGCCACGATCGGCGCGCAGGCATCGAGCGGCATCGATATGAAATACGTGCTCGTCGCTCCGATCCGGGCGATCCCGAAAGTCCTGGCAAAAGAGGGCATCGCCGTGAAAGACGTCGACATATTCGAAGTTAACGAGGCTTTCAGCGGATCGACGGTCTCCGTCATCAAGGAACTCGAGCTGGATACCTCGAAGGTGAACGTAAACGGCGGGAGCGTCGCGCTGGGACACCCGATAGGGGCGAGCGGCTGTCGTCTCCTCGTGACCATGCTCCATGAAATGGAGCGAAGCGGAAAACGGACCGGGCTCGTCACCCTGTGCCTCGGCGGCGGGGAAGCCGTGGCCATGATAGTCAAACGTTAGGAATCGGCGGGAAGGATCGATGGGAACCCGATATCGAGCATGGAGGAGGAATTTCGAATGGAAATAAAAACCTTTGGGGTTGTCGGCGCCGGCCAGATGGGCAGCGGGATCGCGCAGGTAGCCGCGATGAGCGGTCTCCAGGTAATCATGAACGACATCAAAAATGAATTCGTCGAGCGCGGTCTGCAAAACATCAGCAATATTCTGTCCAAAAACGTCGAAAAAGGCAAAATGGCCGCCGGGGAAAAAGAAGCGGTCCAGAGGCGGATAAAAACCAGCACGAGTTTGAAGGACATGGCCGCGGCCGACTACGTCGTCGAGGCCGCAAGCGAGAATGAATCGATAAAGTTCGGCGTCTTCCGGGAACTGGATGCGATCTGTGCGCCGGGCGCGATCCTTGCCAGCAACACCTCTTCGATTCCGATCGGCCGGATAGCCTCCCAGACGAAAAGGCCGGAAAAGATCATCGGCATGCACTTCATGAACCCCGTTCCGGTGATGAAGCTCGTCGAGGTGATCCGCGGAATCGCGACATCCGAAGAGACGTTTCAAACGACGTGGGACCTCTCGATCAAGTTCGGCAAGACCCCCGCCCTCGCAAACGACTACCCCGGGTTTATCGCGAACCGCATCCTCATGCCGATGATAAACGAGGCCGTCTACTGTCTCTATCACGGCGTCGGGACGCGCGAGGACATCGACACGGTCATGAGGCTCGGAATGAATCACCCGATGGGGCCGCTCACCCTGGCCGACCTGATCGGACTGGACACCTGCCTTGCGATCATGGAGACGCTCTACGCCGGGTTCTGCGATTCGAAGTACAGGCCCTGCCCGCTTCTGCGCAGGTATGTCGAGGCGGGGTGGCTGGGACGCAAGAGCGGCCGTGGCTTTTACGAGTATAAATAAGGATTGTTCACGATGGATTTCGAACTGAACGAAGAGCAAAAGATAATCCAGGATACGGCCGCAAAGTTTGCCAAGCGCGAACTCGAACCCTTTGCCGCCGAGATCGACAGGACAAAAGACCGCGACATCCTGAAAAAAAATCTCAAAAAGCTGGCCGAACTCGGTTTCATGGGCCTCAACGTGGACCCCGAGTATGGGGGGACCGGGGCGGGGACGGTCGCCTTCTCTCTGGTCATGACCGAGTTGGGGCGCGCGTGCGCCGCGACCGCCGTGACCGCCTCGGTAAACAACATGGTGGCCGAGGTGATCCAGGTCGTCGGCTCGGAGGAACTTAAAAGAAAGTATATCCCGCCCATCTGCGAGGGTGAATATTACGCGGGCAGCTTCGGCCTGACCGAGACGTGCGCCGGGTCGGACCCGGCCGCGATGCGCACCTCCGCCGTGCTCGACGGGGACCACTGGGTCCTCAACGGGAGCAAGATCTTCATATCGAGCGCCGAATACGCCGGGGTTTTCGTCGTTTGGGCCGTTACCGACAAGACGGCCAGGAAGGGCAAGGGGATCAGCGCATTTCTCGTCGAGCCCTCTTTTCCGGGATTTATCATTGGAAAAGATGAAAAAAAGATGGGCCAGAACGCATCATGCACCAACGAGCTGGTGTTCGAAAACTGCGTGGTCCCCAAGGAAAACATGCTGGGTAAACTTAACGACGGATTTCGAATCGCCGTGGCCGAGCTTGCGGGCGGGCGGATCGGGATCGGGTCGATGGCGCTCGGTATCGGCCTTGCCGCGATGGATTACGCGACGAAGTACGCAGCGGAGCGGATACAGTTCGATAAGCCCATCGCAACGCAGCAGGCGATCCAGTGGATGATCGCCGACAACTACACGCGCCTCGAAGGCGCGAGGCTGCTGCTGCTGCGGGCCGCATCCCTGAAAGACCGGGGGAAATACTACGCCAAGGAGGCCTCGATGGCCAAGCTGTATGCCACCGAATCGGCAAACAAGGCCTGCTACGACGCCCTCCAGATGCTCGGGGGATACGGCTACACCAACGATTACCCCATCGAGCGCTTCTACCGGGACGTTCGCATCACCACCATCTACGAAGGCACCAGCGAGATCCAGCGCATCATCATCGCGCGGGAACTGCTCAAGTAGCGGAAGACGGAAGACGGAAGACGGAAGACGGAGAAGGGAAGACGGAGAAGGGAGAGCGGGGCGGGGATCAGGGGGCTGTTGCCCAAATGCAAAAGTTACGACAGGTATGGCCCAAACAGGGCGGAGGTCTCCCCTCCCTTGGTGGGAGGGGCTGGGGGAGGGGGTCGTAAGTACTTGAAAATTCAACACCCTCCCCTAACCCCTCCCATCGAAGGGAGGGGGACTCACGTCCAGCTCGATAGCCGCTCAACTTGAATATTTCTTTGGGCAACAGCCCCTTGATCCCGCCCCGTTTTTTATGGCGACATTGAATGTAGGTTGGGTTAAGCGAATGTAGGTTGGGTTAAGCGATAGCGAAACCCAACACGCGTTGTTTCCCCCCCGTTCCCAGGCTCCCGGGGCTGTTGCCCAAATCCTCATGACCGAAATGCTGGTTGCACATCACCGCAAAAGACAACCGGAATAAATCCGTGGGAGCGGCTTGCAGCCGCGACGGGCGTGCCAAAGCGACGAGATCGCGGTTAGAGTCCGGGGCGTTGCCATTGCAGCGCGCATCCGCCGCCATGGCGCGTCCATCG
>JBAQYM010000277.1:0-16673 GCA_049300095.1 Syntrophobacteraceae bacterium
ACTTCAGAACGACCGACGTCACCGGCATCATGACCCTTCCCGAAGGCGTCGAGATGGTCATGCCCGGCGACAACATCAGTTGCGAGGTAGCGCTCATCACCCCGGTGGCCCTTGAAAAAGAGCTTCGCTTCGCCATCCGCGAAGGCGGGCGTACGGTGGGGGCGGGCGTCCTCACCGAAGTAATCGCCTAAGTTAATCTGTAACGGGATAAACCGGAGTTCTTCCTGCTCCGGTTGTCTATTTGATAGGAATGCACTGATATGGTGACGAACCAGAGAATTCGCATCCGACTGAAGGCTTACGATCACAAGCTTCTGGACCAGTCCACGAGCGAGATCGTAATGACGGCCAAGAAGACCGGTGCGCGTGTTGCGGGCCCCATCCCGCTTCCGACCAAGATCAACCGATACACCGTGCTGCGGTCTCCACACGTCGACAAGAAGTCGCGCGAGCAGTTCGAGATACGCGTCCACAAGCGCCTGATCGACATTCTGGAACCGACCCAGCAGACCGTGGACTCCCTGATGAAACTGGACCTTTCCGCCGGGGTCGATGTCGAGATCAAGCTCTAGGGTTTCAGGCGGCAGTCTCAGCGAAAGAGAGTTAGGATCATGATTAACGCAATTATTGGACGCAAACTCGATATGACCCAGATCTTCGCCGCCGACGGCACCGTCTATCCGGTTACCCTCGTCCAGGTCGGGCCGTGCACGGTCACCCAGGTGAAAACGGAGAAAACGGACGGCTACTCGGCCCTCCAGATCGGGTTCGGAACGAAGAAGGCAAAAAGCGTCAACAAGCCGCTAAAGGGACATCTCGACAAGGTCGGCAAGGGCTATTTCGAAGTTTTGCGCGAGATCCCGGTGGATGATCCCTCCGAGCACAATCCCGGCGACCAGGTGCTGGCCGATATGTTCGAGATCGGCGAGAACATCGACGTGATCGGGAAGAGCAAGGGCAAGGGGTTTGCCGGGACCATCAAGCGCTGGAACTTCCAGCGCGGCCCCGACGGTCACGGCTCGAAGAACGTACGGGAGCCCGGCTCGACCGGTATGGCCACCTACCCCGGCCGGGTCATCAAAGGCAAGAAAATGCCCGGTCAGAAGGGCAACAAGCGCACGACCGTACTCAATCTCAAGGTCGTTGACGTGCGTCCCGAAGAGAACCTCATCCTGGTTCACGGCGCCGTTCCGGGCGCGAAAAACGGAATAGTCGTCATCCGCAGAACCAACCGGGTGAAATAATCGTTTGATCGCAAGGGCGGGATTGACTCCCGCCCGGCCGCTCGGAAGGCGGAATAGATTTTTGGGGATTACGATGCCAACTGTTGATGTATTCAACCTGAACCGGGAAGTGACGGGGCAACTGGAACTGAGCGACGCCATTTTCGGGGTGCCCGTCAAACCTCATGTGTTGCACGAGGTCGTACTCTATCAACTGGCCAAGCGCCGGGCGGGAACCGCCAAGACCAAGGGCAGGAGCGAAGTCTCCGGCGGCGGAAAGAAGCCCTGGAGACAGAAGGGAACCGGCCGCGCCCGCGCGGGGACGACCCGTTCTCCGATATTTCGCGGCGGCGGGAACACCCACGGCCCCGTGCCCAGAGACTACGACATGCGCGTTCCCAAAAAGGTGCGCCGGCTCGCCCTCAAGATGGCCCTCACCCAGAAGGTCATCGACAACGAGTTCACGGTTTTCGACCAGTTCAAGATGGAAAGAATCAAGACGAAAGACTTTGCGGACATACTCAACCGGTTCGAGCTTCGCAAGACGCTCGTGGTCGTGCCCGAGTATGACGAAACGATCCTGAAATCCGCCCGCAATATCCCGAACGTGAAAGTCCTGCGCTCGGAAGGTCTCAACGTCTACGATCTTCTGAACTACCACGCCGTGATCCTCAGCAGGGACTGCATCGGCAAGATCGAGGAGGCGCTGGCATGATCCGGAAGACCTACGACATTTTGAAACGCCCTCTGGTCACCGAAAAGAGCACCGTCGAAAAGGACGAGAGAAACAAGCTCTGCTTCGAGGTGGACAGGCGCGCGAACAAGATCGAAATAAAAGCGGCGGTCGAGAAGATATTCAAGGTGGACGTGCTAAATGTTGCCACCATCAGCATGAAGGGCAAGAAGAAGCGTGTTGGCCGCCACTTTACGCGGCATCCCGACTGGAAAAAGGCCGTCGTCACCATCAAGCCCGGTCAGCGGGTCGAGTTTTTTGAAGGCGTTTAGAGTCCCCTCGATGTCATTTCGAGCGCACGCGAGAAATCTTTAGGAAGGCAATCTCCTCGTAAAGATCTCTCCCTCCGGTCGAGATGACAAGGTGTGAAGCTCTGCTAGGCAGGAATTGATAGGCAGGAGAGGAAAAGGTAAAATGGGAATCAGGACAGTGAAACCGACGTCTCCCGGCCGTCGGTTCCAGACATACGCCACCTTCGAGGAAATCACGACCGATAAGCCGGAAAAGAGCCTTATCGAACCGCTCAATAAATCGGGCGGCCGCAACAACGCCGGCCGGGTGACGGCCTGGCAGCGCGGCGGAGGGCACAAGAGGCGCTACCGCATAATCGACTTCAAGCGCAACAAGGAAGGCATTCCGGCCAAGGTCGCCAGCATCGAATACGATCCCAACCGCTCCGCCCACATCGCCCTCCTGCACTATGTGGACGGCGAGAAGCGCTACATCCTGGCGCCCGTTGGACTCAAGGTCGGCGCCAAGGTGATGACCGGCGCGGATGCCGACATCAAGCCCGGCAACTGCCTCAAGCTGGCGAACCTCCCGCTGGGCACTGTGGTGCACAATATCGAGATGCGCCCCGGCAAGGGCGGGCAGCTTGCGCGTTCCGCGGGAACGAGCGCCCAGCTCATCGCCCGCGAGGGTAAGAACGCCACCCTGCGCATGCCCTCGGGCGAGATGCGCATGATCTCGGTCGAGTGCAAGGCGACTATCGGCCAGGTTGGCAACATCGATCACGAAAACATTTCGCTCGGCAAGGCCGGACGCACCCGCTGGTCCGGTGTGAGGCCGCACGTTCGCGGCGTTGCGATGAACCCGGTTGATCATCCGATGGGCGGCGGCGAAGGCAGAAGCTCAGGCGGCCGTCATCCGTGCACTCCCTGGGGTGTTCCCACGAAGGGCTACCGCACGCGCAAACCGAAACAGAGCGACAAGTACATATTGCACCGTCGTAAATAAGGGACCGGCTTGCCGGTCCGCATCGCGGCAATTTCGCCCGGCCTCCCCTTCCCGCCCCCGGTGTGCGGCGGCGGTGAGCGCGCCGGAGAGAAGCGTTAGGAGGAAACAGTGCCTCGGTCTTTAAAAAAAGGGCCATTTGTCGACGACCACCTGATCCAGAAGGTGACGAAGGCCAGAGATACCGGTGACCGCAAGGTTATCAAGACCTGGTCGCGCAGGTCCACCATACTTCCCGAATTCGTCGGGGTAACACTTGCCGTGCACAACGGGAAGAAATTCATCCCGGTGTTCGTGAGCGAGAACATGGTCGGACACAAGCTCGGTGAGTTCGCGCCCACCAGGACCTTTTACGGCCACGCCGGAGACAAGAAGTCCAAAGTCAAAGGGAAGAAATAATGGAAGTCAGAGCCATTAGCAAGTACCTGCGGGTTTCCGCGCAGAAGACGCGGCTGGTTGCGGATATGGTCCGGGGCAAGAGCGTCGGCGAGGCCCTGATTCTGCTGAGGTTTACGCCCAAGAAGAGCGGCCGTCTCATAACCAAGACCCTGCGCTCCGCCATTGCGAACGCCGAAAGCGCCCACACTCTCGAAGCGGACAACCTCTACATCAAGACGATCAAGATTGACCAGGGGCCGCGGCTCAAGAGGTTTCGCCCGAGGGCGATGGGACGCGCGACCCGGATTATCAAGCCTTCCAGCCATATTACCATCGTGCTGGCGGAAAAATAGGTCGGTTACCGGCGCGCGGTGAGCAGCGAAGAGAAGATGCCGCCGTCGCGGGCAAGAAACGGCTTGGTAAACAGGCAATGCCACCGGGGTGGCGGCTGAGAAATAGTTCCCTTTGGGGATTTTATAGTTAATTGGTTTTACTTATATTTTAGAGAGCATTCGCACCCACACGGAGGTGAAGTTTGGGACAGAAAGTTCATCCAACCGGGTTCCGGCTCGGAATCGTGAAGACCTGGGATTCGAAGTGGTTTGCCACGAAGGACTACTCAAAACTCGTTTTCGAAGATCGCCAGATTCGGGACTACGTCAAGGAGCGCCTCTTTCACGCGGGGATTTCCAAGATTGAAATCGAGCGCGCCGCCAACAAGGTGAAGATCCGGATCCACACGGCCCGGCCCGGTATAGTCATCGGGAAGAAGGGGGCCGAAATCGAAGTGCTCCGGCGCGATCTCGAGCGCAGGTTCAAGCGGGAAGTCCTTATCGATATTCAGGAAGTGCGCCGTCCCGAACTCGACGCCGTTCTGGTAGCCGAAAACATCGCCCTTCAGCTCGTAAGGCGTGTGGCGTTCCGTCGCGCGATGAAGCGCGCCGTGAGTTCCGCCCTGAAATTCGGGGCCAAGGGAGTGCGCGTCGCATCCGCGGGCCGGCTGGGCGGCGCTGAAATGGCGCGGCGCGAGTGGTACCGCGAAGGTCGGGTCCCCCTGCACACCCTGCGCGCGGACATCGATTACGGCACGGCCCTGGCTAGGACCACCTACGGCATCATCGGCGTCAAGACCTGGATATTCAAGGGCGAAATCCTGCCCTGAGGGTGGATTGGTTTTTGTTTGGATTTTTGGCCGGACCGCGCGCCGGCGCGCTTTCTCGGGTCCGACCCGATAGTACCGGGAGAAACTGCAAATGTTAGCGCCCAAAAGAGTTAAATTCAGAAAAGTTCAGAAAGGCCGCATGACCGGAACGGCTTTCCGGGGAAGCACTATCAGCTTCGGCGAATTCGGGCTCAAGGCCCTCGCGCCCGGCTATGTCACCGCCCGGCAAATTGAAGCGGCCCGCGTCGCCATCACCCGGCACGTAAAGCGCGGCGGCAAGGTCTGGATCCGCATCTTCCCCGACAAGCCCTTCACCAAGAAGCCCGCCGAGACCCGGATGGGAAAAGGCAAAGGCTCCCCCGAGGGTTGGATGGCGGTTGTCCGGCCGGGCAGAATTTTATACGAGATCAAGGGTGTTACCGAAGCCGACGCCCGCGAGGCGCTCAACCTTGCGGCACATAAGCTTCCGATCCCCACCCGCTTTGTTTCGAGGCAGGATGTGCTATGAAACCAGCCGCTTTTCGGGAAATGACAAAAGACGAACTGCTCCACAAGCTCAACGAACTTCAGGAAGCGCAGTTCAACCTCAAGTTTCAGCATGCGACGGGACAACTGGACAACACCGCACAGGTTCCCAAGAATAAGAACGACATCGCGCGCATCATGACGATTTTGTCCGAGATGGACAAGACAGCCGGAGCATAGGGGCCAGGCATATGGAAGAACAGAAATCACTCAGAAAAACACGCGTCGGCAAGGTCATGAGCAACAAGATGGACAAAACCGTCGTGGTTATGGTCGAACGGCTTATCCAGGACAAGATGTATCGCAAGTTCGTCCGCCGCCGCAACACGTTCAAGGCCCACGACGCCCAGAACTCCTGTTCGGTGGGCGACCGCGTGCTCATCGAGGAAAGCAGGCCGATCAGCAAGGACAAGCGCTGGCTGGTTGTAAAGGTACTTGGAAAGGCGGCAATCTAACGGAGATCGGAGGGATCGGAGAGGAAGAAGATTTTCTTCCGCCACCCGGCATCCGGTATCCGACTTCCGTACATGGAGTAACCAATGATTCAATCGGAAACTCAATTAAACGCCGCGGATAATTCCGGCGCCAAGCGGCTCTACTGCATCAAGGTGCTCGGAGGCACGCGCAGGCGCTACGCTTCGGTCGGCGACATAATCGTCGTATCCGTCCAGGAAGCCATCCCGAACGCGAAGGTGAAAAAGGGAGACGTGCTCAAGGCTGTCGTCGTGCGCACCCGCAAGGAAGTCCGACGCCCGGACGGCTCCTACATCAAATTCGACGACAATTCGGCGGTGCTCATCAATCAGGCCAAGGAACCGATCGGCACCCGTATCTTCGGGCCGGTCGCCAGGGAGCTGCGGGCAAAACAGTTCATGAAGATCATCTCGCTCGCCCCGGAAGTTCTTTAGCGGCAAAGGACACTTTGAGATGAAACATCAGGGTTTTAACATCAAGAAAAACGACACGGTGACGGTTCTCGCCGGAAAAGATAAGGGGAAGAACGGCAAGGTCCTGCGCGTCATTCCCAAAAAGGACCGGGTTATCGTGGAGAAGATCAACATGATCAAGCGCCACATGAAACCCAGCCAGCAGTCGAGACAGGGGGGCATCCTCGAAAAGGAATCCCCGATCCACATCTCGAATCTCATGCTTATTTGTTCCAAGTGCACAGACCCGACCCGGGTGGGCTACAAGACTATCGATGACAAGAAAGTCCGGTACTGCAAAAAGTGCGAGGAAGTCATCGACTAGCGGGCGTCCACCGCAAAGGCGGGATTGGAGGAAACATGGCCGTAGTGCGGGATAAATACAACGGGGAAGTGGTTCCCCAGCTCCAGGAGAAGTACAACTACAAAAGCCCGATGCAGCTCCCGAGGATCACCAAGATCATCGTCAACATGGGGCTCGGGGAAGCAATCCAGAACATCAAGATCCTCGATTCGGCCGCGGCCGAGTTGAGCCAGATAAGCGGCCAGAAGCCGGTGATCACGCGGGCGCGTCAGAGCATCGCGGCGTTCAAGCTCCGAAAGGGAATGCCGATCGGGTGCATGGTGACCCTTCGCGGAGACCGCATGTACGAGTTTTTCGACAAGCTCGTAAATGTCGCCCTCCCCCGCGTTCGCGACTTTCGCGGCATTTCCCCCAAGGCGCTTGACGGCCGGGGCAACTACACGCTCGGCATCAAAGAGCAGATTATTTTCCCTGAAATCGACTACGACAAGATCGACAAGATCAAGGGAATGAACATAACAATCGTCACCACGGCGAAGACGGACGATGAGGCCAGAACGCTTCTGGCCCTCATGGGAATGCCTTTCAGGCAATAATTAAGGAGGCCTCCTTTGGCTAAGAAGTCACTCATTGCAAAATCGCAACGCACCCCCAAGTTCAAGGTCCGGGGTTACAACAGGTGTCCTGTCTGCGGGCGGCCTCGGGCGTATCTACGTAAGTTCGGCATATGCCGCATTTGTTTTCGCGGCATGGCCTTGAGGGGCGAGCTGCCCGGCGTGGTCAAGGCGAGCTGGTAAGAAGCCGCGGCGTAGGACCGGAAGGAGCACACAGAAATGGTATCGGATCCAATAGGTGATTTCCTGAACCGCATTCGGAACGCACAGAAGGCGAGATTCGACAAGGTGGACATCCCCGCATCGCGGGCCAAGGCCAACCTCGCCCGCATTCTGAAGGAAGAGGGATATATAAAGAATTATAAATTCATCAGGGACGACAAGCAGGGCGTTCTGCGCGTTCACCTGAAATACGGCGAGGGCCGCGAGGGGGCCGTAACGGGCGCCAAGCGGATCAGCAAGCCCGGCCGCCGCATGTATGTCGGTCACGAGGAAATCCCGCGCATACTCAACGGGATGGGAATCTCGATCGTCTCGACTTCCCGTGGGGTCATGACCGACAGGCAGGCCCGCAAAGAGCGGATCGGCGGCGAGGTGCTCTGCGCCGTCTGGTAGAGCTGTCACGTTCCCTTTGAGTAAATTTACGAAGGAGTATTGGCATGTCACGGGTGGGTAAATTGCCCATAACGATACCGAAAGGTGTGAGCGTCACCCTGGCGGACTCGGTTCTCTCGGTAAAAGGCCCCAAGGGCGCCCTTGCGCGCCCCATTCCGGGCAATCTCGACGTTGAGATAGGCGCCGAGGTCATCGAGTTCAAGAGGAAAGACGAATCCATCGAAAGCCGCTCGCTTCACGGTCTGGTTCGGGCGCTGGTAAACAACATGGTTCGCGGGGTGAGCGAAGGCTTCGTAAAGGGCCTCGAGATCCAGGGAACGGGTTACCGCGCCGAGGTGCAGGGAACCAACATCAACCTCAGCCTCGGATTTTCGCATCCCATCCTGTTCCCGCTGCCCGAAGGGGTGAAGGCCACCGTGGACAAGGCCAACACCATTCGGCTCGAAGGCAACGACATTGAAGTCCTGGGCGAAACGGCCGCCAGGATTCGCGCCCTGCGGCCCGCCGAGCCTTACAAGGGCAAGGGTGTCCGGTACGCGGGCGAGCATGTTCACCGCAAGGTCGGCAAGACCGGTTCTAAGAAGTAGGATTCGGAGGGAACTTAAAATGGCTGGAAAGACCAATCCGCGCGACGTGGCCCGTCTCAAGAGAAAGAAGCGCATCCGGCGCAAAGTCGAGGGCACCGAACAGCGCCCGAGGCTGACGGTGTTCCGTAGCGACAAGCACATATACGCTCAGATAGTAAACGATGCGAGTGGGGCGACCCTGGTGTCCGCCTCGACGCTTTCGCCCGAATACAAGGAAATGGAGAAAGAAAAGGGCAAGCTCGCCGCCGCCAAGCGCGTCGGCGCGCTCGTCGCCCGCAAAGCCTTGGAGCAGGGTATCGCCAAGGTTGTTTTCGACCGCAACGGCTTCATCTATCACGGGCGCATCCAGGCTCTTGCCGACGCCGCCCGCGAGAAGGGGCTTGATTTTTAATTTCATACCAGATCGGAGGCAGTCAAATTGATAGCTGTGGATTCCAGTCAGCTGCAGTTAATCGACAAGGTGGTCCATATAAGCCGCGTGGCGAAGGTTGTTAAGGGCGGCCGGCGCTTTTCGTTCAGTGCGATTGTGGTCGTGGGCGACGGCAACGGCCGGGTCGGCTACAGCCTGGGCAAGGCGAACGAGGTCCCCGAAGCCATACGCAAGGGCATGGAATCGGCCAAGCGGAGCATGGTCGATGTCCCGATCCTGAACACCACGATACCTCACGAGGTCCTGGGCCGGTTCGGCGCATCCTCGGTCGTCTTGAAACCAGCCTCCCCCGGTACCGGCGTTATCGCGGGCGGAGCGGTTCGCGCCATCATGGAAGCAGCGGGCATCAGCAATATTTTGACCAAGTGCATCGGATCGCGCAATCCCCATAACGTTGTGAAGGCGACGGTAGATGGTCTCAAACACCTCCGCAGCGCCGAACAGGTATCCAAGGTGCGGGGAAGAAACATCCTGGAAGACCAGGCCTAGAAGACTATTTCACCGCAGAGAACGCTGAGAGCGCAGAGAAAAGCCTGAGAAAAGCACTAAAAAATATTTGCATATACTTTTTCTCATAAGTCACTTCTTTTTCTCAGCGACCTCTGCGATCTCCGCGGTGAATCAAAGAGGTGTGGAAATGTCAAAGCCAATTGAAGTCAGACTGGTTCGAAGCCCGATCGGGCGCCCCGAGAAGCACCGCAGGATACTCCAGGCCCTTGGGCTGACAAGGATGCACAGGCCCGTGGACCTCTACGGCTCCCCGCAGGTGCTCGGCGCTCTGAGGAAAGTGATTCATCTCGTGGAAGTCAAAGAAAAAGCATAGAAATACGGGGTTTACTGATGAGACTCGGAGAACTGTCCCCGCCTAAAGGGGCTAAAAGGAATACAAAGCGGCTCGGCCGCGGTTCGGGTTCCGGCCAGGGAATGACCGCCGGCAAGGGGACCAAGGGACAGAAATCGCGCTCCGGCGGCGGAACGCCCCCCTGGTTTGAGGGCGGCCAGATGCCGCTCCAGCGCAGGATCCCCAAGCGCGGCTTCACCAATATTTTCAGAAAAGAACTCAATATCGTAAACGTCCAGGATATGCAGCGGTTTCCGGCCGGCAGCGAGGTCGGCCCGATCGACATGATGGGTATCGGGCTTCTCAAGAAAGTCCCCTACGGGGTTAAGCTTCTTGCCAACGGGGAGATCACCCATTCGCTTACCGTTCGCGTGCACAAGGCAAGCGCTTCGGCCATTCAGAAAATCGAGGCGGCCGGCGGTAAAATCGAACTGATACCGCTTAGGGAAGGAAAATAACGGGTGCTCGCTGGCTTCCAGAATATCGGCAAAATTCCCGAACTAAAGCGCCGCATCGGGATGACCCTGCTTCTTCTTGCCGTCTACCGCATTGGAGCGCACATCCCGACGCCGGGCATCAACACGGATGCCCTGATGGCCTATTTCAAGGCCGCCCAGGGGACCCTGCTGGGCCTGTTCGACATGTTTTCAGGCGGGGCGCTCAGCCAGCTGTCCGTTTTCGCCCTCGGGATCATGCCCTACATCAGCGCATCGATCATCCTCCAGCTCCTCACGGTGGTCATACCGACCCTCGAACGCCTGAGCAAGGAAGGCGAAGCGGGGCGGCGCAAGATCACCCAGTACACACGCTACGGGACGGTCATCCTCAGCATAATCCAGGGCTTCGGGATTGCCGTCGGACTCGAAGGAATGATGGGGCCGGGCGATGTTCATATCGTGATCCAATCCGGATGGTCATTCCGCTTCATTACCGTTTTGACCCTCACGGCCGGCACGGCCTTCATCATGTGGCTCGGCGAGCAGATAACCGAGCGCGGGATCGGGAACGGGATATCCCTTATCATCTTCGCCGGGATCGTGGCGGGGATTCCCAGCGCCATCATCAGTTCCGCGCGGCTGGTTCAAACGGGTGAAATCAGCATCTTCATCCTCACAGCCCTTGGCGTGATGATGATCGGGGTGGTTGCCTTCATCATTTTCATGGAGCGGGGCCAGAGGCGCATCCCCGTCCAGTACGCCAAGCGGGTGGTCGGAAGGCGCGTCTACGGCGGCCAGAACACCCATATCCCCCTTAAGATAAACGCCTCGGGGGTCATCCCGCCCATCTTCGCCTCATCGATCATTATGTTCCCGGCAACGGTGGCAAACTTCATCCACGTGCCCTGGGTGCAATCGGTGGCCCAGGCGCTCAGTCCCGGCCACTGGGCGTACAGCGCCCTTTACGTCGGGTTCATCGTCTTCTTTTGTTTTTTCTACACGGCCATCGTATTCAACCCGGTGGACGTGTCCGAGAATATGAAAAAGTACGGCGGGTTCATCCCCGGCATTCGGCCCGGACGTCCCACGGCCGAATACATCGACAAGGTGCTCAGCCGCATCACCCTTGGCGGCGCGATTTATGTCTCGGCGGTTTGCGTGCTCCCCACGATTCTCATCCAAAGGTTTTCCGTGCCCTTCTATTTCGGCGGGACCGCCCTTCTGATCGTCATCGGCGTTGCGATGGACACCCTGGCCCAGATCGAGGCGCACATGCTCTCGCGCCATTACGAAGGTTTTCTTAAGAAAGGCCGCATGAAGGGCCGCCGCTAATCCTCCACCCCCCCTTTCGGCGGATTGGCCGGCGGATTTTGAGATCAGGACATCAGGCGCGTATTTTCAAAATGGAGGGTAAACGATGAACATCATTCTGCTTGGACCCCCGGGAGCGGGCAAAGGCACTCAGGCCAAACGCCTCATTGAAAAGTACCACATTCCTCAGGTTTCCACGGGCGATATGCTCCGTGCGGCCCTCAAGGAAGGAACGCCCCTGGGGCTCGAAGCCAAAAAATATATGGATCAGGGCGGGCTGGTTCCCGACAGCGTTGTGATCGGGCTGGTCAAGGAACGCATCCAGAAGCCCGACGCCAAGAACGGCTACATGCTCGACGGTTTTCCCCGCACGGCGGGACAGGCCGTGGAGCTCGACAAGATTCTTGGCGAGCTGGGACAGAAGATCGACCACGTGGTAAGCGTCGAGGTGCCCAACTCGGAGCTGCTCGGCCGTCTCACCGGTCGGCGCACCTGCCGGGCCTGCGGCGCCGGGTTCCACGTGATGTTCGATCCTCCGAAAAAAGACGGTGTTTGCGACAAATGCGGCGGCGAACTCTACCAGAGGTCGGACGATAACGAGGTGACGGTCAACTCGCGCCTCGAGACCTATGAAGCCCAGACAAAGCCCCTGATCGACTACTACCAGAACCTGGGCAAGCTTCGCCGCATCAACGGCGTTGGCAAAATGGACGATATTTTAACCCGTATTCAGGCAGTACTGGGCTAAGAGGCAGCATATTTGATTATTCTGCGCTCACGTGCCGAGATAGAGAAAATCCGGAATGCCTGCCGGATAGTATCCGACATCCTGCGGAACCTCTCCGAGCACATTCAGCCCGGAATTACGACCTGGGACCTGAACGGGCTGAGCGAGGAACTGGCGCGCGCAAACGGCGCCAAGCCGGCGTTTCTTGGCTACCACGGCTACCCTTATGCTTTGTGCACCTCGGTTAACGAAGAGGTCGTGCACGGCATGCCCTCGAAGCAGAGGCGGCTCAAAGAGGGCGACATCATCAGCCTGGATTTCGGCGTGGTTGTTGGCGGGTATTACGGCGATGCCGCGATTACGGTCCCGGTGGGAACAATTTCCGACGAAGCCGCCCGGTTGTGCGCGGTGACCGAGGAATCGCTCTACGAGGGAATCGCGCGGGCGCTTTCCGCCAATCGCCTGTCCGATATCTCGCATGCCATCCAGGCATACGTGGAGGCGCGCGGGTATACGGTCGTAAGGGAATTTGTGGGGCACGGCATAGGCCAGCACCTCCACGAAAGCCCTCAGATCCCCAACTACGGTCCGCCGGGCAAGGGCGTGAGGCTCAAGCCCGGGATGGTCCTGGCCATCGAGCCGATGATCAACAGCGGCGGACCCGACGTGGAGATAATGGAAGACCAGTGGACGGCGGTAACGCTGGACAGGAAGCTTTCGGCGCATTTTGAACATACGATAGCGATAACGGAAAACGGCCCCGACATACTGACTCGATAGCAAACGGCTTTACAAGGCCGCATCGATTAAGTATAATAAAAAGTTCGCACCAGACAACTGAAGGAGTCGCCCAAAGCATGGCCAAAGAGGACGCTATCGAGGTGGAAGGCACCGTCGTGGAAACCCTTCCCAATGCCATGTTCCGCGTGGAGCTGCCCAACGGTCATCGCATTCTCGCTCATATCTCCGGAAAGATGCGCATGCACTTCATTCGCATCCTGCCGGGGGACAAGGTTACGGTGGAACTTTCCCCCTATGATCTGACTCGCGGCCGCATTACGTACAGGTCGAAATCATAGCGGCCCCTCCGTGTGGGAGCGGCTTGCAGCCGCGATACGATAGATGTGGGAGCGGCTTGCAGCCGCGATATCCGCTCCGCGAAAGGAATCGGAAATGAAAGTGCGAGCATCGGTAAAGCGCATCTGCAGAAAATGCAAGATCATCCGCCGCCACGGAAATGTGCGCGTAATTTGTGAAAACCCCCGGCACAAGCAGCGCCAGGGCTAAGGGAGGAAAACATTGGCACGCATCGCAGGCATAGACCTACCGAAGAACAAGCGCATCGAAATCGCCCTCACATATATCTATGGTATCGGCAGGCCGACATCCAAGAAGATACTCGAAATGGCCGCCATCAACCTCGATACCAAGAGCGATGATCTGACCGAAGCCCAGGTGAACGCGATCAGGCAGCTCATCGACACCCATTTCAAGGTCGAGGGGGACCTTCGCTCCGAGGTCTCGATGAGCATCAAGCGTTTGATGGACCTTGGCTGCTACAGGGGTCTGAGGCACCGCCGGGGGCTTCCGGTGCGCGGCCAGCGCACGCATACCAATGCACGCACTCGAAAAGGCCCGCGCCGGTCCGTTATGGGCAAGCGCAAGAAGGCATAGCACGGAGGAATCATGGCAAGAGAAAAGTCGGCCAGGCCCAAGAAAAAAGAGCGCAAGAACATTCTAAACGGTGTTGCTCACATCCGCTCGACATTCAACAACACCATCATCACGATCACGGATCTGAGCGGCAATGCCATTTCCTGGTCAAGCGCGGGAAGCCAGGGCTTCAAGGGATCGCGGAAGAGCACTCCGTTCGCGGCGCAGGTCGCCGCGGAGGTGGCCGCGAAGAAGGCGCAGGAGCATGGGGTCCAGAATATCGAAGTCTATGTGAAAGGCCCGGGTTCGGGGCGGGAGGCCGCATTGCGCGCTCTCCAGGCCGCCGGCTTCAATATCACTTTCATAAAGGACGTCACCCCTATTCCGCACAATGGCTGCCGGCCCCCCAAGAGGCGCAGGGTATAGCGCGGGTCCGGGCGTGCCGGGGCATTTCATATAAGTCAGGAGGACAATTTTGGCTCGCTACACCGAATCACAATGCAGGCTTTGCCGCCGCGAGGCAATGAAGCTATATCTCAAGGGGGACCGCTGCTATTCGGATAAGTGCGCGATCGAACGCCGCAACTATCCCCCCGGTCAGCACGGACAGAACCGCGGCAAGATGTCCGACTACGGGCTGCAGCTCCGTGAAAAGCAGAAGATCAAGAGGATGTACGGCCTGGTTGAAAAGCAGTTCAAGAGCTATTTCAAAGAGGCCGACCGCCAGAAGGGCGTGACGGGCACGAACTTCCTGGTCCTGCTCGAACGCAGGCTCGACAATACCGTCTACCGCCTGGGGTTTGCAAATTCCCGTTCTCAGGCCAGACAGCTTGTGAGGCACAGCCACCTGCTCGTAAACGGCAAGAAAGTGAATATCCCCTCCTATTTGCTCAGGCCCGGGGACATGATCGCCGTTGTCGAGGGCAGCCGCACTCTTGGGATAATCAACGAGTCGATGGGGGCGCTTCCCCGCAGGGGCCTCGCCGCGTGGCTCGACCTCGATACGGCGAAGTATGAAGGCACTTTCAAGGTTTACCCGTCCCGTGAAGATATGAACCTGCCGGTGCAAGAGCAACTGGTGGTGGAGTTCTATTCGAAATAGTAAGAGCGGCATTTTTGCGGGAAGATTGTGCTGTCGAGGGCCTTTGGAGTGCGCTTTGCGCCCAATGGCCCGCTTGACTTTCCGGATGGGGCGCCTGTTACGACATCTTGATGAGGATAAACTATGCAAAAAAACTGGCGCGAACTTATTAAGCCGAAGCGCTTGGAAATCGAAACAACCGACCCGAACACATACGGGAAATTCGAATGCGAGCCCCTTGAGAGGGGCTTTGGGATAACGCTGGGAAACGCGCTGAGGAGGGTGCTGCTATCCTCGCTGCAGGGCTCGGCCATTACCAGCGTGAAAGTTGACGGCGTCCTGCACGAATTTTCGACCATTCCCGGCGTCCTCGAAGATGTCACCGACGTGATCCTGAACCTCAAGGAAGTTCGGTTCAAGGTTACGGGCGACTCCTCGCCCCGGCGCGTCATGATCGAACAGGAAGGCGAAGGGCGGGTCGGCGCCGGCGCCATCAGGACCGGCCCTCAGATCGAGGTGCTCAATCCCGACCGGCACATCTGCACGCTTGCTCGCGATGCGAAGCTCCGCATGGAACTTACCATCAAGCAGGGCAAGGGCTACGTTCCGGCCGACAAGAACATCGAGGAAAACCAGCCTATCGGGACGATCCCCATCGACGCGGTTTTCTCGCCCGTCCGCAAGGTCAGCTACACGGTGAGCCAGGCGCGCGTCGCCCAGATCACCGATTATGACAAGCTCACGATCGAGATATGGTCCGACGGCAGCGTCAAGCCCGAGGATGCCCTCGCCTACGCCGCCAAGATCCTCAAGGACCAGTTGACGATATTTATCAACTTCGAAGAGGAAGCGGAAACGCCGGAAGAAGAAATCCGCACTGAGCCCGCTTTCAACGAAAACCTTTTCCGAAGCGTCGACGAACTCGAGCTTTCCGTGCGCTCGGCAAACTGTCTCAAGAACGCCGACATTCGCTACATCGGCGAACTGGTTCAGAGGACCGAACAGGAAATGCTCAAGACAAAGAATTTCGGCCGCAAGTCGCTCAACGAGATCAAGGAAATCCTGAGCGAGATGGGGCTCTCTCTGGGAATGAAGCTGGACAGTTTCCCCAGCCGCGATGAGATAGAAGAGAGAAGAAAGGAACAGGAATAGCCATGCGCCACGGAGTCTCCGGGAGAAAACTGAACCGCACCACCAGCCACCGTCTGGCCATGTTTCGGAACATGGTGACTTCCCTGCTCGATCACGAACGCATCTACACCACCGTCCCCAAGGCCAAGGAAATGCGGCGCTGGGCCGAATGGATGATCACGCTGGGCAAAAGAGGCGACCTGCACGCCAGGAGACAGGCGCTGGCGGTTGTGCGCGAAAAATCCGTCGTGTACAAGGTGTTCGAAGAGCTGGCCCTGCGGTACCAGAACCGGGCCGGGGGATATACCCGGATCGTGAAGGTGGGATTCAGAAGGGGCGACGCCGCGCCGATGTGCCTGCTCGAATTGATATCGGACGGCGCGGGCCGCGAAAAATCAAAGAAAAAGGGCGCGAAGAAGGTGGCAAAAGCCGCCAAGGCGCAACCGGCCCCCAAACCGCAGCCCGAAAAAGAAGCCCCGGCGGAATAACGGCCGGGTAAGCCAACCGGGAGCCATCCGCGGAATACCGCAACAACGCGCTTTTATGATACGGCAACACGCTGCAAAAGAACAACCCGCTCCGGCGGGTTGTTCTTTTGCATTACCTGCCACTACCCCGAAGGACCGTTCGCTATAAAATTAAACCACTACCTGCTGAAGCAGGTAGATTTGGGGTTACGACTGGAAGTCGGCGGTTCGGCTGAAGCCGCTCATCCGTCCGACAACTCCGCCTGCCCGCCGGCCCACAAGGGTTCCCAAGCTG